>JBAXIF010000001.1:0-32788 GCA_037138515.1 Candidatus Falkowiibacteriota bacterium
GCGGTACCAATAACAGTCTCCATCATCTCGTTACGGTAATTCCATTCATATGAATCGGAGTTGTAGTCTAATAGGTTACCATTGTTGTCATAGGACAAAGTGGATGTTCCAATCTGAGTGACAGCTTGAGGATTAGTACTATTGATACTGCTATAAGTATAGCTTCCCTGGTCTGATTTGGATAGGATATTGCCAGTTGGGCTGTAAGTCATAGTCCGGTCATAGATGGTGGTACTGCTAGCAGTGGCAATTGATTCGGTTAAGCGGTAGAGGTTGTCATAGCTGTAGTCGACATTCCGAGCTAATCCGGCATTGCCAGTTTCAGAGATTGATGACAGGTTTCCGGCTGGAGTCCAGGTATAATTAACATCTTGATAATTGCCGGAAGAAGCATCGGTAGTGATGTTGCTTAGGCGGTATTTATGATTATTATCATAGCCATACTCTGAAGTGCGGCTATTGGCATACTCAATAGTTTCTGGCTGACCAGCTTCGTTGTATGTGATGTTACTGACGATTGGAGTGGTGGAGGTGGCTAGAGCTGTCTTCCAGGTAATGCTAGTCGGCTGATTATATGGATTGCCTTCGGCATAATTATATCTGACCTCGCTGTTATCAGGCAAAGTGATTTTAGTGATATTTCCCTGTCTGTCATATTGATAAGCAGTGGTCTTATACCAATTATTGATGGTGACAGCTTCAGTGGCTACCTGACCGTTATTGGTATAGGTATAGGAATATTCCGGACCGTCATCACGAGTGGCAGCACAAAGCTTTCCTTGTCCATTAACACAGCCATCATAATCATAACTGATACGTGGCTGACTATCGTTAATCAATCTTTCTGATGTCTGGCGATTCAAAGCATCATAATCATAAATGATAGTGTCATTATTTGGAGTAGAAACTGCTATCAGATTATTGGATTCATCATACTCATAAGAATAAGAACCATAAGTCTGATCGCTAGGATTATGTAAATCATCTGCAAAGGTGCGTCTACCCAAACTATCATAAATAAAGTTACGTTCATTATTTTCAGCGTCAGTAATCTTAATCAGATTATCCTGAGCATCCCAATCATAATAGGTGTGGTAAGTATTATTTTGATTGTTTTCAATTACTTCAATTAAGCGATTCAAGCCATCACGCTCATAAGACTTACTATTGCTCTCAGAATCAATAACAGTCATCATGTTGCCATTATAAATATTAGTGGTTGTGCCATTAGTATCACTAATCGTAGTTGAACGACCGAGAGCATCATAACCATAAGTAGTGGTTATTCCAGCACTTGCCCCATATCCACCATAAACAGAGCTAAAGTTAGATTGTTCATATGGCACTGATTGGCGAGAAACCCGGCTTGATGAATCATATTCTGTATCAGCATATAGCACTCCATCATCTTGTGATTTTATACTTCTGACAGGTCGGCCTAAACCATCATACAGAATATATTCATCAGTATCTGGATTAGAACTTGAAACATGGCTATATGCCAACTGATTAGAAGACAAATTAGGAGTATCGTTATAAGTTATCGAGCGTTTAGTTGTGAAAGGTGTGGTAGTTGGAGCAACTGGATTAGGATTTTCATCTGGAAAAGTATAATAAATTTTAACACCAACAGAGTCTAAATAATACATAATAGTATTACCACTGTTTTCCGCGCTTATTTTAATATAAAATTTATTATCATTAAAGTCGTCCGGAGACCACTCTTCTCCAAAGAGTTCACCATAATTACCGAACTTTTGAGTGCTAGTACAATCAGATCCTAAGTAACCAAGTACTAGTTGCCTTCCACCATTATTAGTACTATTAATCTCTAAACCTATTTGATTATAATAGTCATAAGAAAAATGCCCATTAACTAAAATCTGAATACCACTGATAGTTGACGTGGCTGGGATATCTAAATTAAAATTTTCATAAGATTGGAATGCTATATCATAGTCATTAAGCTCAACATAAGCAGAGTTTCCATCTTCCTGATAGCCGTAAGCAGGATCACTCCAATCATTGCCATAAGTTCCAGTACCAGTCGGAATTTTAAATTCGGAATCATGGCCAACGGAGACAGTATAATAAATCTTAAACTCAATAGCATCAACATAAAAAATTGTATCTGTGGCACCCTCAGCTGTTAGACTAATGGATGGATTCATCCCAAAAAAATTATCACTAACTCTTAAATAATCAGCAGCTAAATCATTAGGACCACCAACAGTATACCATGTACTTTCAGTATTTAAAGTTATGCTTCTGGCAGTCAACCCATAAGTATGAACCTTCAAATTATTTTCGATATTACTGTCAACCCTAGCTTTTATACGAGCCTCAACTCCAATAATATTTACCCATTCTAAAGGTAAGTTAAAATCAAAACCATTATAGGCTTGGCTGTTCCCAGAACTACTTATTACTGTTGTGGCAAAATTATTATCCTCCTCATAAGCATTACTAGCATTATCCCAATTATAACTATAAATATCGTTAGTCGGTTCTATAAAGCCAGTATCTAATAATGTCGCTGTTGAACTAGCTAAATCTCCATTATAGAGATCCGATATTTCAGAGCCAGATAAGGTTCTGCCAAAAAAAGACAAATCATCCATCTGAGCTGGTAAAAATTCCCTACTGCCGGTATAAGGAGTTCCAGGACGATAGCCAGGGAAATTATTTAGATCACCATCATAAAAAACTCCAAAATATAAAGATGAATTAGCCGTAGATTGCACCCAACCAGCTCCACCACTAGCCTTTTCCATGCCATTAACATAAATTCTTCTCATGCCATTGTCATCCCTTGTAAAGGTTATCATATTCCAATCGCCAATAATAAGAGAATTAACTGGGGTGCTTAATCTCGACCAAGAATATTCTTTTTGATAATCCCATGTGACAATTCCATCTTCATAATTTAGACGGCTCAACATATTCCATTCGGTAGATCCATATTTAGAAAATAACGCACCACTTCCAGTTGGCTTAACCCACATATTAAGGGTTAAGGTTGAATTCCAATCAACCATATTCATTGAATCACTAAATGCAATTCTTGAATCAATCCCATTAAAGCTAGCGCCTTTTCCAAATTTTCCAGTACTAGTTGAGTAAGTAAGAGAGCGACCTTTTCCATTACAATCCCCCTTGCTATCAATAACACTGTACTCTAACTGATAATAAGAATTCAGTGCGGGGTCGTCATAAAGAGGAGTATTTATTATTTCCCTAAAATGATATTCGTTCGGAATCTGTTCAGTCAACAAACGGCCGAAACCATCATAAGTATATTTAAAAATCTGATTATTCTCATCAGTTATCTGAATTGGCTGTCCCGAGGTATAATCATAAGCATAGCTACTGACCATATTTAATGGCTTAGTAACTATAATAGGATATAGATTATAAGAATCATAGTCATAGCTGGTCACATAATTACGTGGATCAGTTTCCGATGTTATCAAACCGTAATCATTATAAGTTTTAGAGGAAGATATATAAGACCTTCCGCCAGCCCAATTCTCCGTCTTAGTATTATTACCTTCACTTACCTCGCCATAAGATAAGTTGTCATAATAATATCTTGTTTTTTTAGAATCATTACTACCATTATCAAGAAGCATCACTAAAGACAGCACCGTAACATCATTTTGTGGATTATTGATATAAGTATAAAAAGTAGAACGATTATCCGTACCAATATCGGTAAAATTAAATGGATCAGTAGTAGTAACGGTTCCCCATTCATATTGCTCTAAAACATTACCACTATAATCGTCATAAACATAAGTTGTGGCAGTATCTGCGTGATTACTACCACCATCATATTGCTGGCTTATAATTTGAGTCGGGTAGGAAAAATAATGATCAGTAGAAAGATTAGCGGTCTGCCATTTAGTGACAGTACGTTGATACAAGATTCCTGAAGCATTATTATTATCAACCTGATAAGCCTTGCCTATCTTGGCATATTGATCATCAAATTCATAAGTGCTAGTAGCGGAATCATTACCTTGATGATAATAACTGGTTTCAGTAGTGCCATCCGGTCTGGTTTTTACAATTTTTTCAAACCCAGCAAACTGACGATTAGAAGAATTATTAAAATAATAATTACCACCGGAATAAGCATAAGTCGTAGTTGCCATCTGACCCAGTCCATCATTATCAGCGATAAGACTAACCGTATCAATTAATAACGGCAATTGTGGATTAAGCAAATTATCATTTACATCCTTATATTGAGCACTTTTCTGATAAGCAATAGCGCTGGAACCTCCCTGCGGATAAGTAACACTTGAAAGTAGGTCAGGTACGACGCCATCATGAATATAAACATCAGTATTCTGACAATTAGATCCTGGTTCACAATTATAACCTTTGATAAAATCAACCAATCCATCGCCATTAATATCTCCAACAAATATTTTTTCATCCACTAAATCTCCAGCAGTAAAAGGTAGTGTCCAAGAAGTATTTTCTGACCATCCGCTTCCAGTATTTATCCAAGATCTATCAGCACTAGTTGAATCCCAAACAGCATCTGGTAAATCATCACCGTTAATATCCATGAAACGGACGCCACTGTCAGTATTAGAGCTGTCGACAAAATTCTTAGGAGTGACAAATTCGCTACTAGTAGCCCAAACACCATTACCAGAGTTTAAATAACTATATTCATCATAAGAACTGAGATTATCATTCCAATATGAATAAATAAGGTCAGGCAAGCCATCGCTATTTAAATCAGCACTTTGAGTCCAGGGAAACCGTAAATCAACCGAGGTGTTCCAAGCACTGGTGCTAGTAGCAAAACCACTTCCGGTATTTAAATAAGTATCTTGGTAATTACCGCTCCATTGCCTGGTAATATCAGCCAATCCATCGCCGTTCAAATCAGTAATTACAGCACCATAATCCTCTACGCTGCCACCATTACCACTACCATCCGGAGCTTGAGTTAAGCCGACAGGAGAAACCCAATCATAATTTTGGACAAATCCAGTGCTGGTGCTATTAAGATATGAAACATATGTTCCGGTGCCTTGATATCCATCTAAACCTTGAATGGAGTCAGGGCGCTGATCACCATTAACATCAGCTAATCTAGTTCCCTGATCCCATAAATCTGTCTGACTACCATCACGTGTCTCCAACTTGCTAATAAGGGTTGGCGGCTCTAAATTAGAATTCAAAGCCCAATTACTACTGGTGCTTTTTTCCCAAGTATCCTTGTAAGTCGAAGTAGCATTTTCATAAGACTGAAGAACATCAGGTAAGCCATCGCCAGAAACATCAACAAAGGCGCTCTGCTTGCCATCAGAAGCGGCTGGAAGGCTATAAGTATTATCACTATGAGTCCAACTAGCAGTGCTATTCTGATAATCAAAGGTTGTAGCCGGAATAGTGGTTTCATTCAAATCACCGTCTCGAGCTGACTCAGTGATACCACTCAATAAAGAGCGATAACTATTATCACCAGTCGTATAATCCAGACTATATTTACGCACCCAAGAGGAGTTAATAGCTACATTAATTTCTGAAATACGATAATT
Organism: Candidatus Falkowiibacteriota bacterium; assembly: GCA_037138515.1. Taxonomy (GTDB): domain Bacteria; phylum Patescibacteriota; class Patescibacteriia; order Patescibacteriales; family UBA12465; genus CG1-02-41-21. The sequence goes on from JBAXIF010000001.1 coordinate 5,565, forward strand.
GGTCGTCACTAAAAAAGCGGATTTATAATTCTTATTAACATCCGTTCTAGAACTACGTTCAAAATTGACAGTAAAAATACCATCACTTGTATCATGTCCAGTATAAGTAATTTGAGATGGATAAATCTGATCCCCATCTTTATAATAAGTATATTTAATATAATTATTATTAGTATCACGAACTTCCTCCAATAACCAACGATAGACATTATCACTGTTATTAGGGTCATCTAAACGGCTACCAGATGCATAACCGAATTTGTATTGCTTACCGGACTTGTCTTTAACCAACCACTGATTATTAGAAAAGGAATAATTTAGAAAATCTCCATTTTCAAACTTAGCAGCATAAATGCCAGCGGAAGTAGAGGCGAGCTCACCACTTAAAGAGGAAGAAAAATAATCCTGAGTATAAAGCTGATCAGTTCCCTTTTTATTAATTCTTTCAATATAAGGAATATTCAAAGACCAACCATGACCAAAAACATTATCATCATCTTTCTGTTGGCTGTTATATGATAATTTCAAATCGGGCTGCAAACCATTTCGACCAGGAACCACGGTCAAGGGATAAACAAAAACCAACGCCCCATTATTTTGATTAGGTTCTAATTTCAAAGACTTTGATGTCACTGGCTGAGAAGCGCTGCCACGGGTAGACGCAGCCGGGAGGGACATCAAGCTTTTTTGCTGTGTTGGTAATTCAACATCCTTTACCCTCTTGTCAGGCAAAACAATATTATCATCAACCGGAGTTATATCATCAGCTTTCAAAACAGCTTCCCCTGGAGCACTAATAATAGATTCTAACACGGAAGTTGATTCTGCTGGATTCTCAGTAAGAGCTTCAGTGGCTGGTTGGTCTGAGATGGTAGGCGCAATAACGTCAGTTGTTGCCACACTTTCCATTGTCGGCTGACTAACCACAACATCAGAATCCTCCGCCCACGCTCTTAAAGGCAGAAAATTAGTAAAAATAAAAACTGCCAAGACGAAATAGACGCCAGCAGTTTTGAGAGATGATTTATTGGATCTCATATATTTTATTTAATAATAAATATGAATAAATTATAACAAATCTTTTAATTTAGATATAACCACAAGAACTCCAACGTCAACTGACATTCATCTTTTTTCTATATACATTTTAGCACTAAACCGCAACTAATCAACAGTTGAAATAAGCCAATAAAAACAATGAAAAATGAATTCGGATAAGGCTATTAACATCCCAACAACAAACCAGAAGCGAATATTAAATCATTTTTTATATTGTCAACAGAAATAATTTGGAATATAAAAAAAGCTTCCTAATAAAAGAAAGCTTTAATTTTGTAATCCTATTTTTAAGGGTTTTATAGGTTCATTATATAATTAATTTCCCGCCAAGCTCTATACATTCCCCAAAAGAAGAAGATGACTCCAAAGAAGATTAAACCGCAAAAAATGAAAACTATCAATGATATTATAGCGCTTGGATCATAAAAAAATAACGTAAACAAAACGGGTAGCATTAAGACAGCCAAACATAACAACAAAAATCCGACTCTAGTCATTTTATTGGGCAAGTCTTTCTTAAAAAAAATAACAATAAAACTAACAATTTTTTTCATGAGTAGATCCTCCTAGATATTTTTAGTAAATAATGATTTTAAAAGAACAATAAAATTATAACATATTAATTAATTTCAGTCAAATAAAAAATCCAACAATTTTGTTGGATTTTTGTTTTTATTTACTTCTTTAAACAGACGAAGAGGAAAAATTAACTGGAGATATCAACATTGATGAATCGTCAGTTATTTTATCACAAAGGCTTGAAACAGCCACGGCTAATTTAAGAGAAGTGACTCCTTCAGAAACATTAATAACATCCTTGGTATATTCCTTAAAATCATCTCCTGAAATCATTTTAGGAAAAGCATAAGCGTTTGATATACCATCGGCATACATCATCTTCTTAGAGGCAATTAATGATTCCAGTTCACTTTCAATGTGCATTAAATCAAAAAATAATTCATCACCCTCAGTAGTAAGTGTTGTGACAAAAGCTGGGAAAAAACGAAAAAACTTTACCCATTTTTTCATCAAAATACCATTGTTCAGGCAACATTTTCGAAAACTGTAACAATCGACAATATCTACAATTTCTTGGATGTCATCGCCTTTGTTTAAGGCGGTGATAACACTTAATTCATAATCTCTTAAAGTGCACTTTGTAGAAAGTGACCAAACTCCTTGTGTAGTTAAAGTAAATTTATTGTCCTCTATTTTGATAAAATCCATAACGGTCAAATAGACCATCACGGCTTTGAAAGAATCTTCTATCGAAAATTCTTCTTTTCTGATACGCGATACCAAATAAAGCGCTTCAACTGGTCTTAATTTTTCAAATACTAACATGATTTATTCCTCCTTTTTTATATTTTATTTTTGTTTTCAAGTTACTAATTATTAAATAATATACTACAATACTATATTTTTGTCAATGCTATAATTAAGAAAAAACCTCTCTTTTTAGAAAGGTTTTTTGAAATTAATCAATTTTCACAAACAGCAAGCTATTTGAAACATCATCAGTCTTGTCTCGACTCTCAGAGTTAAAAAAGTAACCAGACTCATGCCGACTGTGAGAAGAACAGAGATTAGTGGAATGAATATTCCCTTCCTTAACCCCAACTTCAGTTAATTGTTTGAAAAGATTATTTCTCAAATCAATTTTTTTGTTTTCAACCACTAAATAATCAAATAAATTTTCACCCGGATGAAAACAATCACGGCAGAGTCCGGGCCAAATGAAGGCTAGCAGGTCTGAAACATTAATATCAAATTTTCCTCTAATAACTCCAATGGTGGAGCGGACTAAATTCAAAATAATATTTTCCCAGCTACCATTAACAAGCGCGACTAGACCGGACTTAGGACTGAAAAGAACTACCATCGGCTCATCACCACCTGACATTATCATCACCGGACTAAAACCTCTGTCTTGCCCGGAAAAAATAATGGCATCATCAGAGTAATAATTCCGGTTATGATTAGGACTGAGAGTTACTATCTTAGCCAACCTCTTTGGATCTGACTTAACAAAATAGTCACCCTCCAGAAGATATAAAAGATGTTCTTCTGGTAATAAATATTCGTCTTTATCAGGTACTTTAAAATTAGCCGTAGTAATTCCAGTAATAAGACCTAAACCTTTAAAATAAAGCAGGTCTTTAGATTTAGAAAGATCAATCGTTTTCTGACTCATGACAACCTCCTTTTTTATTTGTTTGTACTAATTATTTATTTAATAATTTCAATAATTTTACCCAACTCTGAACCGCAAGATCTAATCATTAAGCGACCATTATCAGTCTTTTTAACAGCATACCCCGTTTGGCTATTAGTGCCAGAGCTAGGGTCGATAGGCATAGCTGTTAAATATTTAGGTGATAAATCAGAAGACAAATCAACACAATTATCATTAGTTAATTCTGAGGTTGATAACGCATTAACAGTAACAGCTAAAAAATTAGGACTAACCGTACTAGAATCTGTTTCTAATATTGCCCGATATTGGAAATATCTATTGTCAGCTAAATTGGTAAGAGCAAAGGATACTGGGGCTAAAGAAGTATTATTAGCCTCAGAATAAAAGCTAGCAGCTGTCCCATCTGGACCGATAAAATTCTGACCAACACAGGAGGTGTCAGCACAAGATCTAACCTGAAGCTTCAAACGAAGTGCTCCACGACGATAGTGATCTAAAATTTCACTCGCTGATAAAGCTCGATTATAAATTACCACTTCATCTAATCTCCCGTTAAAATAACGATCAGGCGTAGTTCGACGACCAATATTAATAGGAGATGCAGAGGTTGTTAAAAATCCACTTCTACTACTAGAATTTTCCAAGACACCATTAACATAAATTCTAACTTGATTACTGGTGTTATCCCAAGTTCCTACAACATGATACCAGACGCCCATTACTGGTTGAGTGTTAGAAAGGATATAAGATCGGCCAGAAGTTGTCATAACAGCCAACTCAAAACGAGTATTGGTTTGATTATGTTGAATCTGATACTGATTATCAGCATTCTTATTAATAATGTTAGCCCAGGGCTGGCCCGTACTTGGATTAATACTCCAATTAACCCAAGCCTCTAAAGTAACTCCGTTAACCGGATTCAAGCTGGCAGAATTAAGCACTGACAAATAACTAGTTGTACCATTAAAGCCAAGGGAATTATTAATTTTTCCTGATTGATTGTAAGTTACCCCACCAACTGAGGTGCCGTTATTATTCTGTCCTGAATAATCAGCCACTAGACCACTGGTTTCATTTAAATGATAAAGCAGGACATTGCCGCTCATATTAGCGTTAGCCGAATTATAAGCAGTTTCAGATTGAGCAGAGCTTGGCAATTCTTTACCATAAGGAGCGCTGGGTGACCAATAAATACTTTGCCATTTAGAGGAAGCCGAGGCATCCTTAATACCAGAATTAAAATAACCGGTGCCAGCAGTCCTTCCAGCCGCATTCAACTCTAAATATGATCCATATTGAGTATTATTATAAACCCCAGAACCAAAACTAATAGTGGAATTATCAAGATAAGATAAGGCCGAGCTGCCATTACTACCACACCAAATTTGACAGCCGGAAGCAGACGAACCCAAAACCCTCCAATTATTATCGATGCCTACCGGCATCTGGCTATTATGATCAATGGCGTATTCATAAACCGCATTAGAAATAGTAGAAATATCCATTTGACGACTAGAATTTCTGGTAGCCGCTAATTGCTTAGAAGGATTTATAGCCAAAATAACTATTGCTACCAAAATTGATATGATAAAAATCACTAATAACATTTCTATCAGCGTAAAAGCAATTTTTTTATTTTTAGATATTAGTTTCATGAATTATTACCAAGAAAATTTTTCGAAATGAATAGCTCGAGATGATACTCCTAAATGTTTTAACGTCTTAACAATCGACTTCCTCATAACTGCTGGTCCACAGATATAAAAATCACGTTCGGAATAATCCGGTATCAGACGAACTATCTTTTCTTCATCAATCCGACCCAACTCACAAGGAAAATCACTGGCTTGGCTTAAGACATGTTTTATCTTCAGTAAGCCATTACTTTTAGAAACTAGGTCGTCCAACTCTTCAGAGAAAATAATATCTTCACATTTATTATTAGCTAAAAGCAAAATAGCATCCTTCTTCCCCACCGACTCCTCAACCAAAGACCTAATTGGAGTAATTCCCACGCCACCAGCAATATACGCCACTTTCTTATTCTTAGATTGGCTAGAGGTAAATAAGCCGTAAGGGCCCTCTAAAATAACTTGATCCCCCACTTTAATCTTCTGTTCCAAGTTTGTAGTAAAATCCCCCAGAGCTTTGACAGTAAAACGTAGATAATTTTGACCAGGCAAAGAAGAAACTGAAAAAGGATGGGACTCATAGGCCGTCTTATTCAGGAAACGGACCATAAAAAACTGCCCAGCCGAAACCGGAAATTTATCCAACCCTCGACCAGAAATATAAATTGAAATATTATTATTATTTTCTATCACCAGCTGAGAGACAAAAAAACGATAGCGATAAAAATTATACAAAGGTTGGAGTATACGGAAAAAAACCAAGCTAGCAATTACTCCAACATAAAGTAAATACCAATAGACGGCAAAAACCTTATCCTGCAAATCATAACCCACCTCTAATTGATGACCAAAAGCCCAGGCAATAGCTAAATAAGTAGCTAAATGGACAAAATACCAAACCTCATACTTTAAATATTTTTTAATCGTAACAATTGACAGTACTATAGTTAATATAAAAACTATCGTTGCCATAAAAGCCGGAAACATATCATCCCATTCAAATAAAAAACTAATAAACTGGCTCCAAGTACTCTGACCAAGAACCAATCCATAACCAATACTTAAAAATACTGGATGTAAAATTATAAACAACCAACTAAAAATTCCATTTAAATGATGGAGACCAGCTAAACGATCTAAGCCAAAAGATTTTTCCAACCAGGGTTGACGTCCAATCAGTAATAATTGCCATAATATAAAGTAAGCTGCTAAAAGACCAGTTAAACGACCCAGAGACACAAAGACATCAGATTGATCACCCCACATCAGAGCTCCAGAATTTTTTCCCCAAAACCAAAATATCAAACCTAAACTTAAAGCACTAAAAAAATAAATTATAAATTTCTTCATATACAAATTATTATTCCGATTTAATAGAAGAACAGGAACCATCATAGAACTTAGAAGCGTCACAAACCTGACCGCCATTAAAAGTACAAGTTCCCTCTTCATTTTCAGCATTCACCTCTGGAGACTGTTTAGTGATAATATATTTTCCACCGGAAATAACACAGAAGGTAGCGGCTGGAGTAATATAACCGGTAATCTTTAGCCCGCCCACAGGGCAATCGCCCCGCATCATTGCCCACTCCTCGCATTGACGATTATCATCAAAGTAGCAAATACCATATTGAGAACCATCAGTCTTAGATTCAATCTTTAAAGAGCCCCCCTTTTCAATACAGTTAGTTGAGGCTGGATTAGCCATTCCAAGTGCTGGCTGCTCTATCGGAGTCGAACTATTTACCAACGGATCAATTGGAGATGGAACCACTATCGATGGGATAATAGCGCTATTTCTTTCATTTTCTAAAGACATCATTTTTTTAGCTTGAAAATTGATATAAAAAGACATACCCAAAAAAGCAAAACCAAAGATAATAAAGACAATCTTTAAAATCAGCCCTCTTTGTTCGGGACTAGTAACATTTTTCTCCATATTTTTGTATTAAAATAATAAATAAGTTAAATTATTAACCATCTAAATTATACCAGAATTTAAATTTTTTGACCACAAAAAAAGAAGGTCCTTAATTAGACCTTCTTTTTTTATTTTAATCAAATTGATTATAAAACACTCTTCTTTTCGGCGCAACCACACTCACAGTCTGGAGCACACTCACAACAATAAACACATAGAGTTGGGTGACAAACACACTTAGTCTTATCATCCAAAGGCATACCGCATTTTTTACAAGTAATTTCCATAGTTTTATAATATTAATTATTTTATATTAATAATTATAGCACATTTTCCACCACCACTTCAATTTTAGCTGGTTTAGTACCAAATTTAATAGCGTCTTTCTTATTTTTCATCCAAACATCGACGTGAGTAGGAAAACGGCGATTCATACGGTCTTGGACGATAAAGATCCGGTCACCAAAAAGTTCAGGGATTCGAACTTTAGTACCAAATGGCAAGAAGTTTGCAGCAATAACGTTTTCTTCGTTATTTTTACAAACGTTAAAACCATTAGCCGTAATACAAGGTGAAGCATCACATTGAGCCACCTCTGATGTATAGGCAGTTATACTATGAGTACTAACTGAAACTACTTTGTATTGGGGCTCTACTAGGTCTTTAGTTTCAATAATTGTAGTTATTGGACTGATTAAAGCCTGTTCTTGACCTTGAGCATCAACTGCCATAGCGACATAAGGACTAAGACACCAAACAATAGAGGCCGAAACTAAACAGATTTTTTTTACTAGACTTAAATTCATATTATGTTTTTATCAAATTAAAAAGTCCGGAGTATAATTACTGGGGACTTTCGAACTTATATATTAACATAAAATAATATAAATGTCAATGATAAAACCAAAAATAACAAAAAAACCCTGATTTTACAGGGTTTTTTATCTTTTATCACTCAGTTTATTACCTTGTCACACTCTCTCCTGCCACATAGCCAGTTGTCCAACAGAGTTGCAGGTTGTAGCCTCCAGTTGGGCCATTTAAATCTAAAATTTCACCAGCTAAATATAAGTTTTCAATTATTTTAGACTTCATAGTACGAGAGTCTACTTCCTTCAAATCAATCCCACCAGCTGTAACCATGGCTCGATCATATCCAGCTAAACCGAAGACATTCAAATCGAATTCTTTAAGCAAATGGACTAAGACTTTGCGCTCTTCCCGATTAATCAGGTTTAGTTTCTTCTCAGAATTAATACCAGACAATCTAATCAGAGTATCAACCATTTTTGGTGGAACTAATTTACCAAGTTCATTTCTAATCATCTTAGTACTGGAACCAAATTCAGCTTGTACTTGTTTATCCAATTCAGAAAAGTCCAAATTAGGAAAAAGATCAATTCTAATCTGAAGACCCTTGGGGTCTAATTGGCCAATAGTGTCACTCATATTGAGTATAGCTGGACCACTTAAACCGTTAGCCATAAAGATTACCGGTCCGACAGTCGAACAAAGCTTCTTATTATCACGATAACAACTAATTCTAGCGTCGCTCAAGCTCAATCCTTCCAAATCTTTAACGAATTTATCTCTCAAGATAACTGGAACCAAGGCTGGCCGCGGAGAGACAACCTGATGGCCTAATTGCTTGAGCCATTTATAAGCATCACCACTGGAACCAGTTAGCGGATATGATTTACCACCAGGACAAAGGATAAACTTATCAGCAATAACATCACGACCATCCGCTAACACCACTTTTTTAATCAAATTATCTACCTTAACCACACTTTTAACCTCTGCCCCAAATTTTACATCAACTTGAGACGCTTCCAATGCGTTTATTAAAACCTGAAGCACATCTTGAGCTGAATTACTTTTAGGAAAAACCCGATTATTATCTTCAACCTTAGTCTTAAGCCCCCGGTTATTAAAGAATTCTATTAACTTCTCGGGTCCAAACTTGCTAAGGGATGATAAAAGCCAACGACCATTAACACCAAAAGTGTCGGCTAACTCCCGATCACTTTTAAGATTGGTAATATTAGCTCGACCACCACCAGTTGCCAAAAGTTTTAAGCCTAATTTCTGATTTTTTTCCAACAAAACCACATTCGCGCCTAATTCACCCGCTCTGATAGCCGCCATCATCCCGCTCGCTCCCCCACCAATTATAGCTATATCGTATTTCATGTTAATTTAAGTTATTGACTAATAGTCAGGTCTTTATCTAGTTCTGAACCGCAAGAATAAACTACGATCCGATTATTATTATTTTTTTTAACAGCGTAATAAGTTTTTTCTACCGTTCCCAAAAGAGGGTCAGTTGGAATATTATTCAAATATTTAGGTATTAGTGATAATTTCAAATCCAAGCAATCAGTAGTACCAATTTCAACCGGCAAACTACTCCAACATCTAACATCACAACCCGATTTAGCAGTACCTAAAACACGCAACTGGCCATCAATCCCTGGAGGAAACTCACTATTATCAATCACATAACTACTAATAGCCTCCAAGATGCTCCCAGTATCCGAAATCCTACGAGAGTTTCTAGTCTCAGATATCTGTCGTTGGGGGTTAATAACTAAAACAATAATAGCAATCAAAAGACCAATAACAAAAAAGGCTGTTATGGTTTCCAGGGCGGTAAAAGCTCTTTTATCTCTCATGTTAATATAATTATTACTTATATTCTAATATTTTAACACAATATCAGAACTAAAGGAACTTAATATTAATCCAATAGACTAAACCATAAATAAGCGCTATAATAATATTTAAGGATTAATTTACTAATAAAAAAACAATATGGAAGAAACAAAAAAACACGAACACGCTTGTTGTGGTGGCCACGGCAAAGAAATGGCTGGCTGCTCTTGCATGAATAAGCCTTGGATGAGAATCTTAATCTTATTCTGTGCAGCTCTAGTAATCTTTTTTATGGGAGTCTGCGTCGCATCAAGAAATAATGACAGATTTGAAGGAGGACGTTCTTATGGTCAAGAAAAAGATGGTGGTTGCCGAATGTTAAATACTGACTCCACAACAGACAACAACAGCTCAACTTGTGGTCAAGAAAAAAATGGTTGCCCGATGGCAAACACTAACACAACCTCAAGCGCTGGTTGCCCAATGAGACAAGCTGAATAATACTTTGAAAATAAATAAAAAACTGTCCTTACTCAGGACAGTTTTTTATTTTGAAAAAATTATAATTTATTCAGTTATAGCTAACCACTTATCTTCAATCTTATTAATAGTACCATCCGCCTTCATTTCTTTTAAAGTTTTATCAATTCTGGTCATAAAACTCTTATTTCCTAATTTAGTTGGGATACCAACAAAACCTTCATTGATTGGAGGACAAGCCATTTTTAAATCAGAGTTAGCTTTAATAACTCCCGAGACAGCTTCATAACCTAACAAGATAACATCAATTTCTCCATTTTTTAAATCTTCAATAATTTTATCACTATAATCATCATAAGCTATAACCAATTCTGGATTAGTTAATTTTCTAGCTTCTTCAATTCCAATAGTGTCTTTTTGAGCTCCAACTTTTTTACCAACCAAATCACCAGCTCCCTTAATACTTTCATTATCCTTTTTAACAATCAAAGCGGCGCCAGCATTAATATAAGGGGTACTAAAAAGCATCTCAGCTCCTCTATCCACCGTAATACCAATACCAGAAATAGCAGCATCCACTTCACCTGATTTTACAGCTGGAAAAAGATTGTCCCATTCATAATTAACAATTCGAGCCTTAAGTCCTAATCGACTAGCAACCTCTTTAATAATATCAATATCAAAACCATCGGCCTCTCCTTGCTCATTTAAAAATTCCATTGAACCATAGGGCATATTAACACCGACGATCAACTCCCCTCTTTTCAAAACATTATTCCAGGAAGGGTCCTCGCTTAAAGCGCTGTCACCACCATTTTTTCCAGAAAAATAAGATTTAAAATTATTAGGAATATAAATATATAACAAAACTCCAATTAAAACTATAACGACCGTAACAATTAATCCGATAGCGATATTTTTTTTCATAATTTTATTTTAATTATTATAAATAACACCTTAATTATAACACAACCTAAGAACTTTGTTAAATTATCCCATTCTTTTCCTCACGTAGAAACCAAACGCCCAATAAAGTAGAGATCGGAACTGCCAAACAAAGACCAATAACACCTATTAATGTTCTGACTATTTCTGTGGCTACCTCTTCGTTGTTAATGACATCTGAAAAGCTGACAAACGGCGCATTACCAAGACTGAATAACAAAATTAACGGGAAAGAAGCACCGACATAAGCTAAAAATAAAGTATTAATAATAGCTCCTAAATGAGACCGACCAACAGCAATAGACATTTTAAAAGTCTGCAGATCACTTAACTTCGGATTAGCCAATCTAATCTGTTTCACTGCTTCTAGCTGACCAATAACAATATCATCTAAGATACCCAAAGTACCAATAATAAAAGAAGCAAGTAAAAGCGACTTAAAATTAACCATCTGATGCGTAGCATCTAATAAATAGGTGACCTCCTCTTGAGCTGTTCCTGTCAGTCTCGAAAGACTGGAAAAAACAATCGACAAGATGGCTGTTAACATTAATGACAGAAGAATGCTCACAACTGCTAAATGAGATTTTTTATTCCAGCCGTCAGTCAGATAAATGATTGCTAAGGCGATCATGGTGGCAATAATCAATCCAACAGCCAAAGGGTTGTAACCCTTCAATACCAACGGCACCAAAATTTTCATGATAACGATAAAACTGAATAACAATGACAATAGCGACCTAAAACCCTTCGTGCCTCCGATAGCCAAAATAGTGGCAACAAACAATATCAAGAGCCATAAGAGCGCTGAGCTCCTAACATAATCAGTAACATAAAAAACGTATTTGCCATCATCACCTCGACTATAATTAACCACCACCTTATCGTTAACCTTGTAAGCATTAGAACTAACCACATCTAAACTAGAAATACCATTATATTCATATTTTTGCCCTTTCAAAGATCCAGTGACTATTCCCAGCTCCAAGTTCTGCTGTTTAACTGTCTGACCATTTTCCCGAACCAAGTTTTTTTCCTCTAAAACCTTTAGGACTACTGCTTGAGCTGAGTCAGCATCACCTTGAAGATCAACTTGTTCTTGGGCTTGGACTGGAGAAGCAAAAAATATTCCCGAAAAGAATAGGATAATAATTAACAATTTTTTTATCTGGCTAATTCTTATCATAAATTACCGGAACATTTTTTTGATATTTCTTAGCTCTTTATCTTGCAAGCTATCACCGCTTGAAATTTTTGAATATGAAATCTTATTATAAACAAAGAAGAAAATCACATAAATAGAAAGCCCTAGACCTAAAGCTGAAAAACCGAAGCGGGCTAAATCAAAAAAGGTGAAAGAAACAGTACTACCATAAGCCATTAAATTGCCAGCGCCATCATAAGCCTTAAAATCAAAACCATAAATTGAACCCAGAGCGATAATTGAAGCGACGGCACTGACTATAAAGATGATTTGTAAGATATTCAATTGCTTCTGAGTGCTTTCCTGATAAAGCGAAGTGATTAATTCTTGGGTTGATCTAACATGACTCTCGGTCATTGTCCAAAGATCTGATAAATAACCACCAGTTTGTTCTAGTGAATAAAAATTATCATTTAAATATTCCTTAATTTTCTTATTCGACAAAATATTAATCAAATCCTTTTTACCGGCCAACAAAAACTTAATCTGAGATAAACGTGAGGACAAGAAAAGAACTTCATTATTAAGCTCCATTAAAGTGTCACGGGTAATAGGTAGATTGTTATAAGGTAATTTTTTCTGGTGCTTAATCTTATCAACCTCTTCCCAGATAAAACGATGGAGATTTAGGATCTTATTAAACTGGCTACGGCAATCTTCAATAAAAATCAAATTCTTAATCAATTCTAAGTCATCTTTCTGACTATTAATTACAATTAATTCTTCACCAAAATAAATCTGCTCATTATCACCATTAATAACCTTATGAATCTTTTCATTCTTGGTTAAAAATAATTTTTCCACATCGCTCGGCTTAGCCTCAGAAACTGTAACGATAAAGGGCAAAACCGAAAAGATGGCGGTAAATATTTTAGGGATTGGAGCGCCAACGCTATAAACATAAGAAAAAGCCTTGAATAGATTGTTAACCGAAAAATCACCCAGATATTTGAAGTCTTTCTTCAAGTCAGTGACCTGCTTACAAGTAATAATCAGTCCATCCTCATAATATTTAAAATCCAGTTTATCCATTTTAGCGACAATCATTTGTCCATTTTCAGATAATTTCAAATCATGGATATTCAAATTGGCATTTAAAGCCTTCAACTCTTTATCATTTAAATTCAAATGACTCTTGCCCTCCGACAAGAAATGATAAAATTCATCTAGATGAAGAGTAGTTCGAGGCACCCAGCTACCAGCATAAATATTATTGATTTTCATGTAATTATTTTAAAAATTATTATTTATCCAAACCATGAGCGATGCTTTCATGAATACCGGAAGAAGTGATGGAAATGAAATCAGCCTTACCTTTAATACCTTCAATATCTTTGACACCCATATAAGTCATACCACTAGCAATTCCTCCCAAAAGCCTTTTGACTATCGGCACTATAGACCCTTTGTAAGGCGTGAGAGTGGCCTCTCCTTCAATATTAACGATCTCGCTTTCCTTCTTACCATCTAAAGTCATTTTCTTCAGGGTGGCGGAAAAACTAGCCATGCCTCGATATTCCTTATACTGCTTGCCATCCTTATCAATCAGTTCTCCTGGAGCCTCATCAGTACCGGAAAAGATAGAGCCTGACATAATAGTGTTAGCTCCAGCGCCAAGCGCTTTAACAACATCACCAGAATTTTTAATACCGCCATCAGCACAAATCGGCACTCTTCCCTGGCTAGCTTCATAAACATCCATAATAGCGGTAATCTGAGGAACACCAGCACCGGTCATCAAACGAGTAGTGCACATCGAACCAGGGCCAATACCAACCTTAACAGCATCCGCTCCTTTATTAATAAAATATTCAGCGGCATCTTTAGTGGCAATATTTCCCACCATAATATCTATTTGGGGATAATTAGCTTTTAAATAATCTAATGTTTTTCCAACATATTTAGAGTGGCCGTGAGCAATGTCCAATACCAAGACCTCAGCCCCAGCTTCAATCAAGGCTTTCGCTCTATCCATATAATCTTTCACTCCAATTGCTGCAGCGGTTAACAAATTCTGCGCTTTAACTTTTTTTACTTCCTCCACTTGAGCGGCAATATCCAAAAAACGATGAATAACTCCAACACCACCCAAACGGCCAATAGCAATAGCCATAGCACTTTCACAGACAGTGTCCATGTTAGCCACTACCAATGGAACTTCAATTTCATGATGCTTAGTAAACTGAGTCCGAAAAGAAACATCTTTACGGGACAAGACCCGATTATATTTTGGGGTTATAAGAACGTCGTCGAAAGAATAACCTTGTCCGATAATTCGCGCCATATGATTAAAAAAATTAATTTATAAAATCCTAATATATTATAACATCTTTAAATGTTTTTTTAAATCATATCCCTTATTTTTTCAAATACAAAAAATCACCCTAAAAAGAGTGATTCTACAACAATATCAAATAATTTTACTTTAAAGCCTGACTAATAAGCTTTTTTAATTTTGGTAAATCCTTCTTGATGGTTTTCCAAACCTCAACTTCATCAACATCAAAATATTCATGGATTAGAACATTTCTCATCCCAATGATATCGCGCCACGGAATCTCTTTGTGCTTAATCTTAAAATCGGAAGAAATTTTATTAGCTGCCTCACCTATAATTTCAATCCTTCTGATAGAAGCATCGATTAAGGGCCAAGACTTGATAAAATCTTCCTGCTTAACACCCTTGGTGTGGACCTGGACCAAGTTAATACTTTCCAAAATATGCTGTAAAAATATTTTATTATCTTTTAGCATAAATTTTTATTTCATCTTTCTTAATATGGGGCGCAATCAAATGATTCACGGAACGATAAGTCAAAATATCAACTTTTATTTTCAGAGCATCTTCCAAATCCATCTTTAATCTGCCCATAGCCATTAAGCCACCGACCCTACCCAATTCAATCAATAAATCAATATCACTATCTTTATTTTCCTCACCCCGAGCAAACGAACCAAAAATTGAAGCTCTTTTGATTTGATGCTTTATCAAGATAGGATTAATCTTTTTAATTATAACTTCAAGTTTTTTAGTCATATTTTTAACTTATATTGATATTATAATAAAAAAGTACAATTTTGTCCATGGCCTTAATTTTAAAAAATATTAAAATTCCAACCCCTTAAGATGTTCGATTATCGGATAATCAGCCGGAGCAAAATCATATTGATCGAATTCGGAAATCTCCAACCACTTCATATCATCATGATCAGAAGGAATAAAATCACCAGAAAGATGCTCTACTCGATAAACCGAAAAATTGATCTGAGCAAAATCATAATCATGAGTATAATTAATCAATAACTCAAAAATTTTAGTATCAATCTCAAATTCTTCTTGTAATTCTCGTCTCAAGCATTCCTCTGGGCTTTCTTCAGCTTCTATCTTCCCTCCTGGAAATTCCCAAAAACCAGCCAAGGTTGATTTATCACTCTTTCTTTTGGCCACAAAAAACTTACCGTCCTTCTGCATAACTGCGGCGCTGACATTTATTTGTTTTTTATCTTCTGTCATATTATTTTCCCAATATTCTACTTACCCTCACAAACAAAGCCTGCCACCAAGGAGCGACATAGCGCAAGCGAGGACTGCCAGACTCTACGGCCTGAACAATTTTATTAACAATTGATTTAGTAGTCTTCCTTTCTAATATTTTGAAAGTCATTTCCTCTTCCTTTTTAATCTTCCCAATTATCTTGTAGAAATAAGAATACTCGTCCATCCAAGTATATTTAGTGGCCATCACTCTCTGATTAAAGCCAGTGTGATAAGTGCCAGGCTCTACCACTGAAATTTTAATTTTGGACTTTATCTTCTTCAACTCCTGTCGCATAAGATCAGCACCCACTGACAAAGAATGTTTAGTCATACAATATGACCCCCAGAAAGGCATCGCTATTCGACCGGCAATGGAACTGATAAAGATAATACGGCCAGAATCACGCTGCATCATTTTTTTCAAGACTAATTGGGTCAGCTCCATAGTGCCAAACAAATTGGTTTCAAAGTTTAATCGCATTCTTTCCATCGGCACCTCAGTCAAAGATCCCGATTCACCAACTCCAGCGTTATTAATCAATACATCGATATCTAAATTCAATAATTTTGCTCGATCGGTCGCACTGGTAATGTCCAACTTGAAAACCTCTAAGGAAACGTTATGTTCTTTAGCGTAGTCTTTCAAAGCATCGACTGATTCTTCAAGGTGGACTGTAGCGATAACGTGATAACCTAAAGAAGCTAAAGCAATGGCGGTATCGCGACCGATACCACCGCGAGAACCGGTAATCAAAACAGTTTTTTTAGTCATATCAAATTAATTTAAAAGTAATAATCTCAATAACCATTATATCATAAGCACAATAAAAAAACCCTCTTTTGGAGGGCTTGCTAAAGGGTTTAAAACGATTTTTATTTAATAATGTTGCTTTGTTATTAAGATAATGACCCAGAAACGAAATAAGTAATACCAAGCATAACAACCATAACTATAACATAGTAAATCCATAATCTTTTTTCGTGCTTAGCGGCATTCTTCATAATTACACTTTTTTGTTTTTATTCTTAAAGGTACGATTCAATTTAACTGGATCAATATTAACATAAAAGAATATATGCGTCAACAGATAGTTAGTTATAATAAAAAAACCCTTTTTTTGAAGGGTTTTAAAGGTTTTATACGATGTTTTTTAACTCAATAATGGGATATTAGGAAAGAACCTGGGAGACAACCGCTAAAACTACGATAAATAATCCATAATACATCCAAAGTTTACTTTCCTTAGTTTTGTTTTCTTTGCTTACTGTTGTTGCTTCGCTCATGACTGTGTTTTGTGTTTGATTTAAGATTCGATTTAATTAAGATAATTGTATCACAAAACATAATATCTGTCAATAGGTAGAGAATGATAATAAAAAAGCAGATTTTTAGGCTGTTTTTATAATAAATCAGAAGCTCCCCCGGGAAAGACTTTCTTCTTGTTCTCCTCTGTCATTTCTACCCAAATAGCCTGAAAAGCTTTGTCACCATCTAGGATCTCAAAGCTCTTTCGCTTGTAATTAGTCTTATCCTTAAATTCTGCTTCATAAACGAAGCAGATCTCATGACCGCTATTACCATTATAAACAAAAATGTTCTCTAAAACTGATAACAGGCGGTAATTCTCTAGCTCTAAATCTAGTTCTTCCCTAATTTCCCTTTTCAAGGCTGTTAAGGAGTCTTCATTGAACTCCACTCCACCACCAATCAAACGATAAAAATTACTACCCTTGATAGTATCAAAACCAGGACAAGCCAAAACATGGCCATCATTTTTAACAACCACCACCGACAAGATCCTAATTCCATTTACTAACATTGGCATATACAAAAAATATTAATTATTTAATCTCTTCTATTTTTCCGGCTTCAATCTCTGGCACACACTCTCCAAAAACCGAATTAGCATAAGCACAAGTGATGCCAATCAGCTTTCCAGAAATCTTTATCTTGCCACCAATCTCTCCTTGATACATTCCGGCAGCGTCAACATAGAATTGTCGATACTCAGCGTTCTTATCCAAGTTCTTCACCCCCAAATCAGTCCCGCTGACGAAAGCGGCAATCACTTGAGAGTTAATAGTTATGTCTTTTTCTCCGGTAAAAGTTTTTTCGCAGTCACAATTGATAAAATTTTTCTCATCTACCATCTCTTGTTTCACGGTCTTATCTGAAACGAGATGCGGACTATTAACCGAGTTTAATTCCATCGCCAAAGCTTCATTAATTAGAACAATCTTTCTGGAAGTGGAAACAAGCAACACCGATAGTGAAGTTATAATAATGACAGAAGAACAAAATAGGATAGCTGATAACTTTGAAGATAACTTGAACATAATTTTTTGTCATTATTTTTTTTCTATCTCTCTATGATATCATTTTAAAAAATAAAAAACCAGATTAAATAACCTGGTTTTAAAAAATTTTAAACACTCACCCTATTCCTCTTTAGAAGAATAAGCGAACCCCGACCTAGGATCAAAATAATTAATCTGGCACTGGATTAATTTTGATAGTGGAAATAATTCTCTGACCTTAGACTCTAGACTAATAGCTAGTCTTTCTCTCACCTCAACAGTTCTAGTCATCGGATGATCAAATAAACCAACAACTAAAATAGTGATTTCACTACTAGCATCTCGAGGAATTAAATCTTGAGGAAAATGGCAAGGAATTAATTTTTCTTTAAGTCCTAACTCTGAAATTCCGTGAATACTTTCAATAAGCTTATTTAACAAAACTTTTATAGTTTTATTACTAGTCTTATCTGGTATTCCATAAACTATAATAACGCACATGTGGCCTCCTTTTTTAAATTAAAATGAACAATTAGTTAACAAAAAAGCATAACATTATGCTATGCTTTTGTCAATAAATAGTTAGTCTTTAATACACCGAACAGAAAAAGCTGTAGTACGAGGAGTATCAGCCATATATCTACCTCCTCCAAAAAAATATAAACCGCGCGAACCAGTACCATTTACAGTGCTTGACCAATATACTCCAAGAACACCAACTTCAGAAACAGAACTACTACCGAAAGTCATTCCTCGATCGCCAGCCACTGTTAATTTCAGAGGTGAGGCAAAAGCACTTGAAACATACATTGGAGGACTCCAATTTGAAGCCTCTGTATTCAGCTCCGTTTCTGTCGGTATTCTAAAACCTGCCGGACAAGGATTGTTAATTCCATTTACTCCTTGCCATAAATTATCATTTTGAGTAGAACGCCAGTCGTATGGAGAATTAATATTAATAATAAAGCTATCATGCCCGGGGGTGTCTGTGGGTGATAAAGATGCGATAGCGTTTGAAGTCCTAATTTGATGACCATCAGCCGCCCTACCCCATTGATAAAGGTCACCATAAGCCGCGCTATCAGTACTGCTTATCGCTACTTGAGTAGCGCCAAGATTACGATCAAGCCAAACTCCACCACTAACACCAGTAACGGTACCATAAACCGACAGAGCAAGATCAAAACTCACAGAGCCAGACGAATTAGTCGCAGTTATCGTATAAGTTGTTTGATTCATAGCAGCGACAGGAGTTCCGGTAATTTGACCATTTGAAGCGTTAAATAAAAGTCCAATCGGAAGAGCTGGTAAAATCGAATAACTATCAACTACCCCGGAAACAACAGGAGTAAGACTGGAAATTGCCGTACCGGCCACAAATAAACCAGCAGAAGGAATAGTATAAGAAAGAGCCGAAGGAGCGGCCACAGGTGAACAATCCACATCAATAATTCCGCCTGGAGTTAAACACTTAGGTCCAGGGGTAAGTGTTCCAGTGGTATTACCTAAACAGAAAGAGATGGAATACGAACCCCAATCAGAGCTTGGGGTATAATTAATAGTATTTTTAGTATCAGTACAAGTTCCATCAGCTGGAGTGGGAGCATTAGGGATAACTTGCATGTAAGTAGAGGTTGCTCCAGTACTAGTAGAATAAATCTTACCGGTATTCCATTCTTCTGTAGTAGGATATCTATTATTATCATTGAAGAATAACTCTAAAGCTGTCTGGATTTGTTTCACATCTCCAGCTCTTTTAGCATCCCTACTCTTAGACCTGGCATTAGAGAGAGCTAGAACGGAAATAGTAGCCAAGATGCCAATGATGGCAATCACAACAAGGAGCTCGATGAGGGTGAAGGCTTTTTTGGATTTAGACATAATTTTATTTTAATAACTGATAATAAAATAATAACACAATTTTAACACCTATCACAACATTAAAATTAAAAATTAAAAGGTAGATTCGTAATATTAAACAATTTAATCAGCAAATAAACATTTGTGGCTATCAAGAGCGGAACACCAATCAAAAAATACCACTTTCTGGTTTTGTGTCGGAACCAAAACATCCCTAAATAAATTCCAATTCCGCCAAAAAACAAAACCCACAAAAACAAGGCTTTTTCACTTATCCTTCTTTCCCCTCCTTCAGCCTTTTTCTTATCCCAAAACATCACTAATAATGAAATTAGATTAATAATGATTAGGACAAGAATAGTTATGTTAAAAACATTAAAATCAATACTCATATTACTTAGAATCAAACTCTTCACTAACAACCTCGGTAAAGATTTCCTTTAAAATCTTCTTGGTGTCTTTAAGATATTCTTCAAATTCCTGTTTTTTATCTTCAGGTTGCTTATAAATCTTTTTGGTTTCGGCCCAGTCCTTTAAATCTTTATTATCATAATATGATCCAGTACCAAATCTGCCATAAATAATTTTATTTGGCTTTAGTTCAGGATTAAGCTTAAAATAATTCTCCCAATATTCTTGGCTAGAGATAGTTTTTTCCGGTTTTTTAAGTTCTCCATTTTCATCGGCTACTGGCTTTCCATTCTGCAATAGATATTGGGATCCAGTTTCAGGATCAACCCGAACATCATCAGAAATACATAAAATTCCAGCATCAACTGGGACGCCTTTACCAAAATTAAAGATCTCAAAATCATTATATTGCTGTTCTATTCCTCCGCTATTACGAATATAGCCGTTACCGATGGTTAATTGGCCCTCTCGAGTGGAATAAGAAAAATCATTCTGCAGAATATACTCAACCGGATAATAGAAATAGAACTTATAATTATTTTCACCACCATACATCTTATGAAGATCCTTGCCATAAGAAAAATGGACTGACTCTCTATCTAAAAAATAATCAGTATCATAACCTTTTAGGACTTTATCAACCACCTCATCGACAGACAATCCTTCTTCTTTAGATTCTTGCAAAAATTTTTTATTAATTGAATGTTTAGCTCTTTCTTTATTAGAAATAATCGTGGCAGTACAAGAGTTAATCTTTCCATCCTTCAAGAGTGGCGTAAAACCATCAACCAGTTCTCCCTCTCCGGTAGTATGGGAAGCAAAAGTATTCTCTCTGATTCCATATCTAGTAACATGATAGAAAGCTTCACCAGACAATCTTTTTAACAAAACAAGATAATCTTCTAGAGGCATCTTTTCCATGGCCTCAGTTGATAGATATTTTTCTCTTTCTTCGGGTGTTAGAGGACAGTTCTGTAAAATCTCATCAAATTTTTTTTGATAGTTACGTTGGACTCTTTCAAGGTCATCTTCTTTTTTGAATTTCAAAAAGTTATTTAAAATCACTTCTTGTTCTTTGTATTTTTCAGTCTGAAAAATCTTTCCCCAAATATTTTTTCTCATTTCGGCAAAAGTTTCTTTAGCTTCCCGCCAGCCATCATATCCTGCTGGAAGATCCTTAATCCCTTTCATTTCTTTATCGAGATCTTTAAAATTATCCGGCAAGTTGCGGGCCGCTCTTAAACTATGCGCAGTCTCATCTCTTAAATCCTGAGCCAGTTCTTTAGAAAAAGTTCGCTCCAAATTCTTGATGGGCTCTGCCTTGTTTAGGGCAATTGGATCTTCTATCGGATTATTGTAATTCATATCAAAATTTTTTCCTTCCATATATTTATATAGTTATATCATTGTTATTAATGAATAATACCATAGTTATCGTCAAAAATCAATTAGTAAAAACAAAAAAGCCTGGCATTTCTACTGGGCTTTTTATATTTAATCTAAGAATACTATTTACTCAAGACTCCAGTTGGAATCTTATTGATATTACTAGTGGTAATACCAAGCCCTTTCTTTCTCATGAGCTGATAAGCGGCAGCGCCATCTTTCAGATAAGTTATTTGGTTATCAGAGCTGATGTAATAAGCTTCGCCGTGGGATTCGACCTGCAAGAAAATCTTGCCGATGAACTTCTTTCTAGAAGCAGCACTAGTCTTAACCTTATTCAAATTGCTATTAGTGATTCCGACACTTAATTTTCTCATAATTTGATAAGCCTCGTCACCACTCGCCATATAATATTTTTGGCCATCTTTCGGATTGCCATACCAGGCTTCGCCGTGAGACTCAACCTGAAGCAAGATTCTGCCTTTTAACTTATTAGCCAAAGCAAGATCATAGGTAGCTGGATCTATTACAACTGGTTTCTCACCTAACAATGATTTGATAGTTAGCTCCATCAGGTTAACATTAAGATTGGCGAACTCCACAGAGATATCTGGGATATTATCAGCATCTAAATCAACATTAGCTGTCTCGTCCAATTTTATCTTCACTGTCACTGGGACAGATTCAATTTGAATGGTAGCAATATTGTTAAGTAGATCAAGGTCAATAATTCTAATGATATGTTCCTCTTGAGTATAAGTACTGCTGATCAATACTGGGGCATATAATTCTGAACTAGGATACAGCAAGACATTTACACCACCACTGACTATCGGAGAAAGCGGACGGGATTCACCTGGAGGAACAACAACCACAGATTGTCCATCGCCAACGCTAGGAGGAACTGGTGCTGGAACTGAGGCTACAGACCCATTGATAGTCCAAGTGAAAGAAGCTGGGGTGGCATCAGTATTTGATAAGTCATCAATCGCCCTGACTTCAAAAGTGTGAGATCCCTTGATTAAGTTATTATAAGTATGGGGACTGGTACAAACCGCATAAACTCCGCCATCTAAACGGCATTCAAAAGTTCCAGACTCATTTGAACTAAAAGTAAAAGTGGCGTCAGTTAAACTAGTGGTTAACTCAGGGCTACCGGTAATAGAAGTTTCTGGGAATGTGGTATCAATTATATAGCCACTTTCAGTCGCACTATATGGATTGCTCAAACTATCAATAGCATTGATAGTTAAATCACCCGAACCAGTAATATTGATTGTACAATCAACCGTATTAGCATCTGTTTGGGTACAATTAAAGCTATCAAAGATTACCGTAGAAGAGCTAGCACTAACCCCAGACACCAAGACGCCATCACTATCAGTAATATGGATAGTGGTGTCAGTTATGGCACTATTGGAAGTATTAGTTGGAGCGGTAATAGTAATAATTAGAGCGCTGGAATCAACCACTATATTTTTATTAGCCCCCAAAGAACCAGCAGCACCAGGACTAGCTAAAGTTAATGTGGCATTATTTCCCACCTCATCCTTAATAGTTCCACTATTCAAAGCTAAGGCTGTCGTAGCCGAATAATCTAAGTCAGCTGATAAATTTCCAGTAGCCACAGTATAATTGAAAATCAAGGAATTTGAACCTGAGCCAGAACTATAATCAACAACAGTAGTAGCTGGGCTTCCGGTCGTCAGGGTTATTTGAGGGACACCAGTCACCACAACATCCTCAGAGAAATTAACTTGGATTGGAATAATCTCACCCAAGTTATAAGTATCGTTATTAACAGAAGAAGTAACGCCAGTAATGGTTGGGGCGATGAGATCGACCACAAAAGTATTTATATTAAAAACACTACTTTGATTACCGGCCGCATCAGTCACTCTAATAGTACAAGAATAAGTACCAGAACCTAAAGCGCTGAAGATAATAGTGTTATGACCATCAACGGCTGAAGTGGTAGTGGAAGTACAACCAGCTGTTCCGCCATAAGTAATTGTTCCCGCTTCACTGGAATGAAATGATAAACTAGGAGTTGTATTGTTAGTCGGAGTTGCGACCGTTGTCATTTCGCTTATAATTGGAGCAACCGTATCAACCGTAAAATCATTAACATGTAATATAGAACTAGCGTTTCCAGCTGTATCGGTCACAGTAATCTGACAGGAGTAAGCGCCAGAAGCTAAAGTGCTGAAAGTAATGGTATTGTTGCCCACCAAGGCTGAAGTAGTAATTGAACTGCATCCAGCTGTTCCACCATAAGTGATAGTGCCGGCCTCAGTGGAATTAAAAGTATAATTAGGTGTCGTGTCGTTAGTTGGAGTCGGAACTGGAGTTACCTGAGTCACGGTTGGAAGAGCGTTATCAATAGTCACAGAAAGAGAGCTAGAGGTAGCTGATACATTTCCAGCAACATCAGTAGAATTAATAGTTATAACACGGGTTCCAATAACTGGAGAGTTATCAAAAGACCAAGTACCACCGACAGCCACGGTGGTTCCCCTAGAACTACCATCACAAAAGAATTCAACAGTACTGGAAGCTTCGGCAGTGCCAGTAAAGGTTAAGTTGGCTGTTTGTTTGGTGATATTATCAGAATCAGAAATTCCGGTATCATCGGCAGCAGCAAGATCAGGAGCAGAAGGAGTGACAGGAATACTGGTATCAACTGTAATCGAGGCAACACCAGAAACTGAAGATGAATTCCCCGCTGCATCAGTGGCCACCGCCGTAATGCTATGAACGCCATCAGATAAAGAAATATCTAAAGACCAATTACTACTAGTGGCAGTAACCGTCCCCTTTGAAATAGCTCCATCAAAAACCTCAACCGCACTTCCCGTTTCACCCGATCCATAAAAAGTCAGACCAGAGGTGTTTTTGGTAATATGATCAGAAGATGATAATCCAGTATCGTCAGCAGCATCAAGGTCTGGAGTGCCAGGAGCAGCTGGAGCGCTAGTATCAATTACCAACAAAAGTATTGGCGAAGTAGTGGAAATATTTCCAGCGATATCAGTGGCAACCGTAGACATGCTATGATCACCAGCAGAAAGTGAAATATCAAAAGAGTAATTACCTGAAATAGCCGTAGTGGTTCCCATAGAAACAGCCCCATCAAAAAGCTCTATAGTACTAGTAGCTTCGGCTGTACCAGCGAATGTTAATCCGGTCGTTCTGCTAGTAATATTATCAGAATTAGAAATACCAGTATCATCGGATGAATCCAGATTAGGAGCGGAAGGAAGCGGTTCAACCGAAGTATCAACCGTCACGGAAAGAATAGTAGAAGTAGCTGAAACATTTCCAGCAGCATCAGCCGCTGTAGCCCAAAGAGAATAGACACCAGGATTGATAAACATATTGAATGTCCAAGTACCATCGGTTACCAACATTGATCCAGCTGGGAAATATTCCCCTGGCTTCTGTCGAAAAAGTGAGACAGTGCTACCTATTTCACCGGTACCGGTAAAGGTATTATTAGAAACTTGCTTGGTGATATTATCAGAATTAGATGAACCAGTATCATCAACGGCATCAAGATCAGGAATACTTGGAACAGCTGGAGCGCTAGTATCAACCGTGACTGATAGAGCCGCTGAACTAGAAGAATAATTTCCAGCCACATCCATAGCCATGGTGGTCAAACTATGAACACCAGCAGAAAGTGAAATATCGAACGACCAATTGCCACCAGCTGCCGTAGTAGTTCCCTTGGAAGTCGCTCCATCAAAAATCTCTACAATCATATCCACCTCGGCTGTTCCAGAAAAAGTTAAGCCAGTAGTATTTTTAGTAATATTATCAGAATCCGATGAACCCGTATCGTCAGCCGAATCTAAATCTGGAGCACTAGGAGTGCTAGGCGCAGTGGTATCAGTAATCACTAACACATTAGGAGTAGAAGCATTAGAAATATTACCAGCTAAGTCAGTAGATTTAGCTGAGATATTATGAGTTCCAACTGGAAGTGAAGCATCTAACACCCAAGCACTACTGGAAGCAAAAATAGTTCCCTTAGAAACTGCTCCATCAAAAAGCTCTACCGTACTGGAAGCTTCAGCCGTACCAGAGAAAGTCAGACCAGCAACTATATTAGTGATATTATCATAATCATAAACACCGGAGTCATCAGCTGGATCAAGGTCTGGAGCAGAAGGAGCATTTGGATTAGTAGTATCAATAATCATCATGATTGAACCAGAGTTTGGAGATATGTTTCCAGCTAAATCAGTAGCTGTAACATACAGATAATGAGTTCCCTCCGGGATAGAACCACTGAACAACCAATTGCCGCCAGTTGCCACAGATGTTCCTCGAGAAATATCATCTAAATAAATAGTGACCACACTATCTGTTTCGGCTGTACCGGAATAAGTTAAGTTAGAGGTGTTCTTAGTGATATTATCGTTATCATAAAGACCAGTATCATCAGCTGCATCAAAATCAGGAGTGGACGGAGTGGCTGGGTTACTAGTATCAATCGTCAAAGACAAAGCAGTGGAAGTGGCTGACGAAGTAGCGTTATAAGAGAAAACGCTCAAGCTATGAATACCAGAGTCCAAAGAAAGATTAAAAGAATAATTACCTAAAGTAGCGGTAGTGGTTCCCAAAGGAGTAGCTCCATCATAAATAATTACAGTACTATCAATCTCGGCGTTACCAATAAAAGTTAAACCGGTAGTATTTTTAGTTACATTATCAGAATTAGATGTTCCGGTGTCATCGGCTGAATCAAGATCAGGCTCGGAAGGAAAGGCGAAGCCAATTGATCCAACGGTCACTGAAATATTAGTCGAAGCTAATGACGCATTTCCTGCCGCATCAGTCGCCACTGCCGTCATATTATAAGTACCAGCAGCTAAAGAAATATCAAACGACCAATTACCCAAAATGGCAGTGGTAGTTCCCTTAGAAGTTGATCCGGCAAAAAGTTCAACTGTACTAGAAGCTTCGGCTGTGCCAGAAAAGGTCAAATTGTCAGTTAAGCTAGTGATGTTATCAGTATTAGAGGCACCATCATCATCAGCCGAGTCTAAGTCTGGAGTCGAAGGAGCGCTTGGCAAACCAGTGTCGATAGTTATCGACATAGAACTGGAAGTGGCAGACTTGTTTCCAGCCACATCAGTGGCTGTGACAGTGATACCGTGAGTTCCATCAAACAAAGAAGTGGTGTAAGACCAATTACCACCGACAGCCACAGTAGTTCCCTTTGAATTTGTCACATCATAAAACAACTCTACCGTACTGGAAGCTTCGGCCGTACCAAGAAATGTTAAGTTAGCATTCTGCTTGGTGATATGATCAGTATTGGAAACACCAGTATCATCAGCGGTATCAAGATCAGGCATAGCTGGAGTGCTTGGAGCACTAGTGTCAATGCTGACCAAAAGAGCCGTAGAAGAGGTTGATATGTTTCCAGCATCATCCATAGAGGTGACGGAAACACTATGGTCACCAGCATCTAAGGATATATCCAAAGACCAAGTACCGCTAATAGCGGTAGTAGTTCCTTTAGAGTACCACTCTGCAAAAAGTACAATGAACTCTTCAAACTCCATTCCTGGCTGAAAAAAATTAAAGTAGTTTATAATGGTTTTAATAACGAACTTTATCGTCCGATTA
>JBAXIF010000002.1:0-28695 GCA_037138515.1 Candidatus Falkowiibacteriota bacterium
ATGGCCCGATAAATATCGAATGGTGGTAAATGATGGGCTTAGAAGTTACCAAGGACAATTGACAATATTTAACAATAAGCCTGATTGCAAACCATATTTTATTTCAGACGGTAAGTGCAATATACCCACTGGAAGCACCTGTAATGCTAGTTGTCCCAATTCCAAAGCCACTGGATCACATTTTTCTGGAGCTGCAGTCGACATCCAAGCATTTGAAAAAGACTGGACAGCTACAGCATTGTCACAATTAAGACTACAGGACTGTATGGCTGAAAATGGTTTTGTTAATTTAATTGCAGCAACTAAGGCTTATAACGAGTTATGGCATTTTGAAAATCCGCCATCATCTAGCGGAACTAAATTCAATTATAACGGAGGTAATTTAAAAGCTAGAAATCACCTACTAGGGAAATGCTCCTCATGCTCAACAAGAAGAGCTGATTTCAAAAAACAATACGAAGCCAGAAACCCAGAATACCTAAAATACAAAACAGTTTATGACCGAAAAGACTACGACTGGGACAATAATAATTGGAAAAATCCTTTTTTCTAAAAAACAAAAAGACCGGAATTAATTCCGGTCTTTTTTTATATACTCTAAATATTTCCGCCTCTATCCATCGCCTCATTAGCTAGTCTATCCGCTTCTTTATTTAATTCTCTTCTAACATGAGTATAGGAAATTTTCTTAAAATGAATTGATAGGTTGTGAATTTCTAAATACAAAGAAGCTAGATCTTGATTCTTTACCTTGTACTCCCCTCTCAGTTGCTTAACCACTAATTCACTATCCAGAAAGAAATGAATCTCTTCTGCCTCTAATAAATGGGCTTTCTTAAGGGCTAGTATTACTGCCTTATATTCCGCCTGGTTATTAGTCGCAATACCCAAAAAATCAGAGTGCTCTTCGATTATCTCTTTGTCTTCAGTGTAGATAGCCACTCCGATACCAGCCGGTCCGGGATTTCCTCGAGCGCCGCCGTCAGTGTAGATGATAATTTTTTTATGATGCATATTTTTGAAATAATTATTTAGCTGGGACCAAATCAATAATTTTCATCTGGACCTCACTCTTACCATTATAATTATTAATATCTAAATAGTAAGCGACATCAACTTTTGATCCGATTTGAATTTCAGAAAATTCCTTGTTCTTGAAAAAAGCTATCGCCCATAAGCTACGAGAACCATCGGCTAAACGCAACTTAATATGTTCTCCATTACCACCCATAGTCATAACATCCATCACGGTGAGTCCATAAGAAACAAACTTCGGTTGAGGATTGTTCTGGCCATAAGGAGCTAACTTAGAAATATCCTCCATCATATCTAAATCAATAGTTTGAGGTGACAAGACAGCATCCAATCTCAACTTCGGAGCTAATTCTAGACCAGCTAATTTTTGGGTAGCAATCTCAGAAATCATCGCTATGAACTTATCTAACTTTTCCTTCTCATAGACAGAAAAACCACAAGCCATCGGATGTCCGCCGTATTTATCCAAGAACTCCCGGGAATCTTCAATCGCCTCGATCAGGTTAAACTCTTCTATGCTCCTACCTGAGGCTTTATAGCCGTCCTGGGACTTAGTAATGACTAAAGTGGGACGATAATACTTCTCACAGATTTTACCCGCCACAAGGCCAATAACACCCTCAGTCTTCGTATCGTATTCTAAATCACAAACACTGATAATAATAGCTGGGACGTTCGCTTGGTCAATATCTTTCTCAACCAAGGCCATAATATTAGCGGTAATTTCTTGGCGCTCGACATTCTTCTGATTTAATTCACTAGCTAAAAGCTGAACCTTCTCCAAATCATCAGACAAAATCAATTCCAAAGCATTATTAGCATGTCCTAAACGACTAGCAGCATTAAGCCTTGGTCCTAATTGGAAACCAATATTCCATGAATCTAATTTAGCACCATTAGCCCCTAGTTTAGAAACATTAATTAACTCTTTAACGCCCAGTCTTTTAGTTCTATTTAAAACCTCCAAACCCCTCTTAACCAATAATCTATTTTCCCCCAAAAGAGAAACCATATCAGCTACAGTTCCTAGAGCTACTAAATCTAAATTTCTTTCAATCAAATATTTCTTCTGCTCTTCATCTAACTTAGAACGAGAAACCAAAGCTTGAACAACCTTAAAGGCAACACCAACTCCAGCCAAAGTCTTAAAAGGATAATCATCTTCTTGATTAGCACAATTAATGAATAGACACTTCGGCATTTCATCGGGATTTTCCGGTAAGGCATGGTGATCGGTCAAGATTACTTCTAGTCCTAGACTCTTAGCATATTCAATCTCCTCCCAGTTTCTAGTTCCAGTATCAACGGTAATAACTAATTTGTAATCATCTTTAGCTATCTTGGAAATAGCTTCTTTATTAACGCCATAGCCTTCGGTTACTCTGTCTGGTAAATAATAGTCCACCTTCGCTCCTAATATCTTGAAAGTATCCCACAAGACAGCTGTGGCGGTAACACCGTCAGCATCATAATCTCCATAGATCATAATCTTGTGGCCGGCCTTGATGTGACCAACAATTAGATTAATGGACTCTTCCATATCCCGAAACAAAAAAGGATTATAGCGTTTTAAATATTCTTCAGAAAAAAACTCTTCGACAAAAAAAGCCTCTACTTCTGCCGGTTTTTGCATTCCTCGGTTATAAAGCAACTGCAAAAGAACTTGAGAACGATTAGGGTTGGCGTCAATAACTGCTTGAGGCAATTTTTCCATGAGCTGCCAGATTTTAGCCATATAATGAATTTAATTTATTAACTATGTATAGTTTAACATTATTTCAGAAATACTGCACCGCAGTGGACAAAAAAGGCATATTTCATCCACTATAACAACAACACTAAACAAAAACCAACTTATTTACATACTTTTATAAAAATACTTAAAAGCACCCAACCACAAACCATTACTCACTAAATTACAAACTCTAAAAAATTATCTTTATTAATCAATCTAAACTCACTCGACTGATAATTAGCCAAAAAAGATGATGGCAATCGAGCTTTATTCTTATTATATTTAAACTCAAAAGCATTTAACTTTCCAGCAACTTCTTCAATATAATCAATTTCTTGGCCAGTATAAACCCGCCAAAAATAACTGTTTCGAGGAGACTCCTGATAATTTATTTTTTTTAATCTTTCAGATATTAAAAAATTTTCAAATAATTGTCCTAAATCATTGCGATCAACCACTGGCTTCAAGTTGTCTATTAAGGCATTTCTAATCCCCAAATCATAAAAATAAATTTTATCCTTTTTAACCACTTCCTTGCGAAGATTCTTAGAAAAGGCAGATAAACGATAAATAACAAAAGATTTTTCTAGAAGCTCAATATATTTTTCCACTGTCTTATAGCTTAAATCTAAATTATTAGACAATTCATTAATGGAAACTTCTTGACCTATCTGCCAAGCCAACAACCTTAAAAGTTTAAAAAGTTTATCTGATTTTTTAATTGAATCCAGTTCTAAAATATCCTTATATAAATAAGCTTGAGTAATTTCTTCCAATAACTTCTTTTTATCTTTCATGTTTTCTAAAATAAAAACTTCTGGATAAGCCCCAAAAACTAAATAATTATCTAATAAGTCATTTAGCTCAAATTGATTATAAGTTTCGGATAATTCCAAAAATGAAAGTGGATAAAGATTATAGGTCCAAGTTCTGCCAGTTAAAGGCTCTTTAATTTTATTAGCCAAATCAAAAGACGAAGAACCAGTAACTATTATTTTAAGATCTTTTAAATTATCAGATAGAATCTTTAAATTAAGTCCAATGTTTTCTATTCTTTGAGCTTCATCTATAAACAATAGCTCATATCCACTAACCAGCGCCTTTAATTTATTTAAATCGCAACAACTAAGAACATCAAGATATTTTTTTTCATCAGCATTAATCTTAAGCGTTTTTAAACCAAGTTCTGATATAATCTGATTAGCTAAAGTTGTTTTTCCCACCTGACGAGCACCATAAATTATCACAATTTTATTGCTATTTACTAATTTCTCTAAAATTGGCTTTAGTATTGCTCGATTAATCAATTTTGACATAAAAAATTAATATTATTAATTATTAGTACGGAAATTACCGTTAATTTCAGTATACACAATCCATAAATTACTGTCAATATATATACATAAAAAACAAAAAATAGCTAAAATTAGCTATTTTTGTTATTTATGAGATTTTAACCGAAATTCAACTACATAAAAGGAGTTACCACTGTCCAGGCTACCATTGAGATAACCACGATAGAAGAGATAATAATCCAAATCACTTTAACGACTTTTTTACGTTTCATAATATTTAAATTATCTTTTTAATATCTTAATAAAAGTATCCGGTGGAATATCAACACTACCCTTACCCATACTCATCATCTTCTTTTTACCTTTCTTCTGCTTCTCTAACAGTTTCCGTTTACGAGTAACATCACCACCATATAACTTAGCGGTCACATCCTTACGCATAGCAGACAATCTTTCTGCTGCAACAACCTTACCACCAATAGCCGCCTGAAGCTTGATAACAAACATCTCCCGCGGAATGGTATCTTTCAAAATATTAACAATGTCTTTTCCTTGGCGGAAAGCTTCATCGCGGTAAACAATAGTAGCCAGAGACTCAACGATATCATCAGCTACCATGATGTCCATTTTAACTACGTCAGCCGGACGGTAGTCTAAGTAATCATAATTAATGGAAGCATAACCAGCACTGACGCTTTTAATCTTGTCATAAAAATCGGTTAAGATGGCTGCCATCGGAATCTCGTAATGCAAAATAACTCGAGGTTGGTCAGTATCAATCGACATGTATTCTGTATTTTTATAAATACCTCTCTTATCTTGAGCTAACTTGATAACATTACCCATATATTCTTTTGGGACAACCACATCAAGTAACACCCAAGGCTCTTCAATGCCTAAAAGTTCTGAGGGATTGGATAATTTTTGAGGAGTTCTGACAATCTCTTCCTCACCATTCTTCTTGATAATCTTATAAGCTACGCTTGGAATGGTAACGATAATATCCAAATTATATTCCCGTCTCAATCTTTCTTGAAAAATTTCCAAATGTAATAATCCCAAGAAACCGCAACGGAAACCGAAACCCAAGGCCTCAGATCTCTCTGGTTCATAAACCAAAGCGCTATCATTCAACTTTAATTTTTCCATCGCTTCTCTCAAGTCCTCTAAACTATCGCCATCGCTTGGGAAAATACCAGCAAAAACCATCGGTTTCACTTCTTTATAACCTGGCAATGGTTCTGGTTTATTTGCTTCTTGATAAGAAAAAGTGACAGTATCACCAACGCGACATTCTCCTACTGCCTTGAAGCCGGTAACAATATAACCGATACTACCGCTCTTCAATTCTCCGGTAGAAAAATAATCTGGACGGAAAATACCAATATCTAAAACTTCACTCTCAGCTTTAGTGGCCATCAATTTAATTTTGTCACCTTTCTTCAAGGCGCCATCAAAAATTCGAACATAAGCCACAACACCTTTATACTCATCGTACTTGGAATCAAAAATCAAAGCCCGAGGACGAGGAGCATTATCATTTCCTTGAGGTGAGTCACCTATCTTAATAACCTCGTCTAAAATAGCAGCCACACCTTCTCCGGTCTTACCTGAAGCTCACAATATTTCCTCTTCTTTACAACCCAAAAGCTTGATAATTTCATTCTTAGTTTTAGGGACATTAGCTGCCGGCAAATCAATCTTGTTTACTACTGGAATAATATTTAAATTCTGCTCTAAAGCTAAGTATAGATTAGCTAAAGTTTGGGCCTGAATACCCTGAGTACAATCAACCAATAAAACAGCCGTCTCAACCGCTGCTAAAGACAGAGACACCTCATAAGAGAAGTCCACATGACCAGGAGTATCAATTAGATTCAATTGATAGCCATTATAATCCATGGTTACCGGTTGAAGCTTAATGGTAATACCTCTTTCTCGTTCAATATCCATGCCATCTAGAATCTGGTTCTTCATCTTTCGTTTGTCGACTGTTCCAGTAATTTCCAACATTCGGTCAGCCAAAGTAGACTTACCGTGATCAATATGGGCTAAAATGGCAAAATTCCTGATTTTTTTAGTATTTTCGTTCATTTAATTTAATATCAAGAAAGCGACATAAAAGATATATCGCCCTTTCTGATTATGCTCTAATATTAATGTATTTTAAGAATATGGTCAATTATAAAGCTACAATCCCCGGACCTCACCCTGATCGCCCACCTTGATCTTGCGCCATGATAGTTTGCGCTTAATCAGATTTAAAAAGTCATAAAACTCCTCACTACGAAGCATGGCACAAACTGCTAAATAAGTAATGATTCCACCCATAGCCGCAACCAAACCCTGGACTAGAACTCCAGAAAAAGTGCTCATATTAATATAGGGCCAAACAACGTCTTTCATTAATTGAACTACAAAACCGGCAGCAATTCCAGCGGCTGAAAATTTGGCTGTGGAAATTAGTATTTTACCCTGATCCAAACTTCCAACTCTAACATGAAGCCAGGCCCAAAGCATGACAAAATTCAAAATAGAAGACATGGAAAAAGCTAAGGCCAAGCCAGCCACCCCCAGTCGTCCAGACAACCAAATAGACAAAAAGATATTAGCTATCACCACAAAGATGCCGATAAAAAATGGAGTACGAGAATCTTGGCGAGCATAAAAGACTCTGGTCTGAAGCGGAATAATAGCTTGGGCAAATAAACTTAAAGCAAAAAATCCTAAAGTATCCATAGTTAAAATAGTATCATTCCAATCAAAAGAACCAGTACCTAAAATAATTCTGATAATCTGCGCCCGAAGAGTAATTAATAAAATAGTAGCCGGAATAATAAAAAATAAAATCTGACGAGTAGCTAAAGAAAAATGACCAATCATTTTTTTATTATCACGAGCGGCAGCAGAAAGGGCTGGGAAAGCAGCAACCGCAAAAGAGATGCCAAAAATACCAATTGGGAAAGATTGTAGATTGTTAGCAAAATTAAAAACAGTCAAAGAGCCACTAGCTAGATTAGAAGCAATAATAGTAATAATCACTAGATTAACCTGAGAAATAGCTAAGCTCAAAGTCCGAGGAATCATCATCCGAGCAATCCTAATTAAATTCTTATTCTTGAAATCGACAAACAAACGATAGCGCCAACCCAGATTATAAACAACCGGAATTTGAACGGCCATATGCAAGAAAGCACCAAGCACAACACCCCAAGCTAGACCAGAAATGCCCATAGAAGGAGATAGCCATAGAGCACCTAAAATAATACCGACATTATACATGATAGGAGCAATTGAATAGACTAAAAAGTTTTTAAAAGATTGTAAAATTCCACCTAAAATACCAGAAATACCCAAGAATAAAGGGGATAAAAACATAATTCTAGTTAAGTCAGCCGTAGTCTTTTGCGCCTCAGGAGAAAATCCAGGAGAAATTAAAGAGATTAGACTTGGAGCAAAAATGATACCTAATAAACTTAAACTGATTAAGGATAACATCAAAACATTTAAAAGATTATTAACCAAATCCCAAGCCTCTGAATTTAGATATTTAAATAATCCCGTACTCTTATAACTCTTAAAATCTTTCACTAAACCAGTAAAAACCGGAATAAAGCCAGCCGATAGAGCGCCTAAAATTATTAGACTATAAATCAAATCTGGGATTCTAAAAGCACTATAATAAATATCCAAAGACTGACCAGCACCAAACTGTCCCGCCAAGATTCTGTCTCGGAAGACTCCTAAAAAGCGAGACAACAAAGAAGACACTCCGACTAAAGCGGCGGCCATGGTAATACTATTTGTTTGACGACCAAACAGATTCTTCAACATATTAATTATGAAATTATTCTCCAATCAGCGGCCATAAAACCGTGATGCAAAAGAAAAGCTGGATTGATATCCAATTCTTTTATCTCCGGATGTTCCAATGATAATATAACTAATTTTTTAATATTATCTACTAAAGCCTCAAGATCAAAAGCTTCCTTCCCTCGAGCACCTTGGATTAATTTAAATACTTTTAATTGCTTAACTTTTTCGGTAATCAGCTTAGTATTATCTTCAGCTAAGAACAGTTCGACATCTTTAATAACTTCCGTATAAATTCCGCCCCAACCGACAATAATAATCGGACCGAAATTATTATCTCTCTTAAATCCTAAAATTATTTCCAAACCATCTCGAACCATTTCTTGAGCTACTAAATAATTAGCACCATCTTTTAACAAGGTGTTCTTAGAAATCTTCTTCAATTCTTTTTCATCTTTAAGATTTAAAAATATCGCCTGAGCCTCGCTCTTATGAACAACATCCGGACCAACCACCTTAGCGACTATCGGATATTTTATTTTTGGGCTAATACTACCTACTTTAAGAGTCTTCACGGTTTTGATGCCATATTCATCTAACAACTTTTTAGTATCTAAATAATCCCATAAACCGTTAGTGACAGGATCTAGACTATTAACCTTCTTAGACTTATAAACCACTAGGCTCTTTTTATTTTTCTGATAACCCAAATAATGTTTTAAAACCCTGATAGCCTCTTCTGGATAATCAAAATTAGGAACTAGATATTCCGCTAAAATTTTCTTGCCATCAGCGATAGCGACCCCACCAATAAAGCTAGTAATAATTAATTTATCTGGATATTTCAAACTAAAACGGCCAATAACTTCAGCAATATTCTTGATGTCAGTTCCACTTTGAGGGGTTAAAAGAATTAACAATGTCTGGATTTTAGGATCAGGCAATAAAGCCTCTAGCGCTTTTTCGTAACGCTCACTAGTAGCGTCGCCCAAAATATCTAAAGGATTTTCTACATGACTAAAGCTCGGCATAATCGGCGTAATCTTATTCTTTATTTCCAAAGATAATTTAGGTAAAGCCAACCTGCTTTCAAAAGCTTCATCAGTGCTGATAACCAGTGGCCCACCAGCATTAGAAATTATATATAAATCGGAATTAGTCAGCTCTAATGGTTTCTTAATCAGGCGCATCAGATTAAATAATTCGCTCATGTCATTTAAGACAATTGCCCCACTTCTAATTAGAGCGGTCTTAACCGCTTCACTGCCACCGGCCATAGAACCAGTATGTGACATGGCTGCCGCACTACCCGTTTCAGTTCTTCCAGCTTTCAGAATGGCGACTGGCTTTATTTTCGACAGACGAGAAACTAAATTTAAAAAGCGTGGTCCATCAGATATTTCTTCTAAATAGGCGACCACTAAGTCACTATTATCATCAGTTAATAAATATTCAAAAAAGTCATTTTCATCTAAAACCGCCTTATTACCCAAACTGACAAATAAAGAAAAACCAATATTCTTATTCTTAGTCCAATCCAACACCGAGCTACCAATAGCCCCAGACTGAGACAAGAAGGCGATGTTATGATTTTTCTTCCCTTCCTCTGATCCAAAAGTATTAGCGAAAGTAACATTTAAACGAGAACGGTAATTGATAAAGCCCAAGCAATTAGGACCGAGGATATTTAAATCATTCTCTTTAGCAATTTTTTTGATTTCAATCTCAATCGCTTTTCCTTCTTTTCCGGCTTCACCGAATCCAGCTGAAATAATCACCAGATTCTTTATGCCTAAACTAGCAGCTTTTTTTACTTCCTCCAAAACAAAAGAAGCGGGAATAACAATAATAGCTAGATCGATCTTAGTTGGCAAAGAATCAATAGCCGGATAGACCTTAAGGCCCAAAATTTCAGTCTCATGCAAATTAACTGGATAAATATTTCCAGAGAAGCCAGCTGATTTTAGATTGGCCAAAATCTGCCAACCCAACTTAACTGGATTAGAGGAAGCACCGATAATTGCCACTGATTTTGGACTTAAAAATGATTCGAGCTTATTCATATTGACAAATGTTATAAAATATGTTATTATTATTTTATTACTAAAACGTTTCAGCCATGGGAGAAGTATATAAAACATCCGGTGTTTTTACGACAGATTTGATATCGATTATCGTTGGTATCATTATTGGTATAATTGTGGGAATTAACTCTGAAAATATCTGTTACGGCATCTTAACATCTCTTATTATGCCAGCCGTTATTTTTATAAGCCACATATACGCGGTTAAAACCATTAAAATAAAATCGTAAATCTCTGACGACCTTCATTTCAAAAGAAAGAAGGTCGTTTTTATTTAGTCCTTCTTCTTAAACATTAATAAAATAATACCATTAAGGAGCCAAAGGAGCAACCAGAAACTAATATTCAAATAAGCAACAACTATCTGTGGCTTAGCTATTTCCAGCAATACAAACAACACCAAGGCGCCAGATAGAGCATAAAATAACTCTTGGCAGAATTGATGGAATTCTGATCCGTAAATAAATTTGATATTATCTTTGAACATATTCTTTAATTTTTTGGATTAAGCTTTTTCCGGTCAACTCGATTTGAATAGACTGAATCTCCGCTCCCACAATTTTATTTTCCGCCAATAACCCTGGAATAGAAATCATAAAATTAGTCTGACCCTTTTCTCGATAAACATCACTAATATCCATTTCCACATTAGCCTTCTTCCAGATCCCTAAACTAACTGGAGCACTGTAACCGGCCACAATGTATTTAATGCCATTTGAATCAGTGCTGGAATCAATCTTCTTGATATCAGGATTAAATAGTGAATCACCAGAAAAAGCGAAGACTCCGCTAGTCTCCAACACTGTTTCTGGTCTAAAAACCGTAATATTATTAACCTTTTGCGGGTTATTAAAATCAGCAGTGACCTGCTTGTAGGTTTCTAGGATATCCAAATATTCATTATTTAAGGTAATTACGCCCACCCCCGAAGGATCATTAACCTTCGCTTTAACAAAGGCACCAGAAGTAAAGATATTAATGC
This sequence comes from Candidatus Falkowiibacteriota bacterium, assembly GCA_037138515.1. Lineage (GTDB taxonomy): Bacteria > Patescibacteriota > Patescibacteriia > Patescibacteriales > UBA12465 > CG1-02-41-21. Next base: position 10,945 of record JBAXIF010000002.1, read on the forward strand.
TGGCAGAAGAGCGATTATAAACCCAGACACGGGAAATAAAAGATAATTTACTTTGGGTGGTCTTGATATTCTGACTAACTAGATCATCGTTAATTTTCACTTCAACTTTATAAACTCCTTTAGCTAAATCTGGAATATTTATACTGATATTTCTAGTCTCGCCAATTTTTGCATCATCATTCTTGTTACCATCATCCGGCAAAGAATATTCCGCTAAAGCTTTCTGATCATTTCCATAAACATAAATCTGCACTGGATCACCATTCTTGTCAGCATTCTGATTCAAGTCTAAAAAGTCAGCTGAGAAATTCAAATCTTCATTATCAATATAAGTATAGAACTGATAAGCACCTCTTAAGTCCGGCAAACTAATTAAACTCTTTTGAGCCTGATAACCATCAATCTGATAAGGAAAATTATGCTGATAATTATAAAACGCCAGCTCCTCGCTCTTCGGAGGATTAGTCAGTAAATCATTAACGTCAGAATATTTTTTTTCTTTCTGGAGTAATAATAAGCCATCTTCTGATTTGCTTTTCCACTCAGTAGACAGACGATCTAAAATATAATTAGAAATGGGATAGGTCCGGTAATTACGCAGTATCGGATCAACCATTACGCCAGCTTCGATTATCGGATAAGATTCATAGTCAAAGCCACGATAAACAATAGTCATCTTAGCCTTCTCAAAGCGACGCGGAGTAAACAAAGAAAAGTAAATTGAATCACCGATAATCTTCAAGTTTTCACCAGTCGTATCAATCCTATCAAGCGGGGTAAAGTTACCAAAAAATCCCTTGCCACCTGATAGGTTATGGCCATTTTGGTGATAATTATAAGTAATCCGGCCAAAAGGCAGAACCGCTAAATAAACCAAAGCAAAAACGGTCAAAGTAATAATTGACCACAGGATAAGTCTAGTTTTCAGGCGAAAAGATAGATTTTTCATAAGTAAAGATAATACTATTATATCAGAAACTAACCAAACAAAAAAGCACCGATTAAGGTGCTTTTTTGTTTTCTATATCAAATTCTATTGATAAATCTCTCTCTTCTTCTTACCTTTGTAACCAGTTCCGGAAGGAATCAGGCAACCGATGATAACATTCTCTTTCAAACCTTCAAGATAATCAATCTTACCAGAAACAGCAGCTTCAATCAACACGCGAGGTGTCTCTTGGAACGAAGCAGCTGACAAGAAACTGTCAGTGGAAAGTGAAGTCTTAGTAATACCTAACAGTAAACGTAGAGCTTCAGCTGGTTTCTTAGCTAACTTATTAGCTTCAAACAAAACCTCTTCTTCCACCACTTCACCAGGAAGCAAAGTAGTATCGCCAGTTTCTTTAATCAAATGACGAGAGAACATCTGACGAGCGATAATTTCAATGTGCTTATCATTCAAAGGTTGGCCCTGAGAAGAATAAACGTATTGAATTTCTTTGATAATATATTTCTGAGTTTCTAGACGGCCACGAAGTTCATATGATTCTTTCAAGTTAAAGCTACCTTCAGTCAAACGGTCACCTTTCTTAACCTTGTCTCCATCTTTAACCCAAATCATAGTACCACGAGGAATAACAAACTCTTGAGTGGCTTCTTCTTCCTTGCCAGCCTCATCCTTAATGAAATAATTCAATTTCAAAATCTTTTCTTGAGAGCTGTTAACCATAATTTCCTTACCATCCTTATCTTTAATAATCTTCTGGCCGAATTCAATCTTAATTGAACCATCAACATCAGACATTAAAGCTTTCTTCTTTGGAGGACGGGCTTCGAAAATTTCTTCAACACGAGGCAAACCTTGGGTAATATCGTCAGCACCGGCCACACCACCAGTATGGAAGGTTCTCATAGTCAACTGGGTACCAGGCTCACCAATAGATTGAGCAGCGATAATACCAACAGTAGTACCTAACTTAACTTCCTTGTTGTAGGCTAAGTCATAACCGTAACAATGAGCACAAATACCTTTATGTAAATGACAACTTAGAACTGAACGAACACAAGCCTCTTCAATATCAGCATCCTTAATGGCCTTCATAGCATCTTCATGCAAAACTTCACCGGCAGCTAATACGACCTTGCCCTTAGCATCCAATAAATCCTTAGCCAAATAACGACCAGAAATCTTCTTGAAGAAATCTTCGCTGTTAGCCTCACATTCTTTTCTGTTAAAGACATAACCTTCTGTATCGCCACAATCATCTTCAGTCACGATAACATCTTGAGCCACGTCAACTAAACGACGAGTTAAGTAACCAGCATTAGCGGTACGAAGAGCGGTATCGGACAAACCTTTTCTGGTAGCGTGAGTGGAAATAAAGTATTCAAGTACACCAAAACCTTCTTTGAAGTTTCCTTTAACCGGCAATTCAATAATTGCACCGGAAGGAGAGGTCACTAAACCTTTCATACCTAAAATCTGAACAGGTTGAGACCAAGATCCACGAGCACCAGATTCAATCATGGAATAAAGTGGCAAAACACCAACTAAACTCTTCTTACAAATATCAGCAATAATTTCTTTAGTATTAGTCCAAGTTTCAATAACCTTACCGTAACGTTCGCTTTCAGTTAATAAACCTTCTTCGTATTGTTCTCTGATCTTATCAACTTCTACGGCAGCCTTTTCAATTAAAGCATCTTTTTCTGGTAGATCAGGTAAATCGCCAAAGCCCCAAGACAAACCTGATTTAGTGATAAAGTCAAAAGCTTTATTCTTTAAATCATCGACGAATTTGACAGTTTCCGCTTCACCATAAACAGATAAACATTCACGAATTAAAGTCTTTAATTTTCCTTTACCAACCACCTCGTTAATAAACTTCAATTTTTCTGGAATAATAGTGTTTAAGATAACGCGACCAACAGTAGTTCTAACTAAACCTTCTTCACCAATTCTAACTCTGATTGGGGCATGCAAATCAATAAACTTATGTTCATAGGCTAAGATGGCATCATCCTCACTGTAGAAAGCATGTAGTTCTTTATCATCCTTAGTGTTGAAACTTTCATCATTAAAAGTGATATAATAAGCACCCCAAACGATATCCTGAGAAGGAGTAACGATTGGATCGCCAGTCGCTGGTTTAAGCAGGTTGTGGGAAGAAAGCATAATATCACGCGCTTCAGCCACAGCTTCTTTAGTCAGCGGAACATGAACGGCCATTTGGTCACCATCGAAATCGGCATTAAAAGCAGTACAAACCAAAGGATGAATATGAATAGCTTTACCTTCAATCAAAATTGGACGGAAAGCCTGAATACCTAAACGATGCAAGGTAGGAGCACGATTCAAAAGCACATAAGCACCCTTAATAATCTCTTCTAAAATATCCCAAACTTCATCATGACCAGCTTCGATATAACGGGAAGCACTTCTAACATTATGCACTATTTCACGCTTAATCAATTTGGAGATAATAAATGGTTTGAATAATTCCAAAGCCATAATCTTAGGCAAACCGCATTGATCCAAATTTAATTTTGGATTAACCACGATAACGCTACGACCAGAGTAGTCGACACGTTTACCTAATAAGTTCTGACGGAAACGACCCTGCTTACCTTTCAAAGTATCAGCTAAAGATTTTAACTGTCTCTTTTGACCAGTGGAGGCAGTAACAGTCTTAGTGTTACGAGAAGAGTTATCTAATAAAGAATCAACCGCTTCCTGTAACATTCTCTTTTCATTACGGCAGATAACTTCTGGTGCATTCAAATCGATCAATTGCTTTAAGCGATTGTTGCGATTGATAACGCGGCGATAAAGATCATTTAAATCAGAAGCAGCAAAACGACCGCCATCAAGAGCTACCATTGGTCTTAAATCTGGAGGAATAACTGGAATAGTACTTAAAACCATCCATTCTGGGCGAATATTATTATTCTTAAAATTCTTTAATAACTTCAAACGTTTAACTAACTTATCCCGTTTAGCATCCTGAGCGCCTTCTAATTTTTCTTCTAATTTAGCAACGCTCTTTTCTAAGTTAATCTTGGATAATAATTTTCTGACAGCATCAGCGCCGATACCAGCTTCAAATAAATGACCGAACTTCATACTTAAATTCTGATATTCCTGTTCAGTAATAATCAATAAAGGTTTCAAATCTTTTAATTCAGTCTTAGTTTCTTCATAATCAGAATCAAGGCTGGTCATCTTTTCTTCCTTCATCTTCAGAGCTTGATCTTTGGCCGCTTTATCAGCGCCAGCTTCCTTATATTCACGATCATAAGCATCTTCGATGTTTTTCTTCTTACTCTTATATTCACGTTTGATCTGATCTAAAGTAGCTTCTTTCAAAGTTTCATCAACATCAGTGATAATGAAGTTAGCAAAGTAAACAACTTTTTCCAAAGACTGGATGCTTAAATTCAAAATCAAACCAATCTTGGATGATAAGCCTCTCAAGAACCAAACATGAGTAGCTGGAACCTGTAAAGTGATGTGACCCATGCGTTCCCGACGGATAACGCTGCGAGTAACTTCAACACCACACTTATCACAGACTACGCCTTTATAACGAATTTTTTTGTATTTACCGCAAGCACACTCCCAATCTTTAGTCGGACCAAAGATACGTTCGCAGAACAAACCATCTTTTTCCGGTTTTTGGGTGCGATAGTTAATAGTTTCAGGGCGAATAACTTCGCCATTACTCCAAGAGATAATTTCTTCAGGTGAGGCCAACTTCAAACGGATGGCATCGAAATCACTGGTTTTTATAGGATTAAGCATATGTTTAATTATGGTTTATTGAATAATTAGGATCGACTTATTCCTCATCAGTTATGACGGAAAGATTGGAAAGCTCTTCTGGAGCTAAACCTTCTTTTTCTGTCATAGCTTTGTATTCATCAGTAATGTCATCCGCTGATTCGACGATCTCAGCTTCTAATATCTTTTTACCTCTTAATTCAGCTTCAAGCTCTTCTTCTTCAGTTAAGCGTGGAGTTCCTCCTAAAAGTTCAACGTTAAGACAAAGACCTTTCAATTCTGAAACTAAAACATTGAAAGATTCTGGAACATTTTGCTTCTGGATTTCTTCACCCTTAATGATAGCTTCGTAAGCCTTAGAACGACCGGTAACGTCATCCGATTTAATGGTTAAGATTTCTTGTAAAGTATGAGCAGCACCGTAACCTTCCAAAGCCCAAACTTCCATCTCACCGAATCTCTGTCCACCGAACTGAGCTTTACCACCCAAAGGTTGTTGAGTGATCAAAGAGTAAGGACCGATAGATCTCTGGTGAATCTTATCTTCAACCATATGATTCAATTTCAAAACATATTTGATACCAACAGTAATAGTGTGGTCATAAGCAGAACCAGTCTTACCATCATGGAGTTGAACTTTTCCATTCTCTGGCAAACCAGCTCTCTTTAATTCATTCTTGATATCTTCTTCTTTCAAACCGTTTAATGCTGGGGTGGCTACCTTATAACCTAACTTCTGAGCAGCAAAACCCATATGAGTCTCAAGCAATTGACCCAAGTTCATACGAGAGATAATACCGAGTGGGGATAAGATGATGTCGATTGGAGTACCATCTTCCATATAAGGCATGTCTTCTACTGGAACTATTTTAGAAATAACACCTTTGTTACCATGACGACCAGACATCTTGTCACCAACCTGAATCTTTCTCAAATTAGCGACTGAAACCTGGATAGATTTCAAAACACCAGTAGAAAGCTTATCGCCTTCTTCTCTTGAGAAGATCTTCACGTCAACAACCTTACCGTGTTCACCGTGCTCTAAGTACATTGAAGAATCACGAACATCTTTAGCTTTTTCACCGAAGATAGCGCGCAATAATTTTTCTTCAGCACTTAACTTAGTTTCACCTTTTGGAGTAATCTTACCAACTAAGATATCGCCGGAAGAAACTTCTGCACCAATTCTGATAATACCATCTTCATCCAAGTTCTTTAGTTTTTCTTCAGAGATGTTAGGAATATCATTAGTGATAATCTCCGGACCTAATTTAGTATCGCGAACATCAATAGTATAATTTTCAATATGAACAGAAGAATAAACATCTTCCTTCACTAATCTTTCAGAAATAATAATCGCATCTTCATAGTTATAACCTTCCCAGGTCATGAAAGCGACTAAAACATTTTTACCAAGGGCTAATTCGCCATTATCGATACATGGACCATCGGACATAATATCGCCCTTCTTAACCTTATCACCAACGTTAACTAACGGATGTTGGTTAATACAAGTCAAAGAGTTAGAGCGTAAAAATTTATTCAAATTGTAATGATTGATCTTGCCTTTCTTATTTTCAATTTCAATATTAGCAGCATCAACTTTAACGACAACACCATCTTCTTCAGCTAAAACTACATGGCCACTATCGCGAGCAGCTCGAGCTTCAACACCGGTTCCAACAACAGGAGAATCACTCTTAATCAACGGGACAGCCTGACGTTGCATGTTAGTACCCATCAAAGAACGCTGACCATCATTGTGTTCCATGAACGGAATCAAAGAAGTAGCGATAGAAATAATCTGATTAGCGGCTACGCCGATCAAATCAATATTCTCAACATCTTCAGTGGCTGGCTTACCGAATTTTCGAACATCGAAACGACCAACCAAAAAGTGACCATTACCATCAAGTGGAATAGTGGCATCAGCTGTAATATATTTTTCTTCTTCAAAAGCATCTAAGAAAATCACTTCATCAGTAACGCTGTGCTTACCTTTTTCATGCTTAACTTTACGGTATGGAGTCTCTAAGAAACCATAGCTATTCAATCTAGAGTAACTAGATAGGTGACCAACCAAACCGATGTTTGGACCTTCTGGAGTAGCAATCGGACAAATACGTCCATAGTGAGTAGTGTGTACATCACGAACATCAAATCCAGCTCTTTCTCTGGTTAAACCACCAGGACCCATAGCTGATAAACGACGCTTATGCTCTAATTCAGCAAGTGGATTAGTTTGATCCATGAATTGGGATAATTGGGAAGACATGAAGAATTCCTTAACTACACCAATAACCGGACGAGCATTAATTAATTTATTTGGAGTTAGAGTGCTGATATCGGAAGTACTCATCTTATCTTTGATGATTCTTTCCATACGAGCTAAACCGACGCGGAAACGATTTTGAATCAAACCGCCGATAGCTCTAACACGACGATTGCCTAAATGGTCGATATCATCCTCTTCACCTTTAGTGATATTTAATTTGATAACTTCACGAACGATGTTAACTAAATCTTCGTGACGCAAAATTCTGTTTTCTTTAGTAATTGGTAAATTCTCTTCAAAACGGCGATTCAATTTATAACGACCAACACGGCCGAAATCATAACGGTCAAAACGGAAGAACATAGAGTGGATTAATGACCGAGCATTTTCAGCAGTAGCTAAATCACCTGGACGGATACGGCGGTAAACTTCCTGTAAACCTTCAGCCTCATCATGGGAAGCATCTTTAGATAAAGTCGCATCAATATAACCAATTTCATCAGCTTCTTTAGTAACATCAATATCGGCAAAAAACTTCTTGATCTCTTCATCAGTCACAATACCGAAAGCGCGCATCAAAGAAGTAACAGCGACTTTTCTCTTACGATCAATTCTAACCCAGATAACTTTATTAGGATCAGTTTCAATTTCCAACCAAGCACCGCGATTTGGAATAATCTTAGCACCGTAATATTTTTTACCTTTAATAAAGTCGGAAGTGAACATGACACCAGCGGATCTGATTAACTGAGAAACAACAACTCTTTCAATACCATTAATGATAAAAGTACCTTTATCAGTCATTAATGGAAAATCTCCTAAGAAGACCTCTTGCTTAATCTTATGGCCAGTTCTTTTGTTAAGCAGAGTAGTTTTGACACGCAAAGGAGCCTCGTAAGTGATATTCTTAGCGCGGCTTTCAACTTCACTGAATTTTGGTTTATCTAAATAGTAATCTTCAAAATACAACTCTAAATCACGATTATTAAAATCGGTGATAGGAGAAATTTCATCAAAAAGTTCAGCCAGACCTTCATCTAAAAACCATTTGTAGGAGTCCTTTTGAATTTCAATCAAATCGGGCATAGGCATCGACTCCTTAGAGTCGGTAAAAAAACGGCGCTCACCTAATTTAAGTGAATGCTGGGTGATCGTATTATTGGCCATATTTGATAGAGCCATCCCTCCCTTCTGCGAAGGTGCAAGGTCAGCTGTTAATTTTATTTAAAGTAGTAAAAAATGGGCTAAATTTAGCGAAAAAAGAGCTAGCAACAAAAAAATCCCAATACCAATCAGGGCTTGAGTTTAGACAGCTTTGAGTTATTTTAAATAATTAGTCACTTTTAAAAAATTAACTGTTTAAAAGTATTTTTAATGATATTACATTATTTGCCTTTTGTCAATCCACAAGTTATCCACAATAATTTATAGCTTTAGTAACTCCTCCCGAACGACGCGGCGGTCATCCCAGAGGATCTTCTCTCCCTTAGCCACACAGATAGCTTGCTCGCTGCCTTTTCCAGTCAGCAAGACGACATCGCCAGCTGAAGCCAAGCTCAAAGCTTTCTTAATCGCCTCACGTCTATCTAAAATTTTGAACAAATCTTGTTTAACGATCTTTCCTTCTTTTTCCGCTCCCAAAGAAACTTCCTCCATAATAGCTAAAGGATCTTCGTCGTAAGGATCTTCATTGGCAATAATGACATAATCAGCGTTCTTGCCGGCAATACTGCCTAGAATAGGCCTTCTAGCCTTATCACGGCCACCTCCAGCTGAACCTAGGACGTGAATAATCTTATTATGAGGAATAAGCTTAATAGCTTCATAAAGCTTAGAAACGGCTGTCGGTTCAAAAGCATAATCTACAACGACAGTAAAATTCTGTCCTTCGTTAATCATTTCCAAACGACCAGTAATACCCTTCACATTTTCCAAGCCCTTCTTAATCTGCTCCAAGCTTAAATCCTGGCTAAGTCCGGTGGAAACGGCGGTCATGGCATTAACCGCGCTAAAGTCGCTTAAAAGATTCAATTTGATATTAATATCTTTATGTTCTTTATTATGAGCCGCGAAAAAATCGGACATTAAGAAAACATCAAAAGAGGTTCCCTTACCGGAAACATTGATATTGTCACACTTAACCAACTCGATACTTTTCTTAATCTCTTCGTTATAGGTTAATTCATCAGACTTATCGCTATGAACTCCACAAGTATAGCCAATTTTCTGTTCAGCCCAAAAGCTTAAGAAATAATTAACCTCAGCGTCATCATAATTAGCAATGATAGTTTTTTTGACCCGACTATAATTCAATTTTTTCAATTCAGTTTTAGGGTGATGGACAATCTTATAATCATCCGCATACTTAGTCTTGCAGTTTTTCAAGTGAGCAAATAATTTTCCCTTAGCTTCTTTATATTTTTCGAAACTACCATGAGACTCAATATGCTCTGGATAAAGTCCAGTGAAGATTAAAATATCATAATTAATAAAACGATGACGGAATTGTCTAATGCCTTCAGAGCTGGTTTCAACAATGGCATATTGGCATTTATTATTAACCATTTGGCGCAAAATTTTCTGGGTAAAAAAACGGCCGATCATGGTCATTTTCTTGTCATTCAACCATTCTTTCTGGCCATTATTAAACATAGCTGTAGAGGTATAACCAACCTTGTAGCCAGCTGCCTCTAAAGTTTTAGCTATCAAAAAGACACTGGAGGTTTTACCAGTCGTGCCGGTTACTCCCACCACAATCAAGTTCTCACTAGGATGGTGGTAAACCACTGCTCCCAACCAACTAAGAAAAAAGTGATAAGCTGGCTGCACGAAAGAAAAAAATTTCTTCGGCAAATATCTTTTGATAATATTAAATATTTTGTCCATGGTAATAATTATTATTTTGAGAAAAACATCCCATCGTCCTCATCATCGGAAAAGGCTCGAGGTAATGTTGGGTTAGTGGTAACTTCTTCTTTTTTTTCATCTTCCTTTTCTACTTCTTCAGTCGCCTCCTCTTCGGCGTCTTCGACTTCTTCAACCTCTTCTTCAGAATCAAAAGCTAAGGTGCCATCATCACCTTCATCATCACCCAAATAACTTCCCGGAGCTTTAGTGGAGTTCTTGTCATGCAAAGGCATGCCACTTGGACCTAGATTATTCATGCTTTCAAACTGTTCCTTACTAACCATCACTTCTCTTGGCTTAGAGCCGTTCGAGGGACCAATCACACCAGCCTCCTCTAAAGCGTCTAAGATGCTAGCAGCGCGGCCGTAGCCCACTCTCAAGCGACGTTGTAAGAGGGAGGTAGAGGCTCGTCCCATATTTATAATGATTTCTTTAGCCTCTTGCATTAATTCATCTTCATCGCCGTGATTGCCATCTAGTCCAACACCGGCCAAACCACCCACCTTCTGGCGCTCAGTAATACCTTCAGTATATTCCGCTTCGCCATAATTAGTTTTAATATAATCAGTGATTCTGGTTATTTCATCATCACTTAAATAAGCACCTTGCAAACGTTTCGGCTTGGACATTTCAGCGGCACTGAATAACATATCGCCCTTACCTAATAATTTTTCCGCACCAGAACAATCCAAGATAGTCTTGGAGTCAATTGCTGAAGCTACTGAGAAGGCGATACGAGCTGGGATGTTAGCCTTGATTAAGCCGGTAATAACATCAACGGAAGGACGCTGAGTAGCTAAAATCAAGTGGATACCAACCGCCCGAGACATCTGAGTTAAACGGATAATACTGCCTTCAATATCTTTAGCGGCAGTCACCATTAAATCAGCCAGCTCATCAATCACGAAAATAATATAAGGCATCTTTTCGGCAGCCACTTCATTGTGACTTTGGATATTTTTCTTGCCACTTAAATTCAACAAATCATAACGACGATCCATCTCATTCATACACCACTTCAAAGCATTAATAGTCTTACTAACCTCAGTGATAACTGGGGTTAATAAATGAGGAATACCATTGTAAGCTGGAAGCTCTACACGTTTAGGATCAACCATGATGAAGCGTAAAGAGTCTGGACTGTTCTGATATAGCAAACTGACAATAATCGCATTCAGACAAACTGACTTACCCGAGTTAGTCGCACCAGCCACTAATAAGTGAGGGGTTTTAGTCACATCATAAAGCCAATTAGCTCCAGCCACATCCTTACCCAAAGCGATCATTAGATTATTATTTCTAGTCTTGAAAGATTTATCTTCTAAAATTTCCCGCAGACCAACAATTGCCTTAGTCTTATTCGGCACTTCAATACCAACTAAAGCTTTACCTGGAATCGGAGCTTCAATTCTAATTGGATGAGCGGCTAAAGCTAAAGACAAATCGTTACTTAAAGTTGTCACACGAGACAATTTAATACCTTCGGCCGGTTTGAAAGTATATTGAGTAACGGTCGGACCAACACTAGTCTCACTCATTTCTACCGGAATACCAAAATTTTCTAAAGTGTGTTGGATAACAACTGCATTCTTTTCAATATCACCACCTAAAGCTTGGCCGGTTTTGACGCTTAATAATTCCAAAGGCAAATCAATCTTAACATTCTTAGCGCGCCAAGTATTTTTAGGTTCTGGTTCAGCTTTAATTGCTTTCTGCTTAAAGAAAACTCCCTTCCTAACCTTCTTCTCCTCTCTGGATTCGGCCACCATTTCTTTCTTAGCCTTAACTGGAGCGACCTCTTCCTCTTCTTCAATTTCTTCTTCCTCTACTTCTTCCACCTCTTCCTCTTCACCCTGCTCTACAGGACGACGAGAAAAAAGATGATTAATAACAGAGTTAGCGCTAGCAAAGAATTTAGCAAAAATACTTTCCGCTCCGATAATTCGAGAAAGCGGAGTGTTTAACATCAAAACTAAAGAAACAAATAAAAGGGCCAAAAGAATAATCATTCCGCCCCAAAAACCTAAGATATTTTTGAAAAATAAAGATAAATAAAAACCAACGTAACCACCACCTACCCCCTCCAAAACTAACTCTTTGGCTCGATCACTAGAAAATAAAAAATGGAATAAACTTTGATAAGAAACAAAAAAACAAAAGAGACCTAGATAATTAAAAAAGTTAATCTGATACTTCTTGCCTTTATACAAAAACCAACCCCAAGCCAAAAGGAATAAAGGCCAAGCCCATTTGCCCCAACCAAAAGCTAGAGTTAAGTTAGAAGATAAGAAAGAGCCGAAACGACCCGATAGATTAAAAAGTCCCAAAAGACTGACTAACCCCAAAGCTACAATCAAAATAATAACGATGCTATTTTTAGCTCGGTCATCTAAATTGATATTGGGCAAAGCAATCTTATCTAAAGGATTACTATTCTTATTATTATTTTTAGCCATAGAAATTAAAATTTTTAAACTGAACAATTCTATTTTATCATCTTTCGATACAATTTAAAATATTGCAAGGCCGAAGCTTGCCAAGAAAAATCCTTTTTCATAGCATTCTGGCGTTTTTTTTCAATAATAGCAAAGTTTGAAGAAAAATCTTTCAAAGCTTTGCTAATAATCACCTTCAAATCCAGCGCTGTATAATCCTTAAAGCTATAACCAACCAGAGAATTAACCGTGTCTTTCAATCCACCTACAGACCGCACTATCGGCAAAGAACCATAATGCATCGCCATCATCTGAGTCAAACCGCAAGGCTCAAAACGAGAGGGGACTAAAAAGAAATCGGAAGCAGCATAAATCCTTTGGGCCAAAGAAGCATCGAAGCCAAAAAAGACTCTAATATTATTAGGATACTTCTTCGCCATCCGGTTTAAATAGGTTTTATATTTATTTTCTCCATCTCCTAAAAATATAAATTGAGCCTGATATTTTTTGATAATTTCACCAAACAAATCATCATTAAATAATTCAATGCCCTTTTGCCAATTCAAACGAGCCACAAAAGCTAAAAGGGGTCTTTTGGCATCAACCTCTAAGCCTAGTTGAAATTGCAATGATAATTTATTTTTAATCTTACCGGATAATTTTTTAGAAGAATAATGATAAGTCAGATTAGGATCATTTTTTGGATTAAAAACATCAACATCAATACCGTTTAAAATACCAGACAAAGTTTTTCCGCGTTTCTTTAAAATTTTCTCCATACCAACACCATACTCCTTAGTTAGTATTTCTTTAGCATAAGTCGGGCTAACAGTATTAACATAATTAGCCAGACGGATAGCCTCAGCCATCGGATTCAAGTTGTGTTTCTTGTTGTATCCCTGATTTGATATGTTATGGATAGTATACAAAACTTTAGTTTTAGAAAAAACTGATGGATATTCCATTTTAAACTCCGGCAAAAAATTAACCGCCAAGGCCGCGTGCCAATCATTTAAATGAAGAATATCTGGAATAAAATCTAATGCTGTAATTAAAGTTAAAGAAGCTTTAGACCACAAAGCAAAATGATCAAATTCATTAGTTTTAGCATAAACCTCTTTCTCTTTAAATAAGGGGTGTTTAATCAGATAAACCGGGATTTTAGTGTTAGGTAAGGCAGTCAAATAAACATCAAAAGATAATGTCTTTTTTCCTAAAGACATTTTTAATCCTTTCAAAAACAACTTAGCCGGAGTTTTAATTGAGCCGTAATAAGGCATTGAAAGACGAATGTCGACACCCTCTTTATTAAGCGCCTTAGGCAGAGCTCCAGCCACATCCCCCAAACCACCAACCTTAGCCAAAGGAGCAATCTCAGCGCTCATCCAAAAAACTTTTATTTTTTTATTCAACATTTATTCCAAAATTAAATGCCACAACCTTAAAATAATTGTGGCATTTATATAAACTAAAAATTAATTAATAAGTACTCGTATCAACATCATATCTGGTATCCCAGTGTTCATCCGGACTGATTGAATTTAAAACAATCTTATAAAGAACAAAGTAGGTAATAGTCCAGGACATCAAAACAACTACTAGACCAATGACCGCATTAGTCATTCTAGATTTAGCTGTCTTAATTGAATCCTCGTTGCCGCCAGCTGTCATCCACTGGTAACCACTCATAACAAATAATACTAAAAATATTACTCCTAATAAAATTAATGAGTAGTTAATCAGACGGACAATAATAGCCATTAGACTGGTTGGAGACTGAGAGTCTTCACCATATTGTTCTCCAATTTTATCCATGCCGACCTGAGCGTCCCAAGCACCACCAGCTGAGCTTGGCACTGGAGTAGTGGCCTGGACTGAAACAAAAGAAATAAAGAGGAAAGCAAAACTTAAAATCAAACCCGAAAAAATTTGTTTTTTATTAATTTTCATATCTTAGTTATATTATGTTATAATCAAATTGATTACTTCTATTATACATTATAATAAATTGAAAAACAATAAATCCATGAGTTTAACCAAAAAAGTCGCCCAAAACACCTTTATCCAGATTTTCGGTAAAATAATCTCCACTATTTTAGGTCTTTTAGCTTTGGCTGTCATGACTCGCTATTTGGGAGCAGCTGGATTTGGTGAATATACTACCATTTTTACCTTTATTTCCTTCTTTGCCATTATTTCCGACTTAGGACTAACTTTGGTCACCGTTCAGATGATTAGCGACCCTAATGCCGATGAAGGCAAAATATTAAATAATCTTTTAGCTCTAAGACTCTTGTCTGCCCTGATTTTTCTAGGACTAGGACCAATAATAGTACTATTTTTTCCTTACGAACAAAGTATTAAATTGGGAGTCTTGATAACCGCCATCTCCTTCTTATTTGTAGCTTTAAACCAGATCATGACTGGAATATTTCAAAAAAGGCTAACCATGAATAAATCGGTTTGGGCGGAAGTTATCAGTCGCGTCGCGCTTTTGATTGGGATAGTCCTAATCGCCTATTTCAAAGGAAGCTTAATGGCCATCTTATGGGCCAGTGTCTTGTCTTCCGCTATCAGTTTCGGTATTCAATTTTACTTCTCCCGAGAGTTTATTTCTCTAAAATTAGAATACGACAAAAAAGTTTGGGGAGAAATTATCAGAAAATCGTGGCCACTGGCTATCACTATCGCCTTCAACTTAATCTACCTAAAAGCCGATACTCTAATATTATCACTCATGAAGAGCCCAACAGAAGTTGGTATTTATGGCTCAGTTTACAAAATAATTGATGTTTTAGTGACAGTCCCATTTATGTTTGCTGGGGTGGTCTTGCCTATTTTAACTGCTGACTGGCTAAAGAAAAATAATGAACGCTTCCAAAAGGTTTGGCAAAGATCATTAGATTTCATGATCCTAATGGCTTTCCCCTTAATAATTGGGACCCAATTTGTTGCCAAAGACATTATGGTTTTAATTGCTGGGCCAGAGTTTGCTGAAGCCGGTCCAATCTTGCAAATATTAATTCTAGCAGCGGCTATTATTTTTATCAGTTGTATCTTCTCTCATGTTATTATTGCGGTTAACAAACAAAAGAAAATTATCGGGGCCTATATCTTTACCAGTATTACCGCTTTAGCGGGCTATTTAATTTTCATCCCAAAATATTCCTACCTAGGAGCCGCCTGGACCACTATCTATAGCGAACTAGTTATATTGCTTTTTGCCGCGTATTACGCTAAGAAGTATACAGCCGTCTCTTTAAATCTAAAGATTGTTTGGAAAGCGCTTTTAGCCTCGCTGATTATGGGCGTAGCAATGTACCTTCTCCCAGGCAGTTTTTATACCAATAAATTGGGACTTTTGGTTATTATTACTATAGCAGCCGTAACTTACGGCCTAGCCTTACTAGTCTTAAAAGCTATTAATAAGGATGATTTAAAACTAATATTACCAAAAAGCACTAAACCAAACACTACAGTTTTAGAAATAAATAACTAAACATATGAAAAATATTGAAATTATCGCGGATACAAAGGATTATCTGGTCATCAACAAACCAGCCGGTCTTTTGGTTCACGGAGCACCTCACATCAAAGAAGAAACTTTAGTTGATTGGCTCCTGCAGAAATATCCAGAAGTCGGTCAAGTCGGAGAAGACCTAGCGCGTCCCGGAATCATGCATCGCTTAGATAAAGATGTGAGCGGATTAATGGTTATTGCTAAAAACCACTCTAGCTATGAAAGCTTAAAAGAACAATTCAAGAACAGAACTATTACCAAAGAATATACCGCTCTAGTTTATGGCAAAGTCCTAAAAGATGAGGATGAGATTGATTTCCCGATTAAAAGATCCACTAAAGGATACAAGATGGCGGCTGTTCCTCAAAACTTCAGCGAAGAAAATGAAGACGAAAAAGTTCGTCGGGCAGCTACTGCTTTTTCCGTTATCAAAAGGTTTATAAATTTCACTTTATTAAAAGTAGTTATTAAAACCGGTCGCACCCATCAGATCAGAGTTCACCTTCATGCTTATGGTTATCCGATTGTTGGAGATGGACTTTATTGCAATAAGCAATCCAAAATCAAAAACAAAAAGTATGATTTAGGCCGCGTTTTTCTAGCATCAACCCACCTAGAGTTTA
Organism: Candidatus Falkowiibacteriota bacterium; assembly: GCA_037138515.1. Lineage (GTDB taxonomy): Bacteria > Patescibacteriota > Patescibacteriia > Patescibacteriales > UBA12465 > CG1-02-41-21. The sequence continues at coordinate 27,425 of JBAXIF010000002.1, forward strand.
ACGATCTAAGTGGCGCTAGACAAGATTTTACCGCCGGTTTACCAGAAGATTTAGTCCAATTTTTAACTAAGACTAAATAATTTGAATCATCTTCCAGTTTTTGCTATAATCTAATAACGTTTAAGAAAATAATAATAAACTAATTACTGCTTAGGCCAATATTATTTGGCAGCAGCAATACTGAAAAATTATGAGAAAAAATGCTTTCCTTTTGGCATTAGTCATGACTATTGCCATCACTTTGTCAGGTTGCAGTTCCAACCTTAACGCCGCTTTTCAAAAGAAGCTTAGCCCAGATGAAGCTAAAATCAAGGCTGAAACTTATATTAATGAAAATTTAATGGCTAATGGTAGCAAAGCTATTATTGATAAAGTTGTTGAAGAAAACGGTCTTTACAAGATGTCAGTTAATATTGGCGGTGGCCAAATCATTGATTCTTACATGACTAAGGATGGCTCTAAATTATTCCCTCAAGCTTTAGAATTAAAAGCAACTGAAGCTACTTCTACTGATGCTGTAGCTGGAACAGAAACAGCCACTCCAACAGAAGTTCCAAAAACTGCTAAACCAACTGTAGAACTTTTCGTTATGAGTCACTGTCCTTATGGCACTCAAATTGAAAAAGGTATCTTACCTGTTATTGAAGCTTTAGGTAACAAGATCAATTTTGAATTAAAATTCTGTGACTATGCTATGCATGGTGATAAGGAATTAAAAGAACAAATGAACCAATATTGTATCAACAAAGAACAGAAAGATAAGTTCAACACTTACCTAAAATGTTTCTTAGGTGCTGGTGACGGCGCTGCTTGTTTAACTCAAGCTAAAGTTGATACTGGTAAAATGAAGACTTGTGTTGATAAGACCGACAAACAATTTAAGGTCATGGAAAACTTCACTAACAAGGTTGGTTACAAAGGTAGCTACCCAGCTTTTGATGTTTTCAAGGATGATAACGCTAAATACAATGTTGGCGGTTCTCCAACCTTGATTATCAACGGTGCTGAATCTCAAAGCGGACGTGATCCAAAAAGCTTGATGGCTTCCATCTGCGCTGGTTTTGAGAACGCTCCAGAAGAATGTAAGAAAGAGATGTCTAGTGCTTCTCCATCTGCCGGTTTCGGTGCTGGCACTGAAGCTGCTAGCGCTGGTTCTGCTGCTGCTGGTTGCGGTAATTAATCTTTTGATTAAATCGAATATAACAAAAAAACAGGGATATGAACTGTACCCCAAAAAGTGGACACGAAAGTGTCTACTTTTTTTGTGGGCA
>JBAXIF010000003.1:0-27704 GCA_037138515.1 Candidatus Falkowiibacteriota bacterium
GTTTGGTTATAGATTACCCTCAGGCTATACCAGAAGATAGTTTTGAGAGTCTTTATCCAGAGCGCCATAAAACTTTTTTCAAAAATATTATAGAAGCCGACATTCTTTTTGTGGCTAATAATCAAAAGAATGAAATTGATGGCTATATTGGGGCAGAAACTTTTGCCGAATTGGGATTTGGTTTAGCTCAGAAATTGATTTATGGAAAAGATATTAAATTAATATTATCCAGAATGCCCAGCAAGGAAGTGGCTTGCTATGATGAGATTGTTTTGTGGCTAAAGTTAGGTTGGATTGATCAGGTTTTAGATTTAGATATTAAAAAATAATTTTTAATATGAAAAAACAAACCAAGGTTATTATTCTGTCGGTTGTTTTAGGTGTCGGATTGTATTTGTTTGCTAGAAATTTTTTTATCCAGCCAGATAGACAGAAAAAAGCTCAAGAATATTCTCCAGCTGTCACTAGCTTATCAGGTGAGTCTAAGTCTGACCCAATGAAGTTTCTTTCCACCCTCAGCAATGCGGAAATTATTGTGCCAGGGATATTGGACAAGGATGACTCCGAAGGATTATTGCGAGTCAGACTAGAGAATAATCAAGTGGAATTCTTTACAGACAATTTCAAAGGAAGTGTTACCATGTTGAGCATTCTCAAGACGCAAAAGACTGTTGATGGAGTGGATGTTTTCTGTGATTTAATAGTTAATTATGGTAAACCTCAAGATTTTCATTTTGTCGCTTTATTTAAATTAGCTGACAATTCCCTAGTGCACACCTCATCTTTTTCAGTAGGAAGCCAAGCCAAGATTATAGAGGTTATCCCTGAAATTAATAATGATATTAATTATAAAGTTAAAGGTAGTTATTTAAATATAGTCGCTTCTGAAGATAAGGAGTTTACTTTTTTAGTTAAAAATCATAAGATTATTCAATAGAGATGGCCTCTATAGTCCAATGGATAGAACACAGGTTTCCGGAACCTGCGATGTAGGTTCGATTCCTACTGGGGGCACTAATAACCCATAAACATATGAAAAAACCTTGGTTTAAAAAGAAAGGTTGGATTCATCATCCAATTAGTAGGGAGGGATACTTTGCCTTATTATTTTTTCTTCTTTTTGCGGTCAATATCGTAGTTATTGTCGGAGCTAGGTCTGGTTCCGCTACGGCGACTTTTTATGGAGTCTTTCCTTATGTTGTTTCTATCTTCTTCTTGTATGAATGGATAGCTTGGCATAAAAGCATTGATCGAAAATAATATTTAATAAAAAATATGAAAATGATAAAGATCGTTTTATTAGTTTTGCTCTTATTAGCCCTAGGCTTCACTTTCTTTTTAAATTATATTGGATTTTTTTCTAAGATTATTGTTGAAGAAAAGGAAGTTGGACCTTTTGTTCTGGTCTACGAAGATCACAAGGGTGATTATAAGGGGGTGGCTCAAGTTGAAAATGATATTTATTACTCTCTTTTAAATAATTATCAGATTGAAACATTTAAGGGGTTCGGAATCTATTATGATGATCCTAAAAAAGTAGCCAAGGAAGATTTAAGAAGTATTGCCGGCTGTATTTTAGAAGAAAAGGACTATGACAAGATTGAAAAACTAAAAGAAGATGGCTTGAAGATTAAAGAAATTCCTAAACAGAATTCAATTGTTGCTGAATTCCCATTCAAGAATCAATTTTCTATTATTGCTGGAGTCATCAGGGTTTATCCAGAGTTAAGTAAATATATCACCGAGAATAACTTAGTTAATAATGAAATGATGGAGATTTATGACACCCCTACTCAGAAGATTATTTATCTGATGAAAAAATAATTATTGATATTAAAAAAGACTGCAATTGAAATGCAGTCTTTTTTGTTTTTATATTCAGTGTTGATTATTTAGTATCCTTCATAACCCATAAGAAGTAGTAACAAGAAGACATTAGAACGGCCAGGATTAAGAAGACGTATTGGATCGGATAAAAAACTAAGATGATAGTGCCCAGTCCAGTTCCGATTAAGTAACCTAATGGTTGGGCGGTACGGAAGAAGTTAATTAACCCGACTTCCTTAGCCTCTACTATCTTAAAGAAATAAGCTTCACGCATTGATTCGACTAGAGCAGCACCGGTTCGACTGAAGAATAAGATTAATCCCCAAACTATAATACTGGTTGATTGAACTGAGAAGAAAAGGACCAAAGAGATGATTAGAATAGTAAATCCTAGGGTCATGATTTCTTTTTCACCTAAGTATTTATCAGCAATAATTCCAGCCGGTATTTCGAAAAGAATGAAAGGTAATAACATAAAGGAAAAAGCGATACCTAATTGACTCCAAGATAGTCCAATATTTTCATGGAGGTGAATAGGCATATAGACGACAGCTAAACTGTAAAAAAGGTGGAGTAATATAGCCAAAGAAAATATACCGCGAACATCCTTGGTTTGAAAAGTTTTTTTAATGGTCTTTAATATATGGTTCTTTTCGTACTTAGTTTTGTCTTTTAGGTTTCGTCCTTTTTCGATAAAGATAATATAGAAAGGGATTAATAGGGCGGCGGCTAGTAAATACACTGGGCGGTAATTTGAGCCCTTAATGAAATAACTAGCAATAATTGGAGCAAGAACCCAACCCAAATTCATAAAGGTAAAATAGGTTGACCTAGTGCGGCCAACACTGTCCGCCGCAGTGAAATTTTCTACAAAAATATCCATATTAATCCAAATCAGATTGAAGCTGGACATTAAAAAAATGAAGGCAATGTAGAGAGTAAAGGGGGAGTTGGCAAAGAACATGGCTATTAGTGAGATAAAGTTACAGCCAAGCACTATTTGAGAAACTCGATAGTTTTTAAAACGTTCTATTAGTCCGGGATAAATCAGAATTAATAAGAAGGTGACGATATTAGAAACTATAAAGAAGAGTCCAACCTTTTCAGCACTAACAAACTCTTTAATGTAGTTAGATTCAATATAGGTTGGAATGGCGGTAGAAAGAGCTAGAATAAAACCTAAAAAATATAAGATTCTCAATCCCTTTTTGTTAAACAGACTTTTTTTTGCTTCTGATAGCTTGGACATAAGGTAAAAGTAAAATAATTAGTGAAATAAAAATAAGAATTAAGCTGATAATCTGAGGCCAACGAACATTACCCCACATAGCGGTGTCGTCAATTCTAATAAATTCTGTGAAGAATCTCAAGGTAGAATATAGCATAATGTAGATTAAAACAGTAGAGCGGAAATAGGCTATTTTTTCATCTTGGGGATTATTTTTTTTCTTCTTGATGATTAAGTGATGACACAAGATTAAAATACCAAAGATAAAAATACTGCCGATTGATTCATAAATGAAGGTCGGATGAAAATAGGTAGCTGAAATATAATCATTGTTGCGGTTTATAAGATTAATTGGAATACCCCAAGGCAAATTAGTTGGAAGACCAAAAAGTTCTTGATTAAAATAATTTCCCCAACGACCCAGTGCTTGGCTTAAGGCTAGGGCGGGAACAACTATAGCGCTTAATTTCCAAAAATTAAAATCTTTATTTTTTTTAACAAATAACCATAAAGCAATTAACCCTCCAATAATAGCCCCATGGATAGCTAGTCCACCATGCCAAACCTTGATTATTTCAGCTGGTTGTTCTAGATAATAGGGTAATTCTAGAAATATTTCATAAACTCTAGCGCCTAATAATCCTCCGATGATCAGATAAAAAGAGAGGTCGATTATTTGGTCTTTATTAATGTTGTAGCGTTTGGCTATTATCATAGCAGTAATTGTCCCTAAAATCATGGATAAAACCATAAAAAGACCGTACCAGTAAATGGTTATCGGTCCCAGTGTTATTAATTCTGGTTGCGGATTGAAAGTGTGGAGAAAGTTAATCATATATGAATAATATCAGATTTTAGGATAAAATAAAAATACCTGTCTTTTTTGACAGGTATTTATTGGTAGTTTATATGGTATAAACTAGATTCTTTTCTTTAATAGTTAGTTTTCTTTTAGAACTGCTTTTAATATAACCAGCAATATTAGCTTTAAACCCTTGGTCTTCCGCTAATTTTACTACCGATTTTGCTTCTTCTTCGGAAACATATAGAGCTAGTCCGGCATTCATATTAAAATTAGCATAAGCCTCTCGATCCTCTATTTCTCCTTGTTGTTGGATAAAGTTAAAAATAGGGTCAAGAATTGGTGTATCCTCTATGATGTAGGAGAATTTTTTTGGTGCTCGCATCAAGTCTAGCCAGTTATTAACATCAACAGCATAATGAATATTAATATTTTTTTTCTGGCACTCTTTGATCAATGGAGAATAACTAATTCCCGGTGTTAATAGCGATTCACCAAAAGTGGGATGAGAATTACTATTCCCAATTCTAGTCATATAGCCATTTGATATTTTAATTGCAATATTATCAATTAAATCAAAACCGCTACAAAGGGAGTTAACGCCAGAACTTCTAATCAAGACGATGACGTCGCCATTGGTAATTTTTTCGTTAATAAAATTTTTTTTGTCATTAATAACGCCAATTCCAGAACCAACTAAAACCGATAATCCTTGAAGGATTAGGTTTTTTGTTTGACTCATTGATATTCCAGCACTAACACACTTAGCTGACATACAAGCTTGGCGCCAACCACTTCTTAATTCCTCGGTTCTTTTTTGGCAATCAAGCCAATGATGATCGCTGGTAATTAAAGAAAGGCTGATTGTCGCTGGTAAGGCCCCAGTTGTTATTAATCGATTAAGGGTTGAAGCCACAACATCTTGAGCGATAAGGTTGTAATACGTCTGGTCATTGGTTTCAAACATAATATCAGCTATTACGTTTTTTGATCCTAGTGGTTTTGTAGTTTGAGCCCAATATTGATTCGGACCTTTTAAAATGTAAGTGTCCCGTTCAAGATTAAGCTCCCCAGTGAGATTAAGACGGTTTAGGTTGTAATTACTGGGGTTAGTGTCATTTTGCACTGCTTTCTTAAAGGCGTGCATGTCATTGTGAGCTTTTTCAGTGTTGTCTTCCATGATATTCAATTTTTAAGGTGCGGTTAAAAGTATTAAGTACCTTAAAATAAAAACAAGTAAAAGTCAATAAGTTATAAAATAAAAAAAGAGCAAAAACTCATTGTTTTTGCTCTTTTATCTGTATTGTGCGGGCGGAGGGACTCGAACCCTCACACCAATGGTACATGCTCCTAAGGCATGCGTGTCTACCAGTTCCACCACGCCCGCTTTTTGTGGTATAATACAACTAACAAGATTATAAACTAGTAAAATAATTAAATCAATATGATGAAACCAAAATTCGTTCGGTTCTTCAATGAGCTCACCATCAAGGATGTCCCTTCTGTTGGTGGAAAAAATGCCTCTCTCGGGGAAATGTATCAACGCCTATCTAAGGTCGGCGTCTTAGTTCCTAATGGCTTTGCTACTACTGCCGAAGCTTATCGTCAGTATTTAGATGACAGCGGAGTAAAAAAAGAAATTAAAAATATATTATCAGATTTAAATACTAAGAATGTCGTTACTCTAACTAAGAAGGCTAAGCAAGTTCGTGATTTGATTATTGCCACTCCGATGCCTAAAGAGTTAGAAGAAAATATTATCAGTTCATATCAGAAATTAAGTACTAGTTATAAAACAAAAAATTTAGCCGTAGCTGTAAGATCAAGCGCGACCGCTGAAGATTTACCAGACGCTTCTTTCGCTGGTCAGCAAGAAACTTATTTGAACGTTCGAGGCGACAAAGAATTATTATTAGCAGTAAGAAAATGTATTGCTTCTTTGTTCACTGCTCGCGCTATTTCTTATCGCGTTGATAAAGGTTTTGATCATTTCAAAATTGCTTTGTCAGTTGGTGTTCAAAAGATGATTCACTCTGAAGCATCGGGCGTGATGTTTAGTATTGATACTGAGTCTGGTTTCAAAGACGTAGTTTTGGTCAGTTCCATTTATGGCTTAGGTGAAAACATTGTTCAGGGAGCTGTTAATCCAGACGAGTTCATTTATTTCAAACCAACTGGCGCTATCATTTCTCGAAAGATTGGAAACAAACAATTGAAAATGATTTATAGCTCTGATCCTAAAAATCCAGTTAAGAATATTAAGGTTTCTCCATTAAATCAGGATAAGCCATCTATCACTGATGCTCAAGCTAAACAGTTAGCTAAATGGGCTATGTTGATTGAAGAACATTATAAGAAGCCAATGGATATGGAGTGGGCTTTAGATGAGAATGATAAAAAACTATACATCATTCAAGCTCGTCCGGAAACTGTTCAGAGCTTAAGAAATTTGAATGTTGTTGAGCAATATAAATTATCCAAGAAAGGTGAATTGATCTTGAGCGGTCAAGCCGTGGGAAACAAAATTGGCTCTGGCGTGGCTCACAAGATTATTGATGTTAAGGAAATTTCTAACTTCAAGCCAGGACAAGTATTAGTAACCGATATGACCGATCCTGACTGGGAACCTATCATGAAAATCGCTGGTGCTATCGTTACTGATAAAGGTGGACGAACTTGCCATGCCGCTATTGTTTCTCGGGAATTAGGTATTCCTTGTATTGTTGGTACTAACAATATCACTTCTAAGGTTAAGAATGGCCAGAAGATTACTGTCTCTTGTGCTGAAGGTGATCAAGGTTTCGTTTACGATGGTATTATTCCTTTCAAAGTAGAGAAGACTGATATCAAAAATTTGAAAAAGCCAAAAACCAAAATCATGATGAATGTGGCTGAGCCTGATATGGCCTTTGCGACATCATTCATTCCTAATGACGGAGTTGGTTTAGCCCGTTTAGAATTTATTATTAATAACTCTATTAAGGCTCATCCTTTAGCTCTGATTAATTTTGATAAATTGAAAGATCCTGTTGCTAAAAAGAAGATTGCCGAACTGACTAAGGGTTATAAGAATAAATCACAATACTTCGTTGATAAGTTGGCTGATGGCGTAGCGATGATTGGTGCAGCTTTCTATCCAAAAGATGTTATCGTCAGACTTTCTGATTTCAAATCAAATGAGTATGCTAACTTGATTGGCGGAAAAGCTTATGAACCGATTGAATCCAATCCAATGATCGGTTACCGCGGCGCTAATCGTTATTACAGTCCTCAATTCTTGCCAGCCTTTAAATTGGAATGTAAGGCATTGAAGAAAGTGAGAGATGAATTAGGTTTGAAAAATATTAAGATTATGGTTCCTTTCTGTCGAACCGTGGAAGAAGGTCAAAAGGTTTTAGATATTATGGCTTCTTGCGGTTTGAAACGGGGAGTTAATGGTTTACAGGTTTATGTGATGGCTGAAATTCCAGCTAACATTATTTTAGCGGAAGAATTTGCTAAGATTTTTGATGGCTTCTCTATCGGTTCAAATGATCTAACCCAATTAACTTTAGGTATTGATCGTGATTCCGGTGATACTCTTCACGTCGAAGGTGTTTCCAACGAAAAGAATACTGCTGTTAAAACTTTGATTCATTATTTAATTACTGTTGCTAAAAGAACCGGCCGTAAGGTTGGTATTTGCGGACAAGCCCCTTCTGATTTCCCAGACTTCGCTGAGTTATTAGTTGAGTGGGATATTGATAGTATTTCTTTGATTCCTGATACTGTGATTAAAACTACTTTGGCGGTTCTAGCCAAAGAGAAAAAGTTGAAGAGATAATGTAAATCAGATAGATATAAAAAAGAAGCTCCTCAAAGGATCTTCTTTTTTTGTTGTTTGGTAAAAATTAATTGGGGAAATAAAAAAAGAAGTCGTTGTTTTGACTTCCTTTTTGGTAAATATTTTTAAAAATTATAACTAAATATTGAAAGTATTAAATTAATAATAAAGCTAAAAAAAAGATTAATGTTAAAATCAACATTGCAAATAATATCAAAGCCATTGGAATGATAATAGCGCATGTTACGAATTTAAACAGCTTATTTTCTGCTTCAAACTTTCCTATTTTTATTTTTTTGGTAACAAACGTACCAAGAAAAACAAATAATACATATAAAACAATACCTATGATTGTGGGGGTATCTTCCATTACCTATTTCTCCTTATTGCTTAAGTTATTAATAAATGAACTAGTTTTGATGATATAACATTATCATATTATTGTTATTTTGTCAATAATATTTTAGGATTAGAATTAAAATGATAAAAACAAAAGAAGCTCTTTAAAAGAGCTTCTTTTTTATCTGTAAAAATAATTTGGATTATTTCATTTGTTGACGGTAGTTTTTTATTACTAACTTCATAACCGGCAAGAAGGATAACCAACATAGGACAAATACCAGGTCCATAATTAGTGATCCTTGGTAGCGGTCAGCAAGCATGTCATGAATCTCAAAATAAAAACAAGCGAAGAGCCAAACGGAAATAAAAAGAAAAGAGATTATAAAGAGGGTGGTCCAGGTTAAGATAAATAATTTTTTTGAAGTTATTTTTTTCATAATGATTTAATCATATAAGTATTTTTCAATTTGTATCCCAACTTCTTGTAATAACCTCTGACCCCGACTCCGGAGATAATAGCGATTTCTTTGGATTTAGATTTTTGAGCAATCTTTTCCGCTTCGTGCATTAATTTTTTTCCTAAGCCGCTATGTTGGACCTTTTTAATCTGTCCGACTGGAACTAATTGGCCATAGACATGAAGCTCTCTGATGATAGCCGGAGCGATTGGACTATTAGGGGTTATTCTTAAACGGCAGAAACCATAAAGATCTTTGGCATCTGGGCTGTTATAACTCAAGAAATATTCTGTTCCATCTGAAGCTGGATATTCAGTAATAATCAGTTGGGCTTTTTTGACATCCATCGGCCGGTCTTTAATTTCTCGGCATCTGATACAGTTGCACTTAACACCCCGTTGCTGCATAACCTGTCTCAAGTTGGTCACTAAATTGCCAGCAATAATGGATTCTCCTGGGATATCACGGATTAGTCTGATAATGCGGACATAAGGCGGCACAATGGCCTTACAATCGGCAATTAGGTCCTCTAGCTCTTTGTCAGTGTATGGTTGGTATTTTCCCGCTTTGTACCATCTATATAATAAACTACCTTTAGTAACCACAGTTGGATAGAATTTTATCTGGTCTGGTTGATAGTTGGGGTTGGAGAAGAGTTCCTTAAACATTTCTAAATCTCTTTGAGGGGTAGAACCTGGAAGGGCTGGCATGAAGTGATAGGTAACTTTAAAGCCATAGTCTTTTAACATCTTGGTAGCTCGAGCAATTTCCTTAGTATCACAATGTCTTTTATTGAGAGCGAGTATCTGATCATCAACGGCTTGAACTCCAATTTCAACTCTAGTGGCCCCGAGTTGGCGCATCTCTAATAATTCTTTTTCATTGATGTAGTCTGGTCTGGTTTCTAGAGTTAATCCGATTATCTTGTATTTAGCTTTTTCATTTTTCTTTTGTTCTTCTAATAATTTTTCCTTAAGTTCAGATAATTTTAAATTTTGCAGGAAAGGTGATTTTATTTTTTTGATTAAATTATTAGCCAACTTTAATCTGGAATCTTCATTAGGATCTTCAGGCAGTTTTAGTTTGGAATAATCATTAGCTGCTTTGAAGCAATTCAAAATATACCAGAATTTATATTTTTCCGGGAAGTAACTCCAAGTACCGCCGATGACAATCACTTCAATCTTGTTAGGTTCATGGCCATTATTTTCCATCGCTTTCAAGCGAAGCACTATTTGGCGGTAGGGATCAAATTGGCACCTGACAGCTCGCATTACAGCTGGTTCGTTAGAAAGGTAGCTGGCTGGCATGTCTTTTTCATTGGGGCAGTAGGCGCAAGTTCCGGGGCAAGGATATGGTTTGGTTAAAACAGCCACCGGAGCGATTCCAGAAAGAGTTCTGATGGCTCTTTTTTTAAGAAGTAAGACGGCTGACTCTAAATTAATTTTTTCTTTGGCTGTCAGGTTTTTATTTTTTAGCTTATTTTTTATTTCTGGTAGCACATCGGAGTGCAACAAAATAGCGTCCTTGTGCTTTTTAGCAAGACGCCGTTTAAGTTCAGACATTTGGTCGGCTGTTTTTATTTTAGTGAAGTCTGAAGATAAAAATTCTAATATTGCTTGACGCATCTTTTTTAAGTATAATGTAAGTATAAGGTAATTAATTAAACAATATAACAAATATAGGCTTATGTCAAAAAATAAATTTCTAGCCATTTTTTTAGCAATCACCGCTTTAGTTCTAATTCCATCAACAACTAAGGCTTTTTCAGTTAAAAGCGGGGAATCTATCTTTAATCCTAAAGATCAAATAATCGAGGGCAATCTTTATGCTGCCGGCTCTACTATTACTATTGAAGGACAAGTGGCTGGTGATGTAATTTGTGCTGCTCAGACCGTCAATATCAGCGCTAAGGTTGATGGTGATGTGATTTGTGCTGCTCAGACCATTAATATTACTGGCGAGGTTCTGGGTAATGTCCGGGTGGCTGGAAATTTCATTAATCTGAGCGGAACTGTCGGCCGAAACATGAATGCTTTTGGTAATAGTATAATCTTATCAGATACAGCTAAGATTGGCTGGGACTTATTGGTGGTTTCTGCTAGAACTGAGATGCGAGGTGAGATTAATGGTAATTTACATGGTTCTGCCAGTGATTTGTTAGTAGCTGGTCGCATCGCTAAAAATTTAGATATCAAGATTGATGATAATTTAGAAAACAAGGATAAGGGCTCATTGGAAATTACTGATACTGGTAGCGTCGAAGGTAATGTGGTTTATACCGGAATAAGCGATGCCAAATTAGTAAAAGATCGAATCAGTGGTCAGATTACTCATAACCTGCCAGAGAGCTCTACTAATAAGGTGTTTTTAGCTTATCTTTATAGTCGAGTGTATGCCATCTTCTCTTGTCTTTTAATTGGCTTAGTTTTGTTGCTGTTATGGCGTAAGAAAATTATAAACATAACCGATAAGATGCAGCATAATATTGGAGCTAATATTGGAGTTGGTGCTATCCTAATGTTTTTACCTCCAATTGCCGCTTTAATATTAATATTTACTCTTATTGGTATTCCTTTAGCTTTAATAGTCACAGCTTTATGGCTAATGGCTATTCTTGTTGGTCGTGTTATTTTTGGAGTTATGGTTGGTCGTTTTATTCTTAAAAAAACAGTTCATAGACAAACCCCTAAACTGTTTGTTGAAATGATTATTGGTGTTGTCGCCTGTTCTGTTGTTTTCTCTATCCCATTCTTAGGTTGGTTGGGAGCGATGGTTGGGACCTCGTGGGTTTTGGGAGCCATGTGGTTTTATTACAAGAAAAAATAATTATTTATTAGCAATTACCCAGCCTTAAAAGTTGGGTAATTTAAAAAATATGCATATCAATCCTAATATTTTCAAAGCCTATGATATCAGAGGTGTTTATGAAAAAGATTTTGGTGATTATTTTGCTTATCAATTAGGTCTGGCCTATATTGCCCTTCGTCACAATGACTCAGATGTTGTTGGTAAAAAATTACAGATAGTTGTTGGGGCTGATATGAGGCTTTCCTCTCCTAGTTTAAAGAAAGCTTTGATTGAGGGCTTGATTGCCGGTGGGGCTAATGTAATTGATATTGGATTGTGTTCTACACCAACCTTTTACTTTGCTGTCGCTAATTTTTCTTATGATGGCGGCTTGATGGTTTCAGCATCTCACAATCCATCAGAGTGGAATGGTTTCAAGATGGTGCGATCTAAGGCCGTACCGATTAGTGGTGACACTGGAATGGAGTTCTTGAAAGAAAAGATTATTAGTGGAGAGTTAAAAGAAGCTTCTAGCCAAGGAACTATTATTGAAAGATATAATGTTTTATCAGAACAGGTCAGACACGACCTATTAACCGTTGATTTAAGTAAAATAAAGGCTCTGAAGATTGTGGCTGACACTGCCAATGGCATGGGAGGACAATTTTTGGAAGCGTTATTTAATTATCTTCCTTGTGAGTTGATTAAGATGAATTTTACTCTAGACGGTTCTTTTCCAGCTCATGAAGCTGACCCAATTAAGGCGGAAAATGTGGCTGATTTAGAGCAAATGGTCCTTTCTGAACAAGCTGATTTAGGTATTGCTGTTGATGGCGATGGTGACCGGGTTTTCTTTGTGGATAATCTAGGTCGAGTGATTGACCAGTCTATTATCCGGGGTATTTTAGCTAAGTTATTTTTACAAGATAAGCCTGCTGCCAAGATTGGTTATGATGTTCGTCCAGGAAAGATTACCCCAGATATGATTAAAAAGTATGGTGGAGAACCAATGGTTACTCGCGTTGGACATTCTTTGATCAAGGAGCAGATGATCAAGGAGAATGTTTATTTTGCTGGTGAATCTTCTGGTCATTTCTTTTTGAATATGGAGATGGGTTGTTTTGAGGTTCCAATGATTGTTATTTTAAAGTTATTAACCGAATTTTCTGATAGTAATAAAGGAGTGGCAGAGCAGATTGAACCATATCAAAAGTATTTTAACTCTGGTGAAATAAATAGTGATGTCCAAAATAAAGATCGGATTTTTCATTTGTTAGAAGAAAAATATAGTGACGCCGAAATTAATAAGTTAGATGGCATCACTATCACTTACCCAGATTGGTGGTTTAATGTCCGGGCTTCAAACACGGAGAATAAGATGAGATTGAATTTAGAGGCAGTCCGCCAAGGGTTAATGGAAGAGAAGAGGGATGAAGTTTTAGGAATAATTAGGTTATAAATAAGTGTATTAAAAAAGCTATCTAATTAAAATTGGATAGCTTTTTTATTTGAAAATTTATTTTAATTTTTAATACATCTAACGGACTCTCCTTGGGTGCGTCCCCCAACAGAGCGATTAAGATCGTAATATGAATTTCCTAACACACGATGCCAAGATTCTATTTGGTTGCTAACAGAGGGGGATGATGACCAAAACCAAGCAAAATAGTTAATAGCATGGAATGTAGAGGCAGGAGCGGGGTTTGAATAACGTAATCCCGATGGAACGGCATTAAAGTTAGAGTAATTATTATTATTCAAAAAATTATAAACACGGCAAGGATTAATCAGTCCAGCAGGAGTCCAATCAAAACCATTTAACCATCTAGATGTTCCAGCTAATGACTTGCCTATTTTAGATGAAGTTCCGTCGCACCAATATTCGCTGTTGGCATTTAAATAACCAGTTAAAACAGTCCAATCATCGTCGCTGGGAACGTGCCAACCTATTGGACAAACTCCTTGTTGTTTGGAAGATACAATCTGGTTTCCGCTAATTGGACAGGAGACCGTATAGGTGTTATCCCCGTTATTAACACTTGGGGCATTATTACAATCGCTTGGTAGGTTTAGAGCTTCAGCCCACTCATATAGTCCTCCATCAGCATCACAATTTGTATTGCTATTATTATAGCAATATTTTTGAATACAACGAGCCCCCTGACAAGACCAGATATCATTTTCATCACAAATGTTATCACCATTATTATCAGAACAATTATCACAAATACCATCAGAGTCAATATCATCACAGGCGTATTCATTTGGTTGAACGTCGGTACAGTCATCAGTGTTACCAGTAATATTATCATACCCATTAATATTTGCAGCAGAACCAATATTTGAACCAATGTTTAAATTTTTAGCCATCCAACACTGGGTACCAACTTGAACTGTCGGATATTCTTCTTCGCCATAAGTTCCACTAGTGCCACAAGATGTAAATCCATAGAATTCAATATTATTATCACATTGTTGGATGTCACAAGCCATATCGATAATACCTTTCGAAGTTAGACATTTAGGCCCAGCTTTTAGGCTTCCTACGGGACTTGATAGACAAAAGCTTACCTTGTAGTCGGTGCTTGTTGGTGATATTTGATATGTATAATTTTGGTCATTACATACTCCGTCATTTTTTGATTCTGGGTTGTTTGGCAATATTGCCATGTAAGTAGTGGAAGATGTTGAACCTAACAGTGACTGTCCGAAGCTTAATGTTGTGGGATAAGACCCTTCATTATAAAAGTATAGTTTAAGGGCTGTTTGAATTTGTTCAATGTCTTTTACCCTTCTGGTGTCGCGAGATTTTTGCCTGATCGAGCCATAAGCCAAGAGGCTTAAACTGGCGATAACAGCAATGATAGAAATGGCCAGCAACAATTCGACAAGAGTAAATCCAAAAATGTTTTTTTTATTTTTCATAGTTTTAAAGCTTATAATCCATATTTATCTTTGAGGTAGTTATAAATTTCATTTTTTTCAGCAGTGTTTAATATCCGGTTATAGATTAATATCTCGTTGATGTCGCCGTTCAGGTGATACCCAGCTTGGGGAGGGGTGCTGCCAGACGCGTTATTATAAGCCCCAACTAAAAAATTAAATGTGCTATTAAAGTTGTCCCAGGCGTTTAAGTTGGTTGTTCCCAATAAAGAATTGTTAACATATAGATGGTTTTGGTTAAGGGCCTGGCTTCTTTCAGTTGTTATTATTTCATATGATCCGGCTGCATGACTGGACGAAACGCTGTATACACTAGAATTATTGTGATATACATAGATTAGATTAGTGTCATAAACAAGCCCATATCGATTAATTGCGCCACCATAAAGTGATTTGGCTATAAAGGCTCCATTGGTGTTGTTGCTTTTTCCCACTACATAAATAGTCCAATCATCTTCATTCATGTCTAAAATGTCTCCGCCATCTAAATAATCATCTACTCCGTCAAATCTGACTCCCGGTTTATTATTAATCGTAGAGGTGGCTAAAATAGGTTGCTTGCTGGTGTCGGTTTGGGTAACTTTGTTATTGTTACCACTTTCATCATTCCAAATACTGACGTAAGCGGTGCCGCCACTGAAACGATTAATAACGCTACCATCAGCTTTTAACCATAGTTTTAGACCAGATTTTAAATTGCTAAGAACACAGGCTCCCGTGGTGATTCCTTGACTAGTGGCACAGTTAAGTCCTTTTTCGATTTGATCTGATCTGTTGCCGATACAGAACTGAAGATAAAAATTTTCATTACCATAAAGATCGGTTGAGGTGCTGTATTGATATTCTTGATTAGCGCAATCGCCATCGTCTCTGGGACTAGGATTTTGAGGAATTCCCAGCATATACATAGTAGAAGAAGCCGCATCCATTAAGTCTCCACCAAAAGTAATTGAGTCTGGATATTTTCCTTCTTGTTTGTGATATGTTTCTAGTGCGTTTTGGATTCTAATGACATCACTAACCCGCTTGCTGTTTCTAGATTTAGACCAGGAAACATCATAAACAATGACTGACATGGAGATGATAATGGAAATGATAAACAAAGTTACTAATAACTCTAAAAGAGTAAAGGCTGGTTTGTTTTGATTGATTTTTTTCATATATCTTTATTTTACCATATTTAACAAAAAAATCGTAGAGTAAACTACGATTTTTTATATCTTGTATTTTGGTTTATTTTAAGCAATCATTAACCATTTCTGCCGGGAAGTTGTAATCCTTTATATCATTACAAGGATATTTACCATTTCCATCCCAGATAATAGCCCACTCTCCATTGGTTCTGGCTGCTAAGAAAACCCCGTTATAGACATCTTTGACAGTAACTATTCCCTTGATATGAGTGTTATCTTCACGGGAGATATTAATTACTATATCATTAGTTGTTTTCCCAGTTTTTTTAGAAAAAAGGTCTTTAAGCATTGATAATCTATCTTTATAGGTAGTTTTTTCAGCTGAGACTGCTTGGTTGTCGTTAGGAGTAGTTGGGGTTTCTGCTTTGTTTGAGAAAAATCTTAATCCTAGCCAAATAGCTAGAATGACAACAACTAAAGCCACACTGGCTGTAATAATGTATTGACGGCGATTCATATTTTTAATTTAAGAGTTCATTAAAATCTAGGGAGGAATCGAACTAAGCGAGACTATTTCTTCTTAGCAACTTTCTTAACAGCTTTCTTCACAACTTTTTTAGCTGCTACTTTCTTCACAACCTTCTTTACAGCTTTCTTCACAACTTTTTTAGCTGGTTTTTTGGCTGCTACTTTCTTCACAACCTTCTTTACAGCTTTCTTCACAACTTTTTTCACAATTTTTTTAGTAGGCATATTTTTAAATATGATTTTTAAATAGGAAAACCGACCTTATTTTCCTATGTTAATATACTAATATTTTTTTAAAATTTGTATTAGTAGATAACTCAGAAAAATAAAGAGAGGTTATATTTTTTTTAAAAAGTTGATTCCTCCCTAGGTTTTAAAGAACTCAATAAAATTTTCTTCTATTTATATTTTAGCAAATTTTAGAAAACAATACAAGTAATTTTAGTCAAATTTTTATTTTTTTGGAATGTTGACCAACACTTCATCGCCAACGGCAATTCCATAGCGGTCAGTCAGCCCCCCGTTTATTTCTAGAACATAATTTACTGGAACGTCAGAGCTATAATTATTTTGCGGAGCAGCTCCTTCTGGTGATAGATTACTTTCAATCTTTACAATCTTCTGGTCGGTGATAAAAATAATATCTAAAGGAAAATTCATGTTGCGCATGGCAAAATTTCTAACATCATAATCATCCCACATAAAGAGCATTCCACAATTTTGGCAAAGCGATTTTCTGTTTGATAGCCCCTGGTATTGTTCGGCTTCATTTTTAGCTAATTCTATGGTTATTTTGATGTTTTTGTTGATACTGACGTAAGTTTCCCGGTACCTTAATTGTTGCATCATGAAGTAGAATAACCCTCCTATCAGGATCATAATCATTAACCCGAAGATAACATTTTTTAGGTTAGAAGAATTGTTTCCCATATTATTCAGTTTGATATATTTTTTTAAAAAATAATTGTTTGACTACCTCCACTATCAAAAGATAAACAATAACTAAAGCAAAGATAGTTAAGAAGATTTGCGGGGTTAGCGGATTGAAACCGAAGAAGCCACCGATGAACGGCATGGTTAAAATTACACCCAAGAGAACGGCACCGACTGTCGACATAAATAAGTATTTGCTAGGGCGTGATTGTAAAAATGGAATGCGACGGGTTCTGATGATGTGGATAACTAATACTTGCGTGGCTAATGATTCCACAAACCAACCAGCCTGGAAGGTAGCTTCCGGAGCTTTGAAAATATAATATAAGATTACGAAAGTTAAAATATCAAAGACGGAACTTATTGGACCGAAGATCATCATGAAGCGCTTGATCATTTTTAAATCCCAGTGCTTTGGTTTTTTTAAATACTCAGCATCAACATTATCGGATGGAATAGATAGTTGGGAGGTGTCATACAAAAAATTATTTAACAATATTTGTCCGGGTAGCATCGGGAAGAAAGGTAAAAATAATGAAGCTCCGATTAGTGAAAACATATTACCAAAATTAGAACTGAGTCCCATCATGATATATTTCATGGTGTTGCCAAAAGTTTTTCGGCCCTCTAAAACACCCTCCATTAATTCTTGTAAGCCCTTCTTCATTAAAATGATATCAGCTGTTTCTTTGGCGACGTCAACAGCATTATCAACAGAAATGCCCACGTCCGCCATTTTAAGGGAAGGAGCGTCGTTGACCCCATCACCTAAGTATCCAACTACTGATCCACCCTGGCGCAAAACCTCAATAATCTTCTCTTTTTGCATGGGGGAAAATCTAGCAAAAATGCTATTGGCTCGAGCTTTAATTAACATGTCATCGTGACTTAACTTATTAATATCAAAGTCATCCCCATTGATTATGCCTTTAATATTGATATCTAAGTCTTCACAAATCTTTTTGGCTACTAACGGACTATCACCAGTGATGATTTTCATTTCGATGCCGTGTTCCGCCATGAAAGCGACGGTTTCTTTGGCGCTGATTTTTGGTGGGTCATAGAAAGCCACAAATCCGATTAAGATCATTTCGCTTTCGTCTGCCTTGGTATATTTATTATTTTTATCCCCAATATTCTTAGTGGCAATAGCTAATACTCTAAAACCCTCACTACTTAAATCATCATATAATTTAGTTGCTTTTTTAAGTTCGGTTTCAGTAAACTTTTGGTCTTTGTTTCCCTGACGATAAAAACTGCAGATTTTGAATATTTCTTCCGGAGCGCCTTTAGTGGTCATGGCCCTTTGATTGTTTTCCTCAAAAACAATAGAGGAACGACGGCGCATAAAGTCGTATGGAATTTCGTCAATCTTTTTAGCACCATCAATGGAAAGATGTTTAAAATCTAAAATTGCTTTATCTAGTAAGCTTTTAATACCAGTTTCAAAGTAACCATTTAAGTAAGCCGTTCTCAAAACTGTTTCGGCTGACTCTCCTTCATTATTAATATATTTAACCACAGTAATCTTATCTTGGGTTAGGGTGCCAGTTTTATCGGTGCATAAAATATCCATACTACCAAAATCTGGAATAGCATTTAGTCTTTTGACGATGACGCCCTTCTTAGACATTTTAATCGACCCTCTAGCCATATTAACACTCATAATCATCGGTAGGAGTTCGGGGGTAACACCAACGGCCACGGCAATAGAGAAGATGATGGAATCCATGATGTCTTTCTTTTGCACGGCATTGATAAAGAAAATAATCACCACTATAAACATTATTACCTTAATGATTAAAAAGCCAAAGTCGCGGATACCCAGTTCAAAAGCATTAACTTCATGTCGTCCACCTAATTTAGCGGCAATCTGGCCGTATTCAGTGTGGAGTCCAGTTTTGGTGGTTAGGTAGCGAGCATAACCAGAAATAACGTTAGTACCAGAAAATATTTGAGATGACTTCTGGCTATCAACAGTTTTTTCAGTTGGGAAGCTTTCTCCGGTTAAAACTGATTCATTCACAAAAAAATCATCAGCCTCTAAAAGAATACCATCAGATGGAACAATGTCTCCCGCTGATAATAAGACAATATCACCAGGGACAATTAATTTGGTGATAATTTCCTTTTCTTTACCATCTCTAAAAACGTCAGCTTTTAAGGCTAGTGTTTTGGCAATCTTTTCGGCAGCTTTACTAGATTTTCTCTCTTGGTAAAAATTTAAGATTACGCTAAAAAAAATCATAGCGAAAATAATAATAGCGCTACGATATGATCCGGTGATGCCCGAGAAGGTGGCGGCGATGATTAGAATAATAATCATCGGATTCTTGAAATAGGATAAGAATTTTAAAATTCCGGGAACCTTTTTTTGACGCGAAATATCATTAGGACCATAAAGCTTTAATCGGTCAGTTACTTCTTGGTCGCTGAGCCCGTTTTTAGAAACCTCTAGCAACTCGCACATTTGATCGGCGGTCTTATCTTTATAATCTTCTTCAGGATTGTATTTCATATCTTTAAATAATTTATTATTCCTCTCTATATTATAGCAAAAAAAACAAAAAAAGCAGAGTAATTCTGCTTTTTATGATTAATAGATTATTTGTTAAATTATTTTTTCTTCTTTTTTCCTAATTTTTTGAAGATGATATAGGAATAAAGGAATGTCCCTAAGGTTACTCCCAGGATACCGATAATAAATAGGGGAATAGCTAAAGCTGCTGGTAAATGGGGTGTGGCGATGATAACTAAGCCGAAAAACATAAATAACCAAGATCCGAATTTATGAGTTTTTTCCCAAACTTCAGTTGATGATAGGGTCCAAGGAGTCTTGATACCGATAAACCAATTTTCTTTAATATCTCTTAGGTAAAATCCCATAATCATCATAAAGATACCAATAGTAGTAGCGACTATAACTCCCACATTAATATTATATCCCAGGTTAAAGATGGTAGCACTTAAATAAACAGTAAATAGTGTAGCAATAATCAAACCCTTGAAGATGTGGTAAGTTCCAAGAAATTTTTGGTAGTTTTCTTTATGAGGATCAACCATAGGAAGGATTAATAGTAGAGCATATAAAGAGATAATTAGTAATGGAAAAAATATTCCGTGAAAAGTATTACTAGACCAACCGTCAACTTGTCCAGCGAAGTTCCAATGGCTGGCAACTTTTTCTGGTAAATTATTATAAAAACAAAGGACGGTGGCCACCGTAGCGGTTATAAAGACTAGGGGCACTAATTCCGTTTTAATACTTAGTTTAAAAGGCATTTTCATAGTTTTATTATGATTAATTTTATTTCTATCTTATTATATCACAAAATTGATAGAACTGGTAGAAATAGGGCTTTCAAATATTTATCATTTGATGCTATGATTCCATTATAATATATAATAATACTATGGATAGCGGATTTATTCTAATAGATAAGCCTTTAAATATGAGCTCTCACGGCGTGGTTTACCACTTGCGCCGTTTGTCTGGTATTAAAAAAATTGGTCATGCTGGAACTTTGGACCCGAAAGCCTCAGGATTGATGATTTTAGCCGTGGACAGGTCGGCCACTAAGAATATTTCCCAGTTTGTTAAGATGGACAAAGAATATGAAGCGGAAATCTGTTTGGGGGTTACTACTGAAACTTATGATCGAGAGGGAAAAGTCTTATCAGAATATCATGGAGAAAAATTAGACAAGGAAACAGTGACTAAGGCTGTTGAGCATTTTTTGGGAGAACAGGAACAATTGCCCCCAATGTATAGCGCTAAGAAGGTTAATGGCCAGAAACTATGCGACTTAGCCCGTAAAGGTCGAGACATTGAAAGGCCACGACAAAAAATTACTATCTATGATTTAGAAATATTAGATTACAGCTGGCCGATGTTGAAGTTGCGCGTTAAATGTTCTTCTGGTACTTATATCCGCACTCTGGCTTATGATTTAGGTAATTTCTTGGGGGTTGGAGCTTATCTTTTTGAATTGCGTCGCACCAAGATCGGAGACTTTGCTATTGACCAAGCCGTAGAATTAGATAAACTAGATGATAGTAATTGGCAAGCTCGTTTGTTTGCTGTTTAAGAAAGCCGAAATGGCGGAATTGGTAGACGCGCTAGATTCAGGTTCTAGTTCCCGCAAGGGAGTGAGGGTTCAAGTCCCTCTTTCGGCACAAATTAAAAAGACGCTTTTTGCTAAGCGTCTTTTTTTGTTTCTTATTTTTTTGCTTGGTATAAGATACCATGTAATTGTAATAGATTTTTTCTGATTATCTCGGCACAATGTCCAAAAAAAATTTTAGGATCATCTTCGTCTTGGCAGCCAGCTTCCAGGGTTGTTAAAAGTTTAGAGATCTTTTCTAATTGTTTTTTTGTTTCAGTGTTAGCATCTCCTTCGGTGCCAGTTTTTAACTCTGCAAACAATCTTTTAATATCTTCCAGTTTTTTTTCATTATCTAAAAAACATAGAAGCTTTAGAATGGTGTCAGCAAAGTCAAAATCTTCTTTAATCTTTTTCGGTGTGATTAGACAATTTATATTGTCCAAGTCAATGATGTCTAATAATGATTCAAAAATTTTGTCTTTTTTGATCTTGGTGTTGCAGCCAGCGACAACCATCATGTCATTAAATCTTTCATGGTTTGAGGTGGCGATCATTTGACCTTTGAAATTAGATCTGATTTTTCTCGTTAACATTTCATTGCCGTCAATCAAGACGTTGGAATAATTGTCGGCTATTGATGCTATGTAATCATTATCATTAGCATCAACAAGATTAATACTGTCAGTTTTCACGTAGGGCTGTAGGATTTCTTTACAGGTTTTAACAAAAAATTCATCGCTATCGATGATCAGTACTTTTGGTTCTTTCATGGCAGTGGATTTTTAAATTGTTAATGTGCTATCAAAAATTAGCAGATATCTTTATTTTTGTCAATTTGATTAAATTTTTGTTTTATTGATTAAAACAAAAATAACCCCTAAAAAGGAATTATTTTCAATTAGTGGCCAACTGTAAAAGTTGGAAAACTATTTTGCTGGAATATTTAGTAAATTGATATAAAAAAGACTGCTTTGGTTATGTGCAGTCTTATTTTTTTTAACTTAATGTTATTCATTAACAAAATTTACCGAGTTAAATTTGATGCCAGGAACTTCCTGCAAATAAACCTCGGTCATCCAACTCTTTACGTTAACCTCTGTAACTGTATATTCATCACCAATTTTCAGATATTTTTTAACATTTTCCTGGTCATTGGAGTAACCATTTTCGGCGGAGATGGCTGTCACTTTAACCTTTTCTCCTTTTTTCACGGGTTTGCTCATCGTTTATTACTTTTTTAAATTGCTAAAGGTTTATAAATTATTTTACCATATAACACCATATATGTCAACTAGCATTCTCGTTAGGAGTAAGAACAAAAATAACCCCTAAAAAGGAATTTTTTTCAATTAGTGGCCAACCGTAAAAGTTGGAAAACTAGCTTGATAAAATATTTAATTAATATAAATTAAAGTCTTTTATTAATTCTTTGGGCACAAAAAATTGTTTAGACATTCTTTTGCGTAATTTTTTAGCTTTTTCTCGGTTGCGCTCTATTGTTAGTTTTGTTTTCTTTTTTTCAATGCCAATCATTTGTAGTTGCTTTTCTAATTCAGCCATGTTTTCGGTAGATTGATAGCAATCTTCTATTTTTTTAGTTAATGGTTTTGAGAGTTTGGTGGTTACTATGTAGTCATTAAAAATCGCTAGATAATCAGTTTTGGAAAAATATTCAACCCCAATAGCCACCTGCATATATTCATTCTGCAACTCTTTCTTAATTATCGTTTCATGAATGGTGTTACCGCCGAATACACAGAAGGCATGAATTTTTTTAGCGGCAAAAGAAGCATAATACTCATATTCACTTATTTTGCGCTGCTCATTTAAATGAATCCAAATTTCATGGGGGTTGTATAAGAAAATTGGATCTTGTGGATAAGCTTGATGAAGAGGTAGCACGACATTTTTCCATTGTTGATCGAGATGAATTAGAGAGTTGAGATAAAAGCTAATTTTTTCTCCTTCAGTTAGTGCTATTCCTTGGTTATTTTTATTTAATCCTTTGATTGCTCTATTTCGCCATTCTTCATTGAGGGAATAAAACTGCCCATACTTAATGATTATTTCTTGAGAAATTAAATACTTCAGAATTTTGTAGATCCCCTGGCTAGTTACATTAATCTTATCTTTTAAAAGTCTCTGTTGGAGGTCTTTAACCTTCGCCTCATTATTTAAAAGATGGCGGATAATACTGTCCTCTAGTGACTCTTTAAGTGAAAAAAACATATATTAAATTATAGGTTATTTTCAACGATTCGTTGAATATTTATTAATAATGGCATATTTAATTGAGCTTGTCAAATATTGCTGTTATTATGGGTTAATAAGAAAAAATAACCCAAAAATATGAAAAAAAATGACATTAATTTAGCTAAGCAATACAATAATTTCAATGAATCTTTTTCTGCTTCCGTGGCTTCTGATAACAATATTAGTCGCCAAGCCTTCTACCAATCCTTACAGTTTAATCTTAAGGAAAAGACCCTGCTCGATTTGGCTTGCGGTGATGGCCAAGATTTAAAAGAATATCAAAAAAGAGGAGCTAAATGTTTTGGAATTGATTCTTCGGAAAAATTAATTGAGACAGCTATTAATTCCAATCCAGAGGTTGAGTGTGTTGTGGGTGACATGAGAAAGCTACCTTATAAAAATGAGAGTTTTGATATCGTTGTTTCTAAATATGCCATTGGGACGGTCGAAAATATTGATGAAGTTTTTGTTGAAGTTTCTAGAGTATTAAAAAGCGGTGGAGTGTTTGCTTTTTTAACCACTCACCCGATGAGATTATTTATGGAACAAAAAGAATCATCCAGAGATTATTTTATGCAAAAAAATGTTAGTCTAAATGTCTTTGGTGGGAAATTTACTATTGTTGAACCGAGTCATACCTTTAATGAGTTTTTTAGTCAGAAATATTTAGAGCATTTTAATGTTACTTTATTTTCAGAGCACTACGATCCTCAATCCGCTAACTTCCCTGGACGAGAAATTTATCCAGACTTCTTTATTTTAGTTGCTAATAAAAAATAAATATGAAAACAAATTTATCTAAACAATATAATGGTTTTGCTAATACTTTTTCTGAGACGCACGATAATGGTAATAAATTTACTAATCGAATATTTTTTGATCAGCTTCGTTCTAGCGGTTTGCAAGACAAGAAAATCCTAGACCTGGGCTGTGGCGATGGAACTGATATGCAATATTATAAATATCGTTTTAGTAATAATGTGCTTGGTGTTGATGCTTCAGAAAAATTATTAGAAGAGGCTAGGTCGAAATCATTGGACGTTCGTTTAGGATATTTTGATAGTTTGCCATTTTCTGATCAGACGTTTGGTGTTGTGATTTCTAAATATGCCCTTCAGACTGTTGATGAATTTAATAATACCTATCAAGAGGTGGCTAGAGTCTTAAAAAAATCTGGATCGTTTGTATTTCTGGTAGTGCACCCTTTTCGACAATTTTTTGAGAAAAAATCTAATCAAAAAAATTATTTTGATAAAAAAATAGTCAATTCAGTCTTATTCGATGGTAAAGTGGTAGTCGAAGAACCAACTCATACGGTTCAAGAATATCTTTCTCCTGAGTTTTTCAAGTATTTTTCTTTAGAGTCTTTTATCGAAAAATCTGATTTTTATTCAGCTGAAAAAATTGGTCCGGATGAATATCCGACCTACCTAATTGTATCTGCTAAAAAATTATAATATGAAAATAGCTATTATTTCGTCAGCTAGTCTGACAACAACCAAGGAGTCTATTGCGGCTGTTGATATTATTATTGAAAGATTAAGGCAAGAAAACAGTATCCGTATTAGTACTGGAGGGAGTTTGGGTGTGCCTGGAGACATTATTAAAAAAGCTAAGTTAAATGGGATTTATACCACCGCTTATTCTCCGGATGAAGATGTTAAGAGTCATAATAAACGGCATGATAACTTGGAATTAGATTATTTTGATGAAGTGAAGCATTTTAATGGCTTTACTCTGCGGAGCTTAAAAATGATAGATGATGCTGACTGTGTGCTAGTGTTGAATGGTCGCATGGGAACCTTATCAGAATTTTCCATTGCTCTGGAAGAGGGAAAGCGAGTTGGCGTTATTACTGAAACCGGTGGTATTGCTGATCATCTGGAGAATATCACCAGACTCACTCAAAAAAATTTTTCTAATCAAGTATTCTTTTCAAGTGATCCACATGAGGTAATTGATTATTTAGTTAATAATTAATTACTTAATAAAAAACATAGCTTATCCGCTATGTTTTTTTTGTGGGTGGCCAACTGTAAAAGTTGAAAAATTATTTTGATGGAATATCTTATAAATTAAATTAATTAATTTTTCCTTTACAATTCTTGCTGCCGCAATTACAGTTTGATCCAGAACTTAAGTAACTAGAGGTAACCTCTTCCCCAGTCTTAATATCCCTTATTGCTATATCTGATTTATTTAGGGCTCTGGTATTTGGATCGCATGAGTGATTAACAAATTTTTCCGGGGGCTGCATTAAAAAATAATTTCCATCCTGTTCTACTAAATAATTATTATTTTTTTTAGTTAACTTTTCAAATTCTTCTTTGCTGATTACTTTTGGCTTCCACAAAAGAACGACATCGCCTTTTTTAAAATCATGACTAGCAAAGACGCCTTTGTTGTTTATTTTTGATTTTTTTATAAATATGTTATCCATAGTATAATTATATCATTTTTTATCAAGTTAGGGATATAACAAAAATAACCCCTAAAAAGGAGTTATTTTCAATGGGTGCCTACTGGGAGTTGAACCCAGACTAACGGAACCACAATCCGTCGTTCTACCGCTAAACCATAGGCACCATACTATATAAATTGCTTATATAAAAAATTATACTTGATAAAAATAAATATTACCACCCTTCGTTTCTATAGTCTTTCTGATTGATAAATTAGGGATAGAAAAGATATAACTGATAACGGTAGTTCCTGGTTGGCATTCTTTTTGGATCTTTTCAGATAATCTTGGCATCATAGTTGGAATCAGATAGCAGTATATAAAGGAAGCGTCATGTAGGTCGGTTTTGTATAGATTCTGTCTTCTTAAATCAATTTTGCTCTTCAATGTTTTTAATTTAGCCTTAGCTAGCAAGTACGGAAAAAAAGAATATTCAACACCAATTAATTTAGTTTCAGGATATTGAGCTTCAACCCCCTTCAAGAAATTAGCTGTTCCAGCGCCTAGCTCATAGACTATTTGGCCCTTAACTGGCTTGATGTTGTCGATGACAAGTTTAATAACCTCAGAATTAGCCGCAAAAAAAGGGGCGAATCCTTTGAAAACAATATTAAAGAAATTAATCGCAGACAAAACTAAAATTACTAGAAGTATTAATTCTAAAAGAATTAAGAAGGTCATAATGATTATTTTCGACTACCGCAAACAGCTGAGCAACAACTACAGTCATGAGCCTCTGGAGTTGTTTTTTTGCTGGCAGTCTTTTTAGCTACTTTTTTAGGAGCTACTACCTTTTTAGGGGTCACTGCTTTCTTTGGCATATTTTTAAAATATTATTTTACTATTCGTACGCCTGGTAGGAATCGAACCTACGTAACCAGCTTAGAAGGCTGGTGTTCTATCCATTGAACTACAGGCGCATTCTGTTTCTCAATTTATCAAAACTAGTCGCAAAAGTCAACGAAAGATCTTTGACGCTGTGCCTCGTAGGTAATTATAGCCGTGGAAACGGAGACATTGAGAGAATCTATTCCGGCTTGCATCGGGATTTTTATCTCATAATCAAGGCTTTCTAGCCATTTTGGGCTTAAACTAGCCGCTTCAGTTCCCATGACAATAGCGCTTGGTTTTTGGAAATTTGATTCATGATAATACTTCTTGGCTTTGATAGTGGCGCCGTAACTTTTTATTTTATTTTTCACTAACCACTTTTTAGTGTCTTCAATACTAGCCACAACCACTTGATTGGTAAAGACATGACCCATACTGGCTCTGATCACGTTAGGGTTATGAATGTCAGTTTGAGGATCGGTGATAATGACCGCATCAACCTTGGCGGCATAGGCAGTTCGGAGGATTGCCCCTAAATTACCTGGTTTTTCTACTGTTTCGAGGATTATTACTAATGGATTCTGGCTTAATTTAATGTCTTTCAGGTCTTTTTTGATAAGTTTAGCTAAAGCTAGATAACCATCTGGTTTTTCTTTGTAAGCCATCTTTTTGAAGATGTCGGCGCTAACTTCCGTAATAGGAAGGTGGTGATTGGCAAATTTATTTGTTGAGCTCAGCTCAGGAGAATAAAAAAGTTCTTCAATTTCATATTTTTCCTGTAAAGCTAGCTCTAATTCACGTTCGCCTTCAATAATAAACAAACCTTGTTTAGATCTTTCACGCGGCTTAGATAACTTGACAATTCTCAGAATTCTGTCATTATGAGAGCTGATAATCATTTTATTCTTTGTTTAGATTTTTAGGCGATTAATTTCATTTTACACTAGATTTTTCTATATTGTCAAAAGAGTGTAATCCAGTTATAATGAAATTATCATGACTATCTTCTACTCATCTTTAAAGAGAGTTTAGAACTATAGCCTTTAAAGCTATTTATTTTTGTTTGTATGGAAGTAGATTTCAATAAAAACATTGCTAATGACCCAGCTTTTGCTGAATATCATCAAACCCCTGAGACGCCTAAAAAACCGCGCCGCTCTTTTTATGTTGCCGGGTTTTTAGTGGCGGCCGTTATTATTTTTTCAGCTACAATGCTGATTAGTGGTGATAGTCGAGAGTCTTGGTT
>JBAXIF010000004.1:0-27301 GCA_037138515.1 Candidatus Falkowiibacteriota bacterium
GTGATTGCCATCATCGGTATCTTGGCGACTATTTCGGTTTTGGCATTGAATAATGCCAGAGCCAAGAGTAGAGATGCTAAGCGGATTGCTGACGTCAAACAGATGCAGACTGCTTTAGAACTGTATTTCAATGATATGGGAAGATATCCTCTGACTGCCGAATTTACTGCTAATGGACTATCTTCTACCTCAACTCTAGGAACAACTACTTATATGACTAATGTTCCCACCGCTCCAACTCCCTCAGATGGTACCTGTTCTAATACTGACAATTCTTTCTATTATAATTCTGATGATGGCTCAATTTACTCTATTTCTTTTTGTCTTGGTGGTAATGTCGGCTCTTTAACCGGTGGCGTGAACACCGCTTCACCACCTGGTGTTACTTACGGTGGTCCGGGATCAGAAACTGCTGTTGTGGTTAATAGTTGCTCTTGCGTTAATGGCTCTCTGCCTTGTTGTGAAAACTGTAATCCGGCTAATGCTGTTTGCCAAGGCGGAACATATTGTGCTCGCACTGCCAATTGTCCCATAGGGCAGGGTTGTAATGGTGGTACCTGTACTGCTTGAACTTGTGGCAGTCAAATTGTTGTTTCTACTGTTGGTGGTTATACCTGTAATGAATCTGCTCCATATTATGACAAATGTACTTACGATACCGTGTCTATTGGCACTCAATGTTGGATGAAGCAAAATATGAATGTCGGAAATATGATAGCTGGAGCAACAAATCAAGCTAATAACAGCACTTTAGAAAAATATTGTTATGGCAACTCTTATGGTAATTGTCAGACCCAAGGAGGCTTGTACCAATGGAATGAAGCGATGCAATATTCTGCTTCAGAAGGTGCCCAAGGAATTTGTCCGACTGGATGGCATGTTCCAACTGACGCTCAACAAAATACTCTTGATCAATATTTGAGTAATACCACTTGTAATGCTAGTCGAAATGGCGCTTGGGATTGTGCTGACGCTGGAACGAAATTAAAATCAGGTGGGTCTTCTGGTTTTGAAGGTCTCTTGGGTGGTATTCGTACTACCGATGGTACGTCCTATGGTCAGGGAACATACGCGCTCTTTTGGTCGTCCTCTATTAATGGTTCTAATGCTTGGGTTCGTTATTTAATTTCAAGTGATGCCACTGTTTATCGTCTCTCTGCTCTTCGTGCCGCCAGCTATTCCGTGCGTTGCTTAAAAGATTAAATTTAATTATTTTGAATATAAAAAGAGCTGATTAAAATCAGCTCTTTTTATTTAAGATTATTTTGATTGAGTTTATTTCTTTAAAGCTACCTCTCGAGTAATGTTAGTGATATCTTTTTCCATTTTCACTATTTTCAATCTCATTTTGAAAACGAAGTAGAAAAGAAGCATGACGGCGACGTATAGCAGAAAGTTAATTCCGGAAACAGAGAATCCGAGAGCGGCTACTACCTTATCGATAGTCTTCAGAAAGATAACTGCAGTAGCGGCTAATAACCAGAAAGTAATCCAGAAGATGCTCTCATTTCTGGTAATCTGATTTTTTTGTTTTTGTTTTATTATCCTAGTCAGGAAGAAAACGATGATCAATAGGGCAAATACTTGTTGGAACATAATATTATCTAGTTAATTTTTTATATATTAAATCTTTGATGATACGGATACCGCCGGAAAACTTCTGGCCGAATTCGTGGTAGATAACGGTGATTGGAACTTCTTTAACGCGGTATTTATTTTTGAAAGCTTTGATTAGGATTTCGTTGCAGTGAGCCATACCATCGTTTTCAATTCTGATTTCACGGGCTACTTTAGCGCTCATTGCCCTGAATCCATTTTGGGGATCAGATAGGTTGATGTCGAAGAATATCTTGTTGATAGCTTTAGCCAGGGGCATGATGACATTCTTTTTGAATTTAGGCAGGTTTGATTTCTTGCCTAAGAATCTAGAGCCGAAAACTATATCAGCTTGAACATCGACGATTGGCCTAACCACATCTTTAATCTCTTCTGCTAAGAATTGGCCGTCAGCATCAAAGTGGACAATGATATCGGCGTCATGGAGCAGGGCATAATCATTGCCGGTTTGGAGGGCGGCACCTTGTCCACGGTTAATGATGTGGTGTAAAACTGGAATTCCGGTACTTTTAGCGAGTTCAAAGGTGTTGTCAGCGGAATGGTCGTCAACTACCACCATCTCGTCCACTAGGGGCTTGACGCGGTTGATAACGGCTATAATACTTTTAGATTCGTTGTAGGCTGGAATGACGCAAAATATTTTCATATGGATTATTCTTATTATTTATTAATTATAGCATTATTTTATATTATTTTAAAACATGCTAAACTAATAATAGAATTAATCATTTATTTTTACTTTTTATGTTTTCACTTGGAAAAATCAGCCATAATCTGGCCCTTTTTAGAAATAATCTATCCGGCGCCTTGAATGAGGTCTTCAGTTTGCCTTTTTCTCGTGTTTATGGTGTGGTAGTTTTGGTTTTGAATCTTTTGAATTGGTCTTTTTCCTTTTTACTCTATCGTTCTTTAGGAGATGATCTGACCGTGCTTCATTATAATATTGATTTCGGTATTGATTTAATCGGTCATCGGGGAGAGTTGTTTGTTAATCCAGTTCTTGGTCTAGTTTTGATAATTTTAAATTTAGCTTTGCTATTATTCTTTGCTCGGCATAAGCATTTTAAATTTGTGTCTTATTTATTGTGGAACACAGCAGCTCTAGCTAATACTTTTTTGTTGTTAGCAGCTCTGGCTGTTTATTTGATTAATTTTAGGTAATAATAATATGATTGATTTTTATTTGATTAAAATAATTTTTTTGTCTACCCTGGCTTTTATCTTCACCATTTTTTGGACACCGCTTTTAACTAACGTCTTATATAAATATAAATTAGGGAAGCAGATTAGGAACAGCGGCTCTACTCCGATTTTCAGCAAGCTCCATGCTCATAAGGCGGGAACTCCAACTATGGGTGGTGTCTTGATGTGGGGCACCTTGCTGGTTTTTATTTTATTTTTTTATTTTTTAGGAAAAATTTTACCGATTGATATTTTTAAGAGTTTGAATTTCTTAACTCAGAAAGAAACCTTATTACCACTTGGAGCCTTAATTGCTTCAGCCCTGATTGGGTTGTTTGATGATTGGTTGGATGTTCGGGGTAAGGGAATGATGGGTGGTGGTGGCTTGAAGATGCGTCATCGTTTATTGATTTATACTGCCATCGCTATCTTTGGTGCCCTGTGGTTTTATTTCAAGCTGGATTGGTCTATGATTCATATCCCTTTCTTGGGAAACTTTGAGATCGGTTGGTGGTATATTCCAATCTTTGTCACAGTTATCGTTGCTACTTCTTTCTCGGTTAATGAAACTGATGGATTAGATGGTTTGGCTGGTGGAACATTATTAGTTTCCTATATTGCTTATGGTATTATCGCCTTTTCTATGGGACGTTATGATCTTGCTGCCTTCTGTGGCGTTTTAATGGGAGCACTCTTAGCTTTCCTGTGGTTCAATATTGCTCCGGCTCGTTTTTATATGGGAGATACCGGTTCGATGAGTCTGGGCGTGACGCTCGGTATTATTGCTTTGATGACTAATAATATCTTTATCTTGCCTTTTATCGGATTCATTTTTGTGTTGGAGTCAGGTTCAGTTATCATTCAACTCTTATCTAAAAAATTCCGCCATAAAAAAGTTTTTCTTTCTTCTCCTATTCATCATCACTATCAAGCCGTTGGTTGGCCTGAGACTAAAATCGTAATGCGCTTCTGGTTGGTGGCTGGAGTGATGGCTTCTATCGGTCTAATGATCTTTTTGCTTGATAAAAATATCTAAATTAAGGATTCATGTTTTTCAAAGAATTACTAACTCTCAAAAAAAATTATCACGTTCCGGACCGGAAATTAATCATGGTGACTTTTGCTTTGGTAATTTTTGGTTTAGTAATGCTTTTTAGTGCTTCGCTTGTGGCTGGTTATCTGCGTTCTGGTAATAGTCTCTATTTCATTAATCATCAACTTATTGGATTAGTTTTAGGAATACCAGCATTTATTATCTGTTCTCGGATTGATTATCATATCTGGCGGAAATATGCTTTTCATTTTTTGTTATTTTCCATTTTTTTGTTGATATTAGTATTTATTCCAGGTCTTTCAGCTAATTATGGCAAGGCTCATAATTGGATTAATATTTTTGGATTTTCACTTCAACCATCAGAGTTTGTAAAGATATCATTTTTACTTTATTTATCAGCTTGGTTAGAGGTAAAACAGGGTAAATTAGAAGATTTTTATCATGGTATTGCCCCCTTCTTGGTAGTTTTGGCAATTATTGGTTCTTTGATGTTAATGCAACCTGACCTAGGAACTCTATCTATTATTTTTGCAACTTCAGTAATGGTGTATTTTGTAGCTGGTGGAAAATGGAAGCATGTTTTGGTGGCACTCCTTTTAGCTGCAGCTTGTTTTTTGATTTTGGTTAATGTGAAATCTAATAAGATGGACAGAATCCAGTGTTATAAGAATCCGGAGATTAGTGCTGATGATAAATGCTATCAGACTAATCAGGCTTTGATTGCTGTTGGTTCTGGTGGTTTTTGGGGTAGGGGATTAGGTGAAAGTCGACAGAAATTTATGTATTTACCGGAGGTTTGGAGTGATTCTATTTTTGCTGTAGTAGCTGAAGAGCTTGGTTTTGTGGGATCATTATTTTTGTTATTTTTATATTTTTTCCTATTTTATCGAGGTTGGGTTATTTCTAAATTAGCGCCAGATTTATATGGTCGGATATTAGCTATTGGTATCGTTTCATGGATAATAGTTCAAACTATTTTGAATATTGGCGGAACAATGAATTTTATTCCGATGACTGGAGTTCCTTTGCCGTTTGTTTCCTCGGGTGGTTCTTCTTTGCTGTCGATTATGGCAGCGATTGGAATATTGGCAAATATCAGCCGTCAGACCAGGGTTATATCACGTAAAATGTAAATAAATATGAAGATGAAAAACAAACCAAAAATAATTATGTTGTCAGGAGGGGGTACTGGTGGGTCAGTTACTCCACTTTTAGCTGTGGCAGATTATTTGAAGTCATCTTATAATTTTATTTTTGTGGGAACTAATTCCGGACCAGAAAAATATTTGGTCGAGTCAGCTCAGATTCTATTTTTGCCGATTATGAGTGGTAAGTTGCGTCGCTACTTTTCTTGGAAAAATTTTACTGACATTTTTAAAATTATTGGAGCCTTTTTCCAATCACTTTATCTTCTAAAAAAATATCATCCTAATCTTTTGATGTCAGCTGGCGGTTTTGTTAGTGTACCGTTGGCTTATGCCGCTTATTGTTTGAAGATTCCAGTGTTAATCCATCAGCAAGATATTCGAGCCGGATTAGCTAATAAGTTGATGGCTAAGGTGGCCAAGAAGGTGACGGTTACTTTCGAAAAATCAATAAAAGACTATAGCCCTAAAGCTTCTTGGGTTGGTAATCCGATTAATGAAAAGGAGATTGAAAAAAATAATCTTTTTGAAAAATATAATTTAGATCAGAATAAGCCCTTGCTTCTAGTTTTAGGTGGTGGCACTGGTTCGGTTTTTATTAATTGGTTAGTAAAAGATAGTTTGAAACAACTTTTATCTTTTTGTCAGGTTGTTCATGTTACTGGTACCGGAAAAAAAGAAGAGCTTGAAAAACAAAATGATTATTTGTCGGTAGAGTTTATGAACCATGATGAGGTGTTGTGGTTTATGGATAAATCCAATCTGATAGTTTCTCGTTGTGGCTTAGGCGTTTTGACGGAAATATCTGCTTTAGGCAAAGCTTCTATTTTGATCCCAATGCCTGATTCTCATCAGGAGGATAATGCTGCTATTTTTGCAGACCAAAAAGCAGCTATAGTTTTAACGGAAAAGAAATTATCAACTGATATATTTGTGTCTCAGGTTAGGGAACTCTTAGAAAATAAAAAGCTGCATAATGATTTATGCAGCTTTGTAAAGAATGTTATTAAATCAGCTAATGCTGATATGAAAAAAATTATAGACGATTTATTGTCTTAAGCTTTTCCATAAATCTCATCAGCTAACTCTTCCGCTTCTTCTGGCGGAGTCCCGGACAACATTAATTGTTTTATAAAATCTGCCTTAGGTAGATTTTTTTTATCTTGTTCGTGTTCTTCTGGCGTGATTGGCGGCGTTGTTGTTTTGTTGCCGTCTTCGTTGGTTTTCATGGCTACGCTATTTTGGTTAGTATTTAAATTCATATTTTTATATTTTTATATTTTTTCTAAATTTTTTCGGTTGTTAGCCAATCGGGTAATTACCGGTAAAATAAATTGGTTTCTGAGTTGGGGCATAGCAGCATAGACGCAGAAATCATTCTTGTCAGCGCTGTTAGTATTATTTAAATATTTTTTATATTTTGATCCGATTGATAAAAGTGTTTGTATTTCTTGGTCGATAATTTCAATAGTGGCCTGATTTTTTTCTGGAGATTTTTCCGGATCGTTTAAATATTCTTGATATTTTTTTTCTAATTCCTGGTAACGGTCAAAGATGTCGGCCATATCCTTCTTTGTTTCAGTGGTAATAATATCAACAGCCTTTTCAGTGCTTAAAATTTTTCTTTCTCTTGGGTTGTCTGTATCTATTTCAATTTGGTTAACTTCCATGAGATGTTTTACTAGCCCA
Source organism: Candidatus Falkowiibacteriota bacterium (assembly GCA_037138515.1). Lineage (GTDB taxonomy): Bacteria > Patescibacteriota > Patescibacteriia > Patescibacteriales > UBA12465 > CG1-02-41-21. The sequence continues at coordinate 6,688 of JBAXIF010000004.1, forward strand.
GGACCTTCTGTTGGAAGAGTTTTAAATTGATCCCAAAGATTTTTGAGGGTCTTTTGAGCAATTTTTGATTCTTCGGTTGGTGGGTCTATTTGTCCAATATTTTCAATCATCTGATCAATGGAATCCTCAAATCTTTGACTGTCTAGGTTAATGATATTGAAAATACGTTGGAGAGCTTTAGCGCTTACGGCCCCTTTGTTTTCCCAGCCGTTTAAATTATATAATCCGAACTCATTGATGGTATTTTTGAGATAGAGTTCTTCGGCTGTTTTTTCACTGCCAATATTAACTTTGACGCCGTTAGCATCAATTACTTCCAATCTTTGTTTTTCAACTCCTAGGTTGATAATACCGTTTTTATTTTTCCCTTGGTTTATTACTTCGTCATTCATATTTTGAGCAAACGCTTCCATCTCCTTCCATTCATTGGCAGTTTTAATTAGACAACGAATTTTGACACAGCCATTTTTTTCGTGACCGAATTTACGCAACTCTTCCACTCCTAAGTCTTTAATTATTCCTTGTTCTTGGAGCTTGACTAATTCAGCATAGGCGCCATCAGTATACTTAGTTACTCGACTTATATTTTTTTCGCCATCTGGATTTTTTTCTTCTACGATATCTTTCAAATCGATTCCGAGATCTTTGATACCAAAAATGACATCCAGGTCGTCTGGAATCTTCTCAGAATGTTCAGTGTGAGGAATATAGCAATTAGAGCCAATGAGAGTGTAGGGATATTTTCCTTTATTGAAGACTTGACCACAAACAATGGCGATAGCTTCTTTCATTTCAGGAGAAATTTTTTCATTGAATCTTTTTTGGATTTTTTCGCTAGCTGGAAATAATTCGACAAGCTTGGCTTCAGCTGATTCAGGATTATAGTTAGGGAGGTGCTCTATGGCCGATTCCGAGGACTCTTGTTCAATTTTTTCTTTAGTTTCTGTGGATAGTTCTTTGGCTTCTTTTTCTAAATTATTAATTTCAGGCTTGATAGTACTAGTTTCTTCGCTAGTAGAAAGTGTAAAAGCTTTCTGGGCTAGATCATGTAAAATCTCATACCCATGTTGGTAGTTATGTTCAACTTCATTCTTTTTGTTTTCAGTTTGGGATTCTAAAACCGCCTGATTGATTTCAGTTTCTGATGAGTCTAGTAATTCGTTGTTTTTGTCTATTTTCTTTTCGATAGCCATATTAATTTATTATTTGTATTCGCTTTGGATGGAGCGACGAATTTCTGTCAGCTTCTTATTTTCCATCTTTTTGATAAAATTACTTAAAATATCTCTTTCTTTGTTTCTGATATTTTCAATTTTTTTGATGTAATTCTGATAAATAGCATCGATATTTTCGAGACGACTTTTGATTTCAGCGGGAGTTAGTTTTGCTGCGGCCATACGGGATAGCTTTTAAGATAATAGGTTTATTACCTCAAAATAATAACACAAAATTAAAAATAAATCAATAGCCATGGCCACCCTCGGGCTTGTTTTTGGGTGTTTTTCTATTTTGTGTTATAATGAATTATATGAATATCAAAGGAAAAAATATTGAAACAGCTTATTTTATCGGAGTTAAGGGGGTTGGCATGACTATGTTAGCTCAGTTTTTGGTAGAAAGCGGTGTAAAAGTGTCCGGATCAGACAATCCGGAGAATTTTATGACCACCAAGGTCTTGCAGAAGGAAAAAATTAAGATTATGAGCCCTTTTGCGGTTAAAAACATCCCGTCTAAGGTGGATTTAATTGTTTATTCTAGTGCTTTTAATGTAGAAAATAATGTAGAACTTAGCCAATTGTTAGATAAGAAGAATAAAAAGTCCGATCAATTGATTTTAGTTTACGCTGAGGCTTTAGGAGAGATTTTTAGCCAATTTGATGGTTTGGCGGTTTGTGGCAGTCACGGCAAGACTACTACTTCAGCTTGGTTAGGTTACGTGCTTTATAAAGGCGGTTTATCCCCGAATGTTTTAGTGGGAGCCCCGGTGCCACAGTTTAAAGGCAGCACTTTGAAGGGCAGAAGCCGTTACTTCGTAGCCGAGACTGATGAGTATCAAAACAAGTTACAATATTTTTCCCCTAAAGGAGTTCTTCTGAATAATATTGATTATGATCATCCTGATTTTTTCAAAACGGAAAAAGATTATATCAAGGTCTTTGCCGACTTTGTAAAGAAAGTTCTGAAGGAAGGATTCTTGGTGGTTAATGTTGATGACAAGGCGGCTCTAAAAATATCCAAAGAGTGTCCTGGTCAAGTAATTTCTTATGCTTTGAAAAACAAAGAAGCCGATTATCTAGCCTCTGATTTATCTATCAAGAATGGCCGCCAATATTTTTCTGTTACTGAGAAAGGAAAAGATTTGGGTCGGTGGTCAATTTTACTTTCAGGCGAACATAATGTTTACAATGCTCTAGCTGTTATCGCTGCCGCTAAAAAATTGGGCATGAATTTTTTTGATATCAAGAAAGCCGTCCTGTCTTTTTCTGGAACTGAAAGAAGACTTCAGATCTTGGGGAAGTATCAGGGTGCTTTGATTATTGATGATTATGCTCATCATCCAACTGAGATTAAATCAACATTAGAAGGGGTTCGTAAAATGTATATGGATCGTAATATTATTACTGTTTTTCACCCCCATACTTTTACTCGCACTAAAGCCCTCTTAGACGATTTTTCTAAAAGCTTTAATGATACTAATGAATTAGTCTTATTGGATATTTATGGCTCAGCTCGAGAAAAGCAAGGTGGAGTGTCCAGTCTCGACTTGCTTAAGAAGATAAAAAAACATTCTCCTAATTTAGAGATTAACTATATTCCAACTCTCGAGAAAGTTACGGAATATTTAAAAGGTAAAGCGACTAAGAATGACTTAATATTGCTGATGGGTGCTGGTGATGTCTTCCGGGTCGGGAAGGAGTTGATAAAAAAATAGTTGTTATATGTCTAATAATATTAAGAAAGAGGTTGAAAAAAAAGAAATCATTTCTTGGAGTAATTTTTGGGTGGAGTTATGGAAATTATTAAAGCCCTTCAAGAAATTTTTTAAATTTATTATTACCACCACTATTGTGATGGCGGTTTTGGATTTAGTTAATCCATATATTTTAAAAGTAGTGATTGATAGTTTAACCGGCTTCAGTCCGGATAAGGTCTGGTTTGTTTTGAAATTAATTGTTTTATATTTAGCGACAGGCGAGGTCCAAGCTTTGCTGACTTATTTTAATGATCGTCGAATCTTGCGCCTGTTGGTCGAGTTGGAATATTTTTTAGGTATCAAGGCTCAAAAAAAATTAGTTTATCTCGGTTTGGGTTATCATGAAAAAGAAAATACCGGAAGCAAGATAGTTAAAATTGAAAGAGGAGTGGAAAAGGTGTCTCGCTTGTTAGATAATATCTTTTGGGAGGTGTTTCCAACTCTGATTCGTTTATTTTTTACTCTGGTTGTTTTATTTTATGTTGATTATCGAATTGGTTTGTCGTTTTTATTATTTGCACCGCTTTATATTCTTATCGCCTATAAGGCTAATAAGCGGATGCATCCCATCAGAAAAGAGATTTACAAAGATTACGAAAAAGCTTCCGGCAAGATGGGGCAAGCTATTATTAATATCAACGCTGTTCAATCTTTTGTACAGGAAGAAAGGGATCTTGATGAATTTGATTCCGTCAAGACTCATATTCGGGAGAATGAAAACAAACAATGGGGTTGGATGATGAAGGTTGGATTGGGTCGCAATTTATTAATGGATGTCGGTCGAGTGACAGTTTTGTTTTTGGGTGTTTATTTGGTTTATAATAATTTAATGACTGTCGGTACTTTGATTTTTGTTTTTACTCTCAGTGAAAAAGCCTACTCTTCCTTGAATCGTCTATCTCGTTTTTATGACCGAATGGAAGAAGGTCGGGAAGGTGTTAATCGTTTGTTAGTATTGTTTAATACTGAGACTGAAATTGTCAGTAAGCCTGATGCTTTCAAACCTAAAAAGATTGAAGGAGAAATAGAATTCCAAAATGTTTCTTTCAGTTATGGTGATAATAAAAACCCAGCAGTCAAAAAACTAAACTTCAAAATTAATTCCGGTTGTGTCACTGCGCTGGTTGGCCCTTCTGGCGGTGGAAAAACCACAGTTGCTCGTTTGACCTACCGCCATTATGATCCACAGATTGGAAAGGTATTGTTAGATGGAAAAGATTTGAAGGATTATGACCTGCAGGCTTTCCGGAAATTTTTTGCTATCGTCCCGCAGGAAGTGGAAATTTTTGATTTGAGTGTTAGGGATAATATCGCCTATGCTAAACCTGGCGCTAGTCTTAAGGAGATTAAAGCTGCAGCTCGAATTGCTAATGCTGAAGAATTTATTGTAAAATTAGAAGAAGGATATGAGACCACTGTAGGTGAAAGAGGTATAAAATTATCTGGTGGACAAAGACAGAGAATTGGTATCGCTCGTGCTATATTAGCTAATCCTCGTGTTCTGATTTTTGATGAAGCGACGTCTAATCTTGATAGTCAGAGTGAGGTTTTGATTCAGGATGCTATGGAAAAAATAAGTCACGACCGGACCATGATTATCATTGCCCATCGTTTGAGTACCATTAAGAAGGCGGATAAGATTGTGGTTTTGGAAGGTGGTAAAGTGGCGGAGCATGGCAGTCACACAGAGTTGTCTCAGATTAATGGCGGTCTCTATTCTAAATTATTAAAACTACAAAACTTAGGTGAAATTAATTAATCATTATGATTGATATCAAAAAGAAAATTAAATTGGACCAATACACCACCTTTAAGATCGGGGGAGTGGCTGATTTTTTTGTCGCCGTTTCCAGTCTAGAAGATTTATTGGAAGCTGTTTTCTGGTCTCGAAAAAATAAACAGAAAATATTATTTTTGGGTGGAGGTTCTAATACTTTGATTAATGATAAAGGCTTCAGAGGTTTAGTTATTAAGAATGAAATTAAAGGAATTGAGAAGGTTAAAGAGACTAAGAGTTTTGTTTGGCTAAAAGCTCAAAGCGGTGAATGGTGGTCATCTTTGGTTAATTATGCGGTTTTGAATAATTGTTATGGTGCGGAGAATCTATTTTTGATTCCTGGTACAGTTGGAGCAGCTCCGATGCAGAATATTGGCGCTTATGGCGTGGAGTTGAAAGATGTTTTTGCTGAACTGGAGGCAGTGGAGCTCAAGACTGGAAAATTGAAGAAGTTCAATAAGGCGGCTTGTGATTTTGCTTATCGTCATAGTGTCTTTAAAGGAAAATTAAAAAATAAATATTTCGTTTATAGTGTGACCTTGAAATTAAGCAAGGCTCCAAATTTCAAATTAGATTATGGCGATATCAGGAGGACCCTGAGTGATAAAAACATTGTTAACCCTAAAGCTAGAGAAGTGGTTGATGCTATCTTTGAAATCAGAAACAGCAAATTACCTAACCCCGCTATTTTACCTAACGCCGGTTCTTTTTTTAAGAATCCGGAAATAAGCCTAACGGCTTTTAATAAGTTACAAAAGAAGTTTTCTGATATTAGGTTCTTTAAAACTGAAAAAGGTATGAAAATTCCAGCTGGCTGGTTGATTGAGCAATGCGGTTTTAAGGGTAAAGTTTTTGGCAAGGTGGGGGCTCATGAAAAGCAAGCCCTAGTTTTAGTTAATTATGGTGGAGCTAAAGCGGTAAACATCTTGAGATTATCCGACCGGATTATAAAAGCAGTTAAAGATAAATATGGTATTAAATTAGAAAGAGAGATTAATTATATCGAATAATAATTATAAAAATATGATAACGAAAAAATCTTCATTAGAACCGCATCTTTTATGCAAGAAAGGTGATGTCGCTCCTTATGTCTTGCTTCCGGGTGATCCAGGAAGAGTGTTGCGTATGGCTAAACTATTGGACAATCCTAAAGAGATTTCTTTTAACCGAGAGTATCGAGTTGTGACTGGAAAATATCATGGCTTGCCAGTGACTATTTGTTCTACCGGTATCGGTGGGCCCTCAACAGCTATTGCCATAGAGGAGTTAATTAATCTTGGTGCTCATACTTTTATCCGGGTTGGTTCCTGTGGTGGCTGTCAGAAAAATATTAAGATTGGTGATGTTGTCATCTCTGATAGTGTTATTCGTGAAGATCATACTTGTCTTGATTATGTCCCATTACAATTTCCCGCTGTAGCTGATAGACATGTTCTGCGGGCGCTAGAAGATTCTGCTTTAGCGGTAAAAGCTAAATATCATGTCGGTCCAAGTATCAGTTCTGATGCGCTTTATTCTAAGGCTAATAAAGATCGCAAAGTAATCTGGAGCCAATTTGGCGCTTTAGCTCAAGATATGGAAGCCGGAACAGTTTTGACTTTAGCTCGAGTAAAAGGCGTTAAGGCTGGGTCAATCTTGTTAGTGGTTGATGCTGAAGGTGAAAAAAATATCAAAGCTAAAATTGCTCGATATTCCAGTGAGGCTCAAAGTGGAAAGGGTCAGTTAGTAGAATTGGAGAAGAGAGCGGTTACTATTGCTTTAGAGGCTTTATTAAAATTAGGAAAAAATAAATAATAATATGAGCAAAGAAAAATATATTGGAACTAAATTTAATATTGTTTTCGCTGGTGATTTCAAGCCGACAGTAAAAGAGAAGGAGATGATTAAGGAGATGATCAAAGCTGGTAAGGCTAGTGGAAAGATGGGTATGAAAGATGAAAATGGTGGTAATATTAGTGTCAGAACCAAGGAGGGTTTGATTATCAAGAGGACTAGTGCTCATCCTTATGAATTAAAGCTTTCTGACTTTGTATTAGTAATTAAAGCCGATAAAGATACCGTTTGGGTTAAAGGAAAACATGAACCAAGCTCTGAATCCCGTCTTCATTATTTTACTTACCAGGCTCGACCGGACGTCGGTTGCGTTTTTCACGCTCATGATTTCTTGGTGTTAAAGAGTAAACAGAAATTTAAGGAAGTAGCCTATCTTAAGCCTTATTCTTATGGCACCATCGAATCAGCTAAGGCTGTGTCTCGGGCTGCTAAAAAGCACGATTATATAGTTCAGGAAAATCATGGTGTTATCGCTCTCGGGAAAAATATTAAAAATTCTTTAGATATAATGACTAAATATCATGAAAAATTTAAATTATCTGCGTAAGAAGTTACCTTTAACCGTAGAGCTTAAAGCTGATCATGTTTTGATTATCGATCAGACTAAGTTGCCAGGGAAGTTGAGGTTTATAAAATTAAAAAAATATACTGACGCCATTTCTGCCATCAAAGAGATGCGAGTTCGTGGCGCTCAAGCTATTGGTGCCGTTGGTGCTGCCGGAGTTTTTCTGGCTAGCAATAATTATAAGAAGAACGATCCGCAGAAATTTTATTCTGATCTCAAGAAGATAGGGAAAGAAATTATCAAGGCTCGTCCGACAGCAGTTAATTTGGCCTGGGGTGTTAAGACTATCTTGGAAGATTTGAATATTAGTTCTGTTTTAAAAATGAAACAGGAGATTAGGACTAGATATCAGAATTTATTAAAGAGGGAAGTTAACAATAATCTAAAGATTGGAGAGCACGGCAGTATCCTGATTAAGGATGGAATGACAATTCTTACTCATTGTAACGCTGGGTCTTTGTCAGCTATCTGGTTTGGAACAGCTACCGCTCCTGTCTTCCATTCTTTTTTGGAAGGGAAGGATATTAAGGTTCGTTTAGATGAAACTAGGCCTTGGCTTCAAGGTGCTCGTTTAACTGCCTGGGAGATGGATAAGGCTGGAATTGATTATGCTGTGAATATCGACTCAGCCTCCGGTTATCTGATGAGTCATGGGCTTGTTGATATGGTAATTGTGGGAGCAGACAGAATCACTGCTAATGGTGATACAGCTAATAAGATTGGTACTTACCCTCTAGCCTTAATGGCTCACGAACACCACATCCCTTTTTATGTAGCAGCTGTTTCAGCCACTATTGATTTTTCCCTTAAATCTGGCTTAGAGATTAAGATTGAGGAACGGAGCGGGGAAGAGATTTTACGTGATATTCGCTATAAATACGAGCCAATATCACCTAAAAGAGCCAAGTCTTTCAATCCCGTTTTTGATGTCACCCCTCACAAGCTGATTACTGGAATTATCACTGAATATGGCATATTGAAGCCGGTAGATTTGAAACAGATCCAAAAAAAGATTTAAAATGTTTTAACAATACTTTTAATGATGTGTCAATACTTAGGGCAATTTTGTAATTATCCCCTTGACAAAGGGGCGCCGTGTGGTTATAATAAGGTCATTATTAGATTGAGAAAAAATATTAATAATTTTTTAGGAAATAAACTTTGATAAGGTAGGGGCGTATCAGCCATACGCTTTTTAAGTCTTTATCAATTTTTTTTGCGTTAATGTCAAACAAAGAAAACCCGGTTTTAGATTCGAAAGAGTTTATTGAAACCGAAGGAGAAGTTTTAGAATTAATGCCATCTGCAACTTTTAAAGTTGCCTTGGCAAATGGACATGAAATTTTAGCTCATTTATCTGGAAAGATGCGGATGAATAAGATTAAAATTCTTCCAGGTGATCGTGTTAGAATTCAGATTAGTCCCTACGATCTATCTAAGGGAAGAGTCACATATCGTTTATAAAAACATTGAAATAATTTAAAATCGCATATAGCTTCGGCATTTATACGTGTTATGTGTGGATTATAATTTGATTATGAAAGTTAGAGCCAGCGCTAAGCCAATTTGTAAAGATTGTAAAGTCGTCCGTCGTAAGGGCCGAGTTTATGTTATCTGTAAAACCCCTAAACACAAACAGAGACAAGGTTAATTAGGGATAATTAATAATATTAATTTTTTTAAATTTTATGGCAGTAAGAATAGCCGGCGTGACCATCCCTACAGAGAAGAGAGTGGTAATCGCCTTAACCTATATTTTTGGCATCGGCGCTACTAAAGCCGCTTTAGTTTTAGCTACCGCTAAAATTAATCCTTCCACTCGTGTTAGTGATTTGAGTGATGAGGAAGTCAACAAGATTAGAGAGATAATTGAAAAACACAATTTAGTAGAAGGTGATTTACGTCGCGATACTGCTAGCAATATCAAACGCTTGAAAGAAATCGGTTCACTTCGAGGTTCCCGTCATACTAAGAATTTACCAGCTCGTGGTCAAAGAACTAAAACCAATAGTCGTACTGTTCGTGGTAACAAACGTGTTACTATGGGTTCTGGCCGCGCTAAATCTGCACAGAAAACCTAATAATTTGAAATAATAAAATAAAAATTTAAATATGGCAGAAGAAAAGAAACAACAGGATGAAGAAGCTACTATAGTGGCTACTCCTGAAATCAATGAAGATGATACTTTAGATGCAGACTCTGAACTAGAGAGCATTGATGATTTAGAAGAGGAAGAAGATGATGATGATATTGAAGAAAGTGTTGAACAGATCATGTCAACCGATGATGAATTACCAGAAGAAATCAAACAAAAATTAGAAAAGAATAAACAGGCTAGAGCTAAAAAGAAATTGATTAAGAAGAAGAAAAGAAAAGTAGCTAAGACTGTTAAATCTGGTAAGGCTTTTATCAATGCTACTTACAATAATACTATTTTATCTTTAACTGATAATAATGGTGACGTTATTTCTTGGGCTAGTGCTGGTTTGGCTGGTTTTAAGGGTGCTAAAAAAGCTACTCCTTATGCTGCTCAAATCATTACTAAGATCGCTGCTCAAAAAGCTAAGGAAGAATTCGGATTGGAAGAAGTTAAGGTGTTCGTTTCTGGTGTTGGTACTGGCCGTGAAGCTGCTATCCGCGCTTTGAATGCTAATGGCTTAAATGTTACCGCTATTAAAGATGTAACTCCAATTCCACACAATGGTTGCCGTCCAAAGAAACCAAGACGTGTATAGTTAATCATTAAATAAAATTATTATATGGGAAAAAATTTAGCGCCAAAATGTAAGCAATGCCGCCGCTTAGGAGAAAAATTACTCTTAAAGGGTGATCGTTGTAATACTTCAAAATGCGCCATGGTAGTACGTAATTATCCACCTGGTATTCATGGTCCAAAAGGTAAAAAACGTTCTAGTGATTACGGTTTGCAATTAGCTGAAAAGCAAAAGGCTCGTAAGATTTATGGTTTAATGGAAAAACAATTCCGTTTGACTTTTGATAAGGCTCGTAAGCAAACTGGTGATACTGGTAAAAACTTCTTGAAATTTTTAGAAATGCGTTTAGATAATGTTATTCATAAAGCTGGTTTTGGTACTTCCCAAACTCAAGCCAGACAGCTGGTTAATCATGGTCATTTGACAGTTAACGGCCGTAAGGTTGATGTTCCATCATTTACAGTTAAGATTGGTGATGTTATCAAAATCAAGAAAGCTAGTTCTAAGAATCGTTTTTTCAGAGATTTAGGTGAAAGAATGAAGAAAATTGAACTTCCAAGTTGGTTGCACTTCGATGCTTCCGATATGTCTATTAAAGTTCTGCATGAACCAGGAGAAAATGATATGCCGAAGAATGTGAATGTTCAAATGATCATTGAGTTCTACTCTAAATAATTATTTGTTTCATTTAGAATAATTAATTAATTGTTAAATTGCTAAATTGTTTTAAAAATAATTTAACATTCAACAATTTAACAATTTATTTATGGAAAAAATTTCTCTACCTAAAAAAATTGAATTTAAAAACGGTGAACAGCTTCATGAGGGAAGCGCGATTGTTGAACCTTTATATCCTGGTTATGGTATGACTTTAGGTAACTCTTTACGCCGTGTTTTGCTTTCTTCTTTACCTGGTGCTGCTGTTGTTGGTGTTAAAATCAAAGGTGCTAGCCATGAATTTATGGCTATCCCAAACATCAAAGAAGATGTTTTAGAAATTGTTTTAAACTTAAAACAACTTCGTTTTAAAATGCACAGCGAAGAAGAAATTAAATTAGAATTGTCTGTTTCTGGTAAGAAGGCTGTTAAAGCTTCAGATATCACCAAGAACAGTCAGGTAGAAATTATTAATCCAGAATTAGTATTAGCTAATATCACTGACCCAGCTGGAAATTTGAATATGGAAATCTATATTCGTCCAGGTCGTGGTTATCAGATCTCTGAAGGTGATAAAAAAGCTAGTAATGAAATTGGTTACATCGAAGTTGATGCAATTTTTTCTCCAATCTTAGCCGTTTCTAGCAACGTGGAAAATGTCCGTGTTGGTAAGATGACTAACTGGGATAAGTTGATTGTTAACATCAAGACTGATGGTACTATCACTTATGAAGAAGCTTTCAAAGAATCAGTTCAGATTTTGATTGATCAATTTAATTCTTTATTATCTGGTCCTGAAGTTGAAGTGGCTGAAGAGGTTGCAGCGGAAGAAGAGATTGTAGCAGAGGAAGAAAAAGAAGAACCAAAAGAAAAGAAAGCTAAAAAAGCTAAAAAATAATTTTATATAATAATAATTCCTGAAAGGTATGCGACATAACAATAAGGTAAAAACCCTGGATCGACCCAAAGAAGCTCGTGAGTTAATGCTCCGTAACATGGCTTCCAGTGTTTTGCTATATGAAAAAATAACAACAACTGAGGCTAAGGCTAAGGTGGTTAAACCATTGGTAGAGAGATTGATCACTATTGCTAAGACTGGTGATTTGAGTTCTCGCCGTAAATTAATTCAAGTTCTTCTTCAGAAGGGCGCAGTTAAGAAATCAATGGAAGTTTTAGGTGAAAGATACAAAACCAGAAACGGTGGCTATACTCGTATCATTAGACTTGGTAATCGCCAAGGTGATGGTGCTAAGATGGTACAGTTGGAATTGGTCTAATAATTTTAATACTATGAAAAATATTATCGAACGAAAACTTCATAAAATTGATGCTACCGAACAAACTATCGGTCGTATGGCTACCCGTATCGCTACCTTGCTTCGTGGTAAGAATAAACCTACTTATCAACCTCATTTAGATGAAGATGATATCGTAGAAGTTTCTAACATTAAATTTGCTAAATTTACTGGAAAGAAATTAAACCAGAAGCTGTATTACCGTTTTACCGGTTACCCAGGTGGTTTAAGAACAAAAAAGATGTCTGACGTCATGAAAGCTAAACCGGAATTTGTTTTGCAAAGAGCGGTTAGAGAGATGCTTCCTCCAACAAGATTGCGTCCAGCTATGATGAAAAGATTAATTATTAAATAAAATACGACTAATAATATGGTAGAAAAAAAGACTGTAAAAAAAGTCGCTAAACCGGTTGTTGCTAAGGAAAAGGAAAAAGAAGTAGAGAAGAAAAGCGAAGCTGCTGATTTCTCTGGCAAGTATGTCCAGGCTATTGGTCGCCGTAAAACTGCCGTAGCTCAAGTCCGTCTTTACGAAGATGGTAAGGGAGCTATGATTGTTAACGGTATTAAGTTAAGCAAATATTTTCCTGGCGATACTGCTTCTATATCTATTCAAGCTTTAAAACTAACTAGTCATTTACGTGATTTGAATGTTTCTATCATCACTCGTGGTGGTGGAAAATCAGGTCAAGTAGAAGCTGTTAGACATGGTATTTCTCACGCTTTATTAAAGATTGATGAAAATTATCGTGAAGCTTTGAGTACTGCAGGACTTTTGACTCGTGATAAACGCGAAGTTGAAAGAAAGAAACCAGGTTTACGAAAGGCTCGCAAGGCCCCACAGTGGTCAAAACGTTAATCTATTCCGTTTCATATATCGAAAAAAACATCTCTCTCACGAGATGTTTTTTGTTTTAGTCTGATATTAGGCAAAAAAATAGGGAATTGACTGTATCGCTAGGAAGATTATAATATAATTATGATCACATTAAGCGCTCAACAATTTAATAAATTAGCTTTAAGGGAAGATATCTTAGAGTTAAAAAATCAGATTGATTCAATAAATAAAAGAATTGATAGAACTTTTGATTTGCTTGATGGTTTAGCGTATAAGACTAACAATTTAGAATGTGATTTTGCTGCCAATCAATCAGCGCATGATCGTTTTGAGGGTAGAATAAGCCGAACAGAGAAGCATTTGGAATTAGAGCCATTATTTGATTATTAATTCATTAATATATGAACAAAAATAGAATTATAATTTTATTAGCTTCGGTCGTTGTTATTGCTGTTTTCGCTGCTATATTTAATTTTTATAACCATTCTTCGAATAGATTGATGACTAATATAAGTAATAGCTTGGTAAGAGTTACCCCAGGAGAGATGGTAAAACAGTCTGATTTGATTATAATTGGAACTGTAAAGGGTTTAAAAACAGCTAAAGCTCCTTCTGTTTTACAGAAAGGGGAAGAGGATATTGTGACAAACGTTAACATTTCAGTGGAAAAATACCTATCTAATCCTAATAATCTATCCTTGTCAGAAATTGTTGTACAAACTGTCGGCGGGACAATTGATAAGGAGACGATGGTGGCTGAAGATTCTCCTTCTTTTGAAGAAGGAGAGCGTGCAGTCGTCTTTTTACAGAAAAAAGATGATAATACCTTTACTGTTTATGGCTGGTCTCAGGGTAAATATACAATAAATAATGGTAATATAGCTGGTAATGAAAAAGAAAAGGACATTTTTAGAGGTATATTTGGGAAAGATATGACCCTGGATGAGTTTGAAAAAGAAATTGAATTATTAAAATAAGGTATTTATAGAAAAGTAGGTGCTTTTGCGCCTACTTTTTTGTTTTTCTCTAAATCTTTGCTATAATCTAATTAATATGGAAAACCTACTCAAAAAACTAGAAGAATTACGCGAGCGCTTTTTGCAAATAAGGCTGCTTTTGGATATAGATGGGCAGATAACCGAAAGTCGGGAAAAGAAGCGGGAGATGGCTAATCCTGGCTTCTGGAACGATCGAGAAAGAGCAGTTATGATTGGGAAAAGAGTAGAAGAATTAGATAGTGAAATAAAGCGTTGGGAAGAGATGGAGCGTGACATTACCGACTTGGAATCGATAGTTGCTTTAGCTCAAGAAGAGGGTGATGATTCCTTTCATGATGAATCGGTTAAAAGATATGAAGAGTTACTTAAGAGATTCAATGACCTAGAGTTCTTAGCTTTGTTTTCTGACAAGTATGATCCCAGTAGTGTTATATTATCAATCCATTCCGGAACAGGCGGGGTAGATGCTCAGGACTGGGCGAATATGTTGGAAAGAATGTATTTGCGCTTTGCTGAACAAAAAAAGTATACGGTTGAGATATTGGATCGCACTATTGGAGCGGAAGCAGGGATAAAGAGCGTTTCTGTACGTATTTCTGGACGTTTTGCTTATGGTTATCTGAAGAGTGAAAACGGTATGCATCGCTTAGTTAGAATCTCACCTTTTGATTCTGAATCAATGCGCCACACCTCTTTTGCTTTGGTGGAAGTTATTCCAGAATTGCCTGACACTGAAGATATTGTTATCAAGGATGATGACCTGCGAATGGATTTTTATCACTCTTCCGGTCCGGGAGGACAAAATGTGAACAAGACATCTTCGGCAGTTCGGTTGGTTCATATCCCGACTAATATCGTAGTTACCTGTCAGACTGAACGTTCCCAACATCAGAACCGAGAAATCGCCATGAGAGTCCTCAAAGCTAAGCTCCATCACTTAGAAGAAGAGAAGCGTGACCAGCAAGAAAGACAGCTTAAAGGTGAGGTCCACAAAGCGGGTTGGGGAAAACAAATTCGCTCCTATGTTCTTCAGCCGTATCAATTAGTGAAAGATCATCGAACGGATCATGAGACCACTGAGACTGACAAAGTATTGGATGGAGATTTAACTGGTTTCATGGAAGCTTATTTAAGATGGTTGAAAAAATAGTTGATAGAATTGACATGACGAATTTTATGTATTATAAGATAGGTTGCCAGAAATTAGAACATTAAAAATAAAATAATATATTTGCCTCAGAAGAAAGCAGCTTAAACGGCTTTTTTCTTCTGGGGCGAAATCAACAAGTGATAAGCCTAACAGAGCATAACCCAAAACCATATTGTTAGAATGTTAATAAAAGAATCTAACCAAACCGGTAAATTAACCGATGAACAATTAGGAGATTTATCACGTAAATTAGGGGATATTATTAAAGGAATTAATAGTAACACTATTTCTTACCAAGACGCCGTCGATGTGATGCAAAATATCATTATTGAAGGTCAGTCCCAATCCCATTTAAGGGTTGTTAAAAAAATCTGTGAAATTAAGTTGGCTCATTCGATTGATTGTGATGTGCCCCCGTTTATTCCGCCCGAGTTTACACTCAAAGAACATCAATTAGGTGGACAATATTTATTTGATCCAGATAATTTGTCATGTTTTACGCCTGAATTGCCCAGAGGGGTAACTAGTATTATTGGTAATGATTTGCGAGAAGAATTAAAAGGCAGGTCGATTTTTAATGCTAATATTCTGGATTATTTACTAGCCCATACATATTTAATTCCAGATGACTGGAAAAATAAATGTGTTTGTTTCTTTGGAACTAGTTATATCTTTGCAGGCCAGTCCTGCATCCGTTGCCTTATTTGGAATAATTCTAAATGGGACTGGGATTGTCGTTTTTTTAATTCCGGATTCCGTTTTAGTCAATCTAATCATAGTGATCTGGTTATTTTGGCTAATTAAGATTATTATCCATCTCGTTCTTTAATTTTTTTTGGATTTATTTCCAATCGACCTTGGTTTGTGTAAAACATTCCAAGGTCTTTTTTATTTTTTGGAATATTTATAATTATTTTTCGGTTTCTTTACCTGCTTTTAATTATGATTATAGATATGAAAAAATATCGTTTAATAATTATTTATTCTAGTCTTGGTTTTGTTGTTGGGATATTATTAGCTCCTTTGGTTAATTTTGGCGTATTTAACTTGTATTTATTCATTCTATTGCTTGTTTTGTCCTTATCATTTCGTTTAAAACGTTCCCGATTGGTCTGTTTGTTTCTATCTTTTTTCTTTTTAGCTTTCTGGCGTTATCATCTGTGGGTTCCGTCAGATCTAATAAAATACAATGGTCAGAAGGTGGAGATGATTGGAATCGTTTGCGAGGAGCCGGATAGAAGAACTGGTAATCAAAAAATATTGCTTTGCGTGAGTGGTGGAAAAATATTGATTAGTACCAACTTGTATCCGGAATATTATTATGGGGATAACTTAAGTTTCAGGGGAACGTTAAAAAAACCGGAAGCCATTGAAGATTTCCGTTATGATTATTATTTAGCGCGCTATGGAATCTATTCGCTTAGTTATCAACCTTACCTGAAAAAGATTGGTGAGAGCGGGGAATTGAATAATGTTTTTTTTCGAGGATTGTTTAATCTTAAAAAGAAATTATTTGAAATAATAAATAAGGGGATGCCAGAGCCGGAGGCGGGACTCGGCAATGCTTTGATCTTGGGTTGTAAGCGGACAGTGAGTGACGCTAATTTAGATAAGTTTTCTATTATTGGTATCTCTCATATGATTGCTATTTCTGGCACCCACATTACGATGCTGTCAGCGATGGTTATGAAGTTTCTATTGTTATTCCGTTTTCGTAAAAAAAGAGCTTTTTATTTATCGATTATTTTGCTGTTTGTTTATGTCTTATTAACTGGTTGGCAGGCTTCGGCTGTGCGGTCTTTGATTATGGGTGGAATGGCTCTGTGGGCAGCTTGTTTCGGACGCGATTTGAAGATTGAATTAGCGCTAGTGTTTAGCGCTTTTATCATGTTGTTATTTAATCCGACTTTACTTAGAGATGATCTTGGTTTTCAATTATCTTTTTTGGCAATGATTGCCTTGATTTATATTTATCCAATTGGGGATTATTTTGGCCAGAAGTTCTTGAGGAAGAGTAAGCGGTTAAAATTATTGTGGGACGTGCTGAATGTCACCATCGCTTCACAGTTGGTAACTGCGCCTATATCACTGATTAACTTTGGTCGCTTTTCAGTAATCGCTCCATTGGCTAATATTTTAGTGTTGTGGACTTTTCCATTTTTAATGAGTGCTTTGATTGGAGCTTTGTTTTTATCTAGTGTTATCCCCAGCTTGAGTTGGTTGTGTTTTTGGCCTTCGTACTGCTTGTTGCGCTATCAATTTATGATGACCGATGTCTTGGCCTCTATTCCTAGTGCTGCTGTTAATAACTCATCTTGGAATTGGGCTTGGGGTTGGACTTATTATCTTGTCTTGTTTTTATTAACTCTCTTTTTGTATAGAAAGTTGGTGAAAATAAAAAAACCGGCTTAGAGCCGGTTCTTTCATTATGCTAATTTCTTTGGTGCTTTTCTTGGAGTTTTTACTCTTGGTTCTTTTTCCATAGTACGCATGCAAGAAGTACATAGCTTTACTTTCACGCCGCCAACGTTTCTGATCTGTAGATTGATATTCTGACGTTTCAGAGTTTGACGTTTAGAGTGGGAACGCATCGCGCCTTTAGTTGATCCGCGTCCGCACAAGTCACATTTTTTTGCCATACAATTATAAAAGCACAGTCTAGCCGCGCTATCTTAAATTTATTTTTGTTGTTCGGTAAAGACATACTAACATCCTTTGATAAAAATATCAAGATGTGCTAGAATAGACTCAAGTTTAAATAAAAAAATACTATGATTTATCTTTTTGAAATTATTGTTTTAGTGTTTTCGGCCATTATTCATGAATATATGCATGGTTTTATGGCGGAACGCTTAGGGGATAGCACGGCTAAGGATGCCGGTCGCTTGACCTTGAATCCAATTCCACACATTGATCTTTTTGGTTCAATTATATTACCGCTATCCATGATTCTTTTCCAAACTGGAATAGTTTTTGGCTGGGCTAAACCAGTCCCGTTTAATCCTTATAGATTGCGCGATCAAAAATATGGTCCCGCTAAGGTGGCTATCGCTGGTCCTTTGGGTAATTTGATTGTGGCTGTGATGTTTTCGCTAGTGCTTCGCTTTGTTCCCGGGATTGATAGTGCTCTAGCTTCTTTTATTGGAATAATTGTTTATATCAATTTAATGTTGATGGTTTTTAATCTATTACCGATTCCGCCACTTGATGGTTCTAAGGTTCTGGCAGCTATCTTGCCGCCAAAGATGCAATTAAAGTTTTTTGAGTTGGAACGTTATGGTTTATTCTTAGTTTTATTTTTTGTCTTATTCGCTTCTAATCTTATTAGTCCAATCATCGCCTGGCTCTTCCAGTTCTTGACTGGTTATAATTTATTTTAATTTTATGTATTCAACTGCTCATCTAGCAGCCGGTTTAATAATTGGTAAATTGACTGGTGATTATCCGACAGCCGTTATCAGCGCTGTGGCTATTGATTTAGACCACCTAATTCCTCATGTGAAGAATAAAATCATCTTTAATGTAAAAGAGATGATGAAAGTAGCTAAAAGCACACATGAGAGCTCCCGTAGTTATTTACATAGTTTTATAGCCCTGCCTATCTTAGTCGGATTGGTTGCTTTGTTTAATCTAAAAACCGGTCTTATTTTTGGTTTGGGTTATTTGAGTCATTTTTTATTAGACGCTATCGACGATGATGATTTTTATCCTTTATTTCCTTGGAAGAAATTTAATACCAGGGGATTCATCGGATATTATTCTAAGGCTGAATTTGTTTTTACTATTATTCTGTTTGTGGTCTATTTTGTAATCTAGACACATAAAGGTATATTTTTACCCTTGACTTTATCTTTAGTTTTTGATAAATTTGGTGAAGTAAGAAAAAAACATCCTGATTATTCGGGATTTTATTTAATTTTCCAATAAATTAGAGCGGATTGTATAATTCGCGATTTTTAATTCGCAATTAAAATATTATGCCAACAATGAATCAATTGGTTCGCAAGGGCCGCGTTATCAAAAGCAAAAGAACAAAAACTTTAGCTTTGCATACTCGTCTTGACTCACTTCATCGCAAGAAGAAGGTTGATGCCAAAGGCGCTCCATTCAAACAAGGTGTTTGTTTGAAGGTTACTACTATGACTCCTAAGAAACCGAACTCCGCTTTACGTAAGATTGCTCGTGTTCGTTTATCTAACGGTATGGAAGTTACTGCTTACATTCCAGGTATGGGTCACAACTTACAAGAGCACTCCATCGTTTTAGTGAAGGGTGGAAAGACTAAGGATTTACCTGGTGTTCGTTACAAGGTTATCCGTGGTGTCTTTGATGCTCAAGGAGTTGAAGCTCGTCGTCAGGGAAGAAGTCGTTATGGTAATAAGAAACCAAAAAAATAATTAATAAAAATTTACAATATTTAGAACTTCTATAATTACTTATAGCTGAGTAATGTAGAGAGAAATAAAATTATGCGTGGAAAACCAGCGCCAAAGAGAAAAATCGAAGGCGATCTAAAATACAACGATAAGAGTATTTCCAAATTCATCAATTATTTGATGTTTGACGGAAAGAAGAGTGTTTCTCAAAGAATTGTTTATGATGCTTTTAACATCATTAAAGATAAGACTAAACAGGACCCAAGACATGTCTTTAACAAGGCTATCAAAAAAGTTTCTCCATTAGTCGAAGTTCGTGGTAAACGTGTCGGTGGCGCTAACTACCAGGTTCCAGTTCAGGTTAGAGGTGAACGTCGTTTCTATTTAGGTTGTCACTGGATGATCAAATCTGCTCACGATCGTCGTGGTCATTCTATGGAAGAGAAATTAGCTGCTGAAATCTTGGATGCTTCCAATGGTGAAGGTGCAGCTATCAAGAAACGTGAAGCTGTTCACAAGATGGCTGAAGCTAACAAGGCTTTTGCTCATTTCTCACGTTAATTTTTTAAATAAATTTTAACCATCTCGGTTAGAATTTATTTTATATAAGAATAAAAAATATAAATAACCATAAATATAAAATTTATGCCCAGGGATTATTCATTAGATAAAATCAGAAATATTGGTATCATGGCTCACATTGATGCCGGTAAAACTACTTTTACTGAGCGCGTTTTGTTCTATACCGGAAAGAAACATAAAATCGGTGAAGTGCATGAAGGTGCAGCTGAAATGGATTGGATGGAACAAGAAAAAGAAAGAGGTATCACTATTACTTCAGCGGCGACTACTTGCTTCTGGAGAGATAACAAGATCAATATCATCGATACTCCTGGACACGTTGACTTTACCGTTGAGGTAGAGCGTTCTTTACGTGTTTTAGACGGTGCTATTGCTGTTTTTGATGGTCAAGCCGGTGTTGAACCTCAATCTGAAACTGTTTGGCGTCAAGCTGATAAGTATAACGTTCCACGTTTATGCTTTATCAATAAGATGGATAAGATGGGTGCTGATTTCTATATGAGTTTAGATTCTATCCAAACTAGACTTAATCCTAGAGCTTTTGCTGTTCAGTTACCAATCGGAGCTGACAGTAGCTTTTCTGGTTTAATTGATTTATTAGAACAGAAGGCTTATAAGTTTGAAGGTAATTTTGGTGAAAAGATTACTGAAATCGCAATTCCAGAAGATATGAAAGCTGATGTAGAAAAATATCGCGCTTTGGCGGTAGAAAGAATTGCTGAATTTAATGATTCTTTGACTGAAAAATATTTGAATGGTGAAGAAATCACTTTAGAAGAATTAAGAGTAGCTTTGAGAAAAGGTGTTATTGCTAATGGTGCTTATCCAGTTTTCTGTGGTACAGCGCTTCAAAACAT
>JBAXIF010000005.1:0-24880 GCA_037138515.1 Candidatus Falkowiibacteriota bacterium
TGCTCTCTCTCTTTATTAATCTGCTCATCCTTATCTTGAATATCAAGAGTGGTTTTTTTAACTTCCAAATTAGTCTTATCGATCTCCAGTTCAGTAGCGTCAATATCTAATTGAGCTTTGGCGGATTGAGCATTTAATATTTCCAATTCATTATTCAAACTTCCCTGCTCATTTATTTTTTGAGCTATCAAATCATTATATTCCTTTTGCTGGCTTTGAATATCTTCAATTTTTTTCTTACTGCCAGAAATCTTATTATTTAGATTTTTAATCTCCTGGTTAATCTCTTCTTCATATCCAGAATAAGCTAAATTAGGCCGATTGAATAATAAGCTTAAGACGATTATTAGGATGGAAATTTGAGCAATTTTTTTCATCTGATTATAATAACATATTTTTTATATTTTGTAAATATTATTTTTCTATAATAAAAATAAATCAATCTTTTAAACACCGAACCGGCCAACCAGCGTTACGATAATAACCACCACTTATTGCTCGAAAAACGCTTGGATAGCTAACTCTTATTTGACGGGGTACGTTGCGGTCAGTGCCAAAAACTGATGTTGTTCGATAATAAGTTATAGTTCCAAGGCCATTTGTGGCTCCATTAGCAATAATATAACCAGAAAATAAAACATTAAATCCAGAAGAACCGCAGTCAGAATCATCAGGATCAGTACTAGAACAACCAGCCAATCCGTTTATATTAACTCTCTTTTTTAATTTATGGCCCGCCGGAGAACAATCACTACCACTACGATTAGGGTCGCAGGTTGATGTCGCATAGAATGACTCTAAAACACTCCAATCTAAATCACTGGATACGTGCCAGCCGTCAGGACAAATGCCTTGATGTGGTGTGTTAATTTGTGCTGAACAATCAGTGCTGTCGCATGCTTGGGGTAGCGCCATGGCTGTGTGCCATTGGTATAGACCACCACCTGTATCACAATTATTTTCTGAATCGCTGTAACAGTATTTTTCAAATGAACCAGAATTGGCATTTGCCTGATTTTTTAAAACAGTTCCTCTAACAGCGCAAGATGACGTACAGTTACCACTACAATCCCCCGAGGCGCAAGCGCTAACCCTGGTGCCATAATTAATATCCCTGGCTAACCAGCATTGTGTCCCAATTTGAACGGTTGGATATATTTGTCCATCGCGGGAATCAATTAAATTATATCCACAGACAGAAGATGAGCAGTCTGTATCTGTTATACCTCCGGGGGTCAGACATTTTGGTCCAGAAGTTAATGTGCCGGTCGTGTTACCCAGACAGAAAGAAATAGCGTATGATGTGCCATCGTTTATCGGTGTATAATTAATTACGTTTTGGCTATTAGTACATCCTTCATCGGCTGGAGTTGGAGCATTTGGGATTACTTGCATATAAGTAGAGGTGACCCCAGTACTAGTCGAATATATTTTCCCCTCACTCCATTCTTCTGTGGTTGGATATCTATTGTTGTCATTAAAAAATAACTCTAAAGCAGTTTGAATCTGCTTCATATCCCCTGCTCTTTTCGCATCTCTGCTTTTAGCCCTAGCGTTAGATAGTGCTAAAACTGAAATAGTTGCTAGAATACCAATAATAGCTATAACCACTAAGAGTTCGATGAGAGTGAAGGCTGAATTATTTTTTTTAGACATATAATGCCTTTAATTTTAATTATTTACTCAAAGCTATTTCAATTCTAGCTAAACTCTTAACTTTGCCCAAAGTATCAGCCACCTCAAATGGTCCGGGACTATTTTTAAGGCCAGTTAAAGATACTCTCAGCGGCCAAAGATAGTCGCCGACTTTCTTTTCATTTGATTTAATATATCCCACTAAAAGACTTTCTAAAGACTCTTTATTCCAATCCTTATCTTCAACTTTTTCTAACATCAACTTAATCTCTTGCAGGTTAGCTTTGACTTCTTCCAAACTCAAACTCTTCCAGATTAATAAGTCTGTTTCATATTCTAATTTATCAGCAAAGATAAATTCAGTAAGTTCATTGATGTCAGATAATTTTTTCATTCTGTCTTGAGCTAGACCAACTACTTTTTCTAATTGAGTTTGATCAATAGATGTGTCGCTTAAATATGGACGGCAAAGGTTAGCTAGTTCAGTTAATGATTTTTGACGGATATAATAACCGTTAAAGAAATCTAATCTTTCTAGATCAAAAACTGCCGGTGAAGATCCCAGGCCATTGATATCAAAAGCACTTGTCAATTCTTCTAATGAATACATTTCCTTGTCATCTTTACTGTGCCAGCCAAGCAAGACGCAAAAATTAATGATAGCCTCTGGAAGATATCCTTTTATCAAATAGTCTTCCACAAAAACATCACCTTTGCGCTTAGATAATTTTCCACCTTCTTTATTCAAAACCAATGGGAAGTGAATAAACTTAGGTGGTGTCCAATCTAAAGCTTGATATAATAAAATATTTTTTGGATAAGATGATAGCCATTCATCGCCGCGAGTGACATAAGAAACTTCCATAGTATGGTCATCAACGACACTGGCAAATTGATAGGTCGGTACACCGTTAGATTTAATTAAAACCTGATCATCCAAGTCGGTGGCGTCAAAAGTAATATCACCACGCAATTCATCATGAACCACAACTTTACCTTCAAGGGGCATTTTTTGACGGATAACAAAAGGTTCGCCAGCAGCCGCTCTCCTGTCGCTTTCTTCTTCAGATAAATCACGGCATAAACGATCATAGCGCGGAGCTAACTTATTAGCCTCTTGAGCTGATCGCATTTCGGTTAATCTGTCTTCAGTACAAAAACAACGATAGACTTTTTTTTCTTTTAAAAGTTGGTTGGAATATTTATTATAGATATCTAAACGTTCGCTTTGGGTGTATGGTGCGAAAGGTCCGCCGACATGAGGACCTTCATTAAATTTGATATTGAAAATATCCAGCACTTTAATTAACTTATCAGCCGCTCCTTCAACCTCCCTTTTAGAGTCGGTGTATTCAATCCGTAAAATCAATTCGCCTTTCAAGCTCTGGCCAATTAGATAATCAAATAAAGCGACGCGAAAATTACCGATATGCAAAAAACCGGTTGGTGATGGAGCGAAACGTAGTCTAATATTGTTCATATGTTTAAATAATATCTTCAAGTTTTTTTAAATAAATTTGATATCCAGCTCGACGCAGCGGATGAGATTCTTCCATTAACTTATCAGCCGGTATCCATTTGTAATTAAGGTGTTCCCAGAAATTAATCTTGATATCAGAATCTTGACCCTGGAATTCAGCAATCACCAAGCTCTGTTTCTGTCCTTTATAACCAGCATGCTTGTTGTAGCCGTTATGGATAGAATTATTTTTGTAACGATATAGATTTTTAAAGACGGCTTGGATTATGAATTTATCAGTGTTCAATTCTTCACTTAATTCTTTAATAGCTGCATCCTTTAAACTTAAACCATCAGTTCCTCCTTGAGGTATCTGCCAATGACCAGGTTCATCATTTCTTTCTAGGAGTAATATCTGAATCTTATTATTGACCATCTTATACAAGAGACAAGCAACGTTAGGTCGATATTTGAATGGCAGAATGAAGCGCCAATTGATTATCTTAGAAACAAAAATGAAAGTGGCATTATAAATTCTGTTTAATCTTTTTTTTCTGTTCTGTGGCTGTCCAATAACCCGATACAACCATTCTAGTCCCAGAACTCTCATAAGCTTCGGCGCCCTCTTAATCTTACCAGTCAAGAAATCAAATGAACCGCCGATTCCCAATGCTACTTTAACTGTTGGTATCTTAGGTAATTGATGGAAGATGAATTTTTCTTGATAAGGCGCGCCGAGTCCGACAAACATAATTTTAGCCTTGGTGTCTTTTGGTTTCCAGTCTTTTTTTAAAGACTCATCTTTATCCATTTCCCAGATTTCAAATTGCAGTTGGGGATAAATATTCTTTAAAGCGGTTGAAATATCTGAAGCGCTGGATAATCCTTTTTTCCAATTTATAATCAAAACTGAATCTCCATTCTTTTGAGCCATTACTAGAATATCCTTTGTTAAATCAGAACCAGTAATTCTTGGGATATTTTTGCCTAATGTCATGGCAGCGAATTTCAACCCAATACCATCGGGTAATGAAATATCTGCTTTATTCAGTATGTAAAAATACTCTTCATCTTTTTGGGATAATAAGACTATTTCTGGGTTAGGGGTAACAATATAGTGTTGGGTTGAGGAACTTAAAAAAGACCGGATTTTATTCAAAACTTCGGCTTTTTTTTCAGTATCCAATTTTATTCCTAAGATTTTAACCATGATAATATTATATTAGTATTTTAAGCCTTTGGCAATATCGCTATTTCTCAATTTTATTAAATTATGTTATAATTATTTTACCTTTTTAAAATTATATTTTTTCTAATTTTTATGACTCATTGCAAAAAAATTTCTAATAATATCTATGAGATTGATATCCATCGCCCTAAAACCAAGACTGACTTGAAATGGGTTAACATTATCAATGCTCAGCACTCTGAAATTCAGTATCTGAAAAAAAATTATAGTTTTAATCTCCAACACTTAAACTCATCACTCTCTACAGTTTTTTCTCAGCGACCAATGATTTCTCTAGAGACTGGTTATGTCTTTATTGTTTTACACTTCCCGATTTATGTTAAAGACAAGATTGTGGCCGGAGAGATCGAATTCTTTATTGGCCACGGTTATTTGATCACCGTTCATAATGGCAATATCCCAGCTCTTAATGAATTCTTTGCTTTATGCAAAGAAAACTCTGATTCCCTCTCAACTTATGATTGGGATTCCTCTATTATATTGCTTTATGAGCTTTTAAATAAGCTGATCCACGATTGCTATGGATTAATTGATGAAACCAGCGTTGGTATTGCTAAGGTCGAAGATCTGATCTTTACCCGTAACCAGAATGAAGCAGTTTCTTTAATCTTGAATCTGCGTCGCAATATTATTAACTTGCGAAAAATATTGCAAAACCATGAAAGCATCCTGAAGGCTTTGACTGAAGTTAAAAGTACTTTGGTGCCACAAACTGAAATTAGAAAGCATTACGATCGCTTAGTAGAACACTCCAAGAGAATCTGGAATATGTTAGACAATCAAAAGGAAATGATCGAAGTTCTAAATAGCACGAATCAATCACTTTTAGATAACCAGATGACTAGTGTCATGAAGACTTTGACTATTTTTTCAGTAATTGTCTTCCCATTAACTCTGCTAGCAGCTTTATTCGGCATGAATACTAAATATATGCCGATAGTTAACCACCCTTATGGTTTCTGGATTATTGTCTGTATTATGTTTGCCTGCTCGATGGGAATGTTGTTGTATTTTGAAAAGAAGAAGTGGTTGTAGCCCTAATCAAAATTATATTATAGTAAAAATAGCCTGTTTTAAGGCTATTTTTTGTTTTACTACTTAACACCATTGACAAATTTATATCTTTATGCTATCATTCAAAGATAAATATTAGATATAAACATATGAGAATAGCTTTAATCGGACAAAAAGGAATACCAGTAACTCATGGCGGTGGCGTGGAAAAACACGTTGAAACCTTAGCCGTGCGTTTGGTTGAACTTGGTCATGAAGTTATCGTCTATACTCGTCACAGCTATACTGATAAGAAGTTGAAAGAATATAAAGGCGTTAAGCTGGTTGGACTACCTAGCGTACCAACTAAGAACTTAGACGCCATCTCTCATACCTTTTTCGCAGCTGTTGATGTTATCTTCCGTAAAGTTGACGTTGTCCACTTCCATTCTATCGGCCCATCTTCCCTGATCTGGTTGGTAAAATTGTTCAAGCCACGAACTCCGGTCATATCTACTTTTCATAGCCAGTGCTATCACAACCAGAAATGGGGATTCTTTGCTAAAAACTATCTTCGTTTCGGTGAATATATGTGCTCTCAGAAAGCCGACACTGTTATCACTGTCTCAAAATCCCTTTTGAGTCATGTGACCAGAAAATACCCTACCGCTCACGCTCGTTACATCCCTAATGGCGTTAATGTTCCAGAAATGCTTCCAGCCCAAGAAATCAAAGATAAATGGGGCTTGGAGAAGGATTCTTACATCTTGAACGTTGGACGTTTGGTAGCTAACAAAGGTATCGAATATTTAATAGAGGCCTACAAACAACTGAAGACTGACAAGAAACTAGTCATCGTTGGTGACGGCGTCATGGAAGAAGAATTGAAGAACTTGGCTAATAACCATCCTAATATAGTTTTCACCGGCAATCAAAACGGCCAAACCTTAGGAGAGTTATTCTCTAATGCCCATATCTTCGTTCAACCATCTGAATCTGAAGGTTTGTCCATTGCTTTACTTGAATCTATGTCCTACAAAAATCCTTGCTTGGTAAGTAATATCCCAGCTAACTGTGAAGTAGTAGGAGACAGCGGTTTCACCTTTGAAACTATGGATGTCAGCGATCTAAAAAACAAATTAGAAGAATTACTAGCTTCCCCGGATAAACTAAAAGCCAACAAAGAAGCTATGTACAACAAAGTTGTACAGGAATATGATTGGAATAATATTGTTAATGATATCGTTGATGTTTACACTCAAGCCAAGTTTAAAAAGTAATTAATGCTTAATTATATAGATAGCGACTAGGCTATCAGCCAAACACCCTACTTCAGTGAAGTGGGGTGTTTTGTTTTACCCTACCCCTCAGGTACTTGACAAATAAATGTAATTAATGTAGAGTTGGCATATAAATGTTCTTTGATAAAACCCAAAAAACAAAAACCGGGTAAAATCAAAATCAAAACAGAAAATCAGTAATCAGTATTAATTTAAATCTAATGAACAATGAAAAAAACGAGAATGTTTTTGATGATTTTGGTTGTAATCGCTATTGCAGCCACATCTTGTAAAAAGTACGAAAAAGATGAAATCGTACCTGACAGCCCTAACAATCCTGTCAATACGGTTTCTCCGTTTTTCCTTAAAGTAGGAAATTTAAAGTATGCCAATGGAGACAATATCTGGTGCGTACCAGGAGTGCAAAATATTTTTTATATTTTTGCGCCGACTCCGGGAAGCTACTACACTTGGAATTTTTGCGGAACTATCTTGACTGGTAGTGCCACTAACCTCCAGACAAATGTTAGCCACTTATTTGCTACTTCCGACACGTGTACCGTAACCATAACTGAAATGCCGGCAAATACCAGCATAACAGTGACCGTTTACGCTGCCAACACCAATCCTTTAGTGCCACCGTTGTATTTCTTGGGTTCTACCCAAAATACTGACGGAACATACACTTATAATTGGGGTGTAAGGAAAGATCGCATTTCTGATGTTACCGGAACAATGTTCCAAATCGGTGATCACACTGCTTGGGCAATGTCTTATGCTAACATCAGCACTACTGTTCCCGATTCCTTGATTAGGTTCAATTTCAGAGCTTACAATCAGATGTTGAAATTCAACGCTGGTCGTGGAACTACTTTCAGTGACGTTACTGGATCGATCTGGGCAGCATTAGCCTGGCCAGCGGACAACAACTACCAAATGTTTTTGGAGGATGGAGTTCCGCAGCTCGCCACCTATAGCCCAACGATCGTTTCGCCTGGTTTAGTTGGCGATAATGCCGGACCTTTCCGTGCTACTATTACCGCTACCGACATCGCTTTATTCTTCCAGGTTTCTAATTTTGTTACAGGGGCAAAGGATAGTCCTTACTGTAATTACAAGATTGGAAATGGAACTTGGAGCGGAAACATTCCGATGACTTGGTTTAATGGCTACGGTTGGGCTCAAGCACCACTTATTCCGGTGTCATTGATACCTCCTGGCGGCATTATTGTTTCAATCGTTTATGGAGCAACTGGCGGACAAGCAGCAATGGCAACTAGTGCATACTATGTTCCTTCAGCTGGCTGCTTACAGTTCCAAATCACCATGGTTAACAAATCATTCGGTGGTGGCTACCAAATTAGTCCAGTGAAATAAGTTTTTGGGTTAAATTAACAACAATCAAAAGGGTTCTTTCTTCGGAAAGGACCCTTTTTCATTTGCTGTTGACAAAAACAAGTAAATAAGTTAAAACTATAATATCTTCAGTTAACTAGAGTAATCACCAAAAAATCAGATATAAAATGAAGAAAGTACTTTTAATTTCTACCCTGATCATCACAGCTTTTTTCTATAGCTGTGAAAAATATGAATTAACACTACCAAGCCCTGATCCCCCCGATCCTATTCCGGACACTACTTATGTGCCAGATAATACTTGGATTGGAAATCAAATGTTTTTCGCTAAGGCGGATAACAACAGCTTGATGTTGTTATTTTGTAATGATTATGTAAACGGTCCAAGTGGAGTTCCTTTTTATGAATATAAAATTGGTGACGGTCCTTGGAGTGCCCCGATTATGCAAGCCACACCTTTTGCTGGCCACAATAACTGGGGACTTGGTACAGTTCCGGTATCAATTATTATTCCGGAAACTGCTTTGGTTTATGTGCGGTTTGGTCTGGGCTCAACCTATTCCTACGTTCAAACTTCAATGTTTAACGTTGGCGGTACAATCACCTTTGGTTTACCCATGATCGAACATTAGTTCAATCGTTTAAATTAATTTCAGAAAAGCCTTCAAAAATGGAGGCTTTTTTATTTTTCCAAATGATAGCCGTTAACCCTTGACAATATTTCATCTATATGCTATAATTGTTGGGTAAAGTTCTTTAAATATATTATTGTTATCATATTAGTTTTGATTATCCTTCAAGCCCTTTGGACCCAGAGGATTTAAAAGATAATCAAAATTAATACAAACCAGAAAATCAGTTGAAAATGAAAAAAATAACTTTTATTTTTGCAGCCTTAGCTCTTTTAACTATATTAAGTTCATGTAGTAAAGAGCCTAAGATGATCATCCGCGACGGCCAGGCTGTTGAAGATGATGGTAATAACAATAATAACGACGGTTACACTTGGTATTCATGCCAACCAAAACCAATTAACTTTGACAAAAGTGAATTCGTTTCAGGTTCAGGAAATGATGCTATCTATTGGTACTATTTTCACGTTAGTCTTGATAACAGTCAAGCTAATGCTAATGGTGTCACTAGCGCTTCAATTTATTTTCCTCATGTTGGTCCCGGTGGAAATACCATTTACAACAACGTCAGTAATGATGCCACTTATGAAGTAACCAGTATTAAAAATGGTTGCGTTTATTTTCGCATTAAAACCGCTAACGTTGTGAGTACAGGTTGTCCGTTGAAATTTAATCTTGCTCTTGCTCCAACTCCTTCAAATTATGTTTGGTTCTCGGCTAATGGGTCTTATACTCAAAATGTCGGAATCGATGATGGTAATCATAATTACTATTTTATAACATTTTTGAATGGAAGTATCACAAAAGCATTTTAAATTTAAAGAACTTCGTCAAAAACAAAAAGCCTTCAATAATGGAGGCTTTTTTTCTTGGAAAAAATATTATATTACTTTTTCTTCTTCTTATCTAAATCCTTACAAACCTTCACAAATTCCACAAATAAAGGATGCGGAGCTAAAGGACGAGAGATATACTCTGGATGGAATTGAGTACCGATGAAGAAAGGATGTTTAGTGATTTCAATTGCTTCAACAATCTGGCCATCAGGTGAGGTGCCAGCAATGGTCAGGCCATTCTTTTCAAAGACAGCACGGTATTCATTATTGAATTCATAACGATGGCGATGTCTTTCAGAAACTACTTTTTGGTCACTGAATTTAGCATAAGCCTTAGCCAAATGAGTGTTAGGGGTAATCTTGCAAGGCCAACCACCTAAACGAATAGTACCGCCATAGCCTTTTTCTTTAATCAATTTCTCTTGGCCCGGCATGATATGAATAACAGAATAAAGAGTTTCTTTATCAACTTCCTCGGAGTTAGCTCCTTTCAAGGCACAGGCATCACGAGCGAATTCAATTACAGCCATTTGCATACCATAACACAATCCAAAATATGGAATATTGTTCTCTCGGCAATATTTAATAGTAGCAATTTTACCTTCAGAACCACGACTTCCCCATCCTTGTGGGACGATAATACCAGCTAATTTTTTTAAAATTTGAATACCATCTTTTTCAACGTCTTCAGCGCTGATCCATTCTAACTTAACATGGCAACGGTTATAAGCGGCAGCATGCTTCACGGCTTCAATTACTGAGATATAAGAATCAGTCAGGGAGAAATCGCCAGTAGCAAAATATTTTCCCACGATACCGATTACCACTTCTGGAGATTTAAGTTTAGTGTTTATAACCATCTGTTCCCAGTCTTTATTACAATCAGGTTTTTTGTTTCTTGGTTTTAGCTCCAACTTCTTTAAAATACGATCACCTAACTTATCTTTTTCAAAATTAAGAGGAATATCATAGATAGATTTAGCATCAGGAGCGGCAATCACATTCTCAGCGCAGATATTGCAATTGATAGCAATCTTTTCTCGGCGATGTTGGTCAATATTAACTTCAGAACGAGCAATGATAAAGTCCGGTTGGATGCCGGCGCTATTTAGATTACGGACAGCATGTTGAGTTGGCTTAGTCTTCATTTCACCGACCATATTAGGAACTGGTAAATAAGAAACCATTACGAAAGCAACATCCTTCGGGTTCTGTAATTTCATAACGCGAGCTGCTTCTAAGAATAATAGATTCTCATATTCTCCGACTGTTCCTCCGATCTCAATAATCATAATTTCAGCCCCAGTCTTTTTGACGGCCTTGTTAATTCTGTCTCTAATTTCCATTGGGATGTGAGGCACAACCTGAACACACTTCCCTTTATATTCCAAATTACGTTCCTTGTTGATAACTGTCTGGTAGATTCGGCCAGTAGTCATGTAATTCTCCTTGTAGATGTTCTTATTTAAAAAACGTTCATAATTTCCAATATCTTGGTCGGTTTCATCCCCATCTTCAGTCACAAACACCTCTCCGTGTTCAATCGGATTCATGGTGCCGGCATCAACGTTGATGTATGGGTCCATTTTGATAGCGCTGACGCTATAACCCTTAGCTTGGATAATTTCACCGATAGAAGCGGTAGTAATACCCTTTCCGACGCCAGACATGACGCCGCCAACAACGAAGATGTACTTAGTGGGGATTTTTTTGGCCATATTATTGACAAATTATGAATAATGTTATATTATTATATTAGCACATTTAAATCTTAAAACTATGATATCAATTCTTTCAAAAGATGGCAAAACCTGCCTAATATTCGAAGGTGAGGAAGTTTCTTCCCATGAAGAGAATGACTCCCTTATCGAAGAAATTAACGATGAATACGTTGACTGCCAGCGCATTTATGAACCAACTTATGACCAGAAAAAACAAGGTTATAAAGCATTGCGCGTTCATGAACAAAAAGAAATTGAAGAAGAATTGTTAGAATTTAATCGTAAACAAAATGGTCCCTTAACAAAAGAGATCTATTTCGACGAATAAAACTAACAATCATTTAAAAAAAAACAAAATTAGACGGTACTACTTAGCACCGTCTTTTTTCTTACTCAAAATATCAATAGCTTTCTGCATTTGTGGATCCTTGTCAGCCTTAATATCTTCAGCTTTAATTTCTACCACTTGGTCAGGAGTAATGCCTTGATCGTTAATAGATAAACCTTTAGGGGTTAGCCATTTAGCGATGGTTATCTTCAAAGAAGAACCATTACCCAAATCAACCACGCTCTGGACCGATCCTTTTCCATATGATTTTTCACCAACGATAGTTGCCTTCTTGGTGTCCTGTAAAGCGCCAGCTACAATCTCAGAAGCGGAAGCACTTCCCTTGTTGATTAATACTACGGTTGGGATATCCTTTAATTTAGCTGAACCGGTAGTCAAATATTTGTTCTGCTTATCTTCACTGAATTTTTCAATCACAACGGGACCTTCTTCCACCCATTCACTAGACATATCAACCGCGGTATCTAAATATCCTCCTGGATTATTACGTAGATCTAAAACTAATCCTTTTGGTTTTTTAACTAAGACATCTTCGACAGCTGATTTGAAAAGTCCCCAAGTGTCATTGTTAAAAGCACTAACAGAGATAACATAAATTCCATCTGAACGCATCTCGGTCTTAATGCTCTTCACTACGATAATTCCTCTGGTGATAGTATAATCTTTAGTATTTTTTTCTCCTGTGCGGAAAATAGTTAGAGTGACAGTGGTATCTTTAGCTCCACGAATCTGACGAACAGCTTCATCAACAGTCATATTAGCAGTGGAGGTGCCATTAATGGCAAAGATCTGATCACCCGCTTTGAGACCTGCTTTAGCAGCCGGCATATCGTTAAGAGGTGAAATAATAGTAACAACTTCGTCTCTAATGCCAATTTCAGCCCCAATACCCTCAAAAGTACCAGCTAAATCATCTTCAAACTGCTTATTTTCCTTAGGATCCATAAAGACGGTGTAAGGATCGCCTGTAGCCGCTACTAAGCCCTTTAAAGCCCCGTAGAAGAGGGTTTGGTCATCTAACTTACCTTTGTCGACATATTGCTCTTTTAGAGTGTTCCAGACCTTCCAGTAAAGATTGTAATCAATATCAGCGGTGGCACTAGCTGAGTTCAGCTTATCAACTCCAAAGTAATTAACTTCTTTCTGAACTAATTCCCCAAAGCCATTACTGTTTTGGGATAAGTAAGCTCCAGTACTGAAAGCACAAAAAAGAGAGATGATGCATAAAACAGCTACTCCGGATAATTTCCAAAAATGTTTATTTTTTTCGTTCATATTTTAATATTATCTTTATTTTCTTAAAATTTTAATTTGAGGATACTCTCTCAAGTCTATTAATCTCGAAGCCTTAGTTTTATGACAAGGCCCCGTATCAATAATTAACTGAGGCTTTTTTAGCCCCAGTGATTCGGTAATATTTGCTAAGTCGCTGACTGGTTCCAGTCCATTTAGATTGGCACTAGTTGAAACTATCGGCACACCTAAGCACTTTATTATTTTAATCAAAAAATCACTTTTTGGCAAACGGACAGCCAAGCCATCTTTGGCAATATTTAAATCGTTAGGTAACAACCCTTTATCTAAAAGAATAACAGTGGTTGGTCGGGACTTTTCACTCCAAATTTTTTTTAAATAAGTTTCTTGAACTGAAGAAATAAAAAAATATTTTTTCAACATACTTAAACTACTAACCAAGATCAGTAATGGTTTTTTATCCGGACGTCCCTTGAAGCTTCGCAATTTTTTTATAACTTTCTTATCATCAGCCCTAACGCTCAAACCATAAACAGTATCCGATGGTAATAAAGCAATATGACCGGACTGCAAATATCCGGCCGCTAAATCAATCTCCTTCTTATTTATTTTTTTGTAATCCAGCTTCAAGTATTCCATTAGATTTGAACGATTGATTTTAAGACTTTCAGTGCCTCCGGGAAAAGTGGAGTCAGGATATTAACTAACTTCATTAAAAATGGTGATATAACAGAAACGGATAATTGTTTACCTAAAAAGCTGTCAATCAAGGTATAACGTGAAGCAACATAAATAATCAGACCAAAAGTAAAAGTACCTTCGATAAAACCGAAGATAGCACCAGCTATTTTGTTAAAGCTTTTTAAGAAAGGAATAATGGAAAGGACGTTAAAAATCTTCTCAATCAAATAAAATCCAATACCCACTAAACGACTGACAATAGTTAAAACTAAAATGAAGGAAATTATCTTTCCAGCATTTTCATAACCAAAGAATAACCACTTAAACCATTCATAAAATATCAGATAGAAGTGGCTAGCAATCCATGACCCGATTATTAATCCAGCCAAATAACCAACCATCTTAATAAAGCCAAAGAAGAGACCATAGAAGACAAATCCGGCTAAGAATAAAATGATAATAACATCAATTATTGGAACCATATTATTTTATTTTAAATAATTAATATTTTCTAATCTTTTAAGCAACGAACGGAAAGTCCGCGTGCCTGAAGAATCTTACGGCGATCAATTGTGGTAATTGAAGAATCTAAACCTCTAGTCCAAGCATAAGTTGTGGTGATTGTTGATGACCATAAAGAAGAGAGTGTAGTGCGAGAATAAAAAGCAGTATCATCACCCCGATAACCAGCCATTGGAGCATTAAATCCAGAAGAACCACCAATTTTCAATTTTCCTCCAGCACTATCACAACTAAAAGTCGAGGTACGGGCAGCATTACAAGAATTACCAGTATCTTTTAAGTAATTTTCTAAAGTATATTGTTCTAGATCTGTTGGAATATGCCAACCAGTCGGGCAGATACCTTGATTTGGCTCAGTGGTAACATACTGCATTGCTTCATTCCATTGATATAAAGCACCTTGATTCTGACAATTAACATAAGAATTGCTATAGCAATATTTTTCCAAAATAGGGGTTGGACTGTTATTAGTTTGTTCTGTGACACCAGTTACTATAGTTCCGACATTCATATTTTGCTTCATCCAACATTGAGTGCCAATAGAAACGGTGTCATAAGTACATTTATCATAATATGGGGCAGCTTCATTACAAGTGTGACCGGCAGTGCTAGCAATAGTTAATTGACTAGTACCACAAACAAAAGGAGCTGAGTCATCATCAACAATAGTTATTGTCACTTGTTGAGTGCCAAATTCATTAGCACCAACAACAGAGCTGATATCAATAATAATAGTTTCATTACCTTCATAAGTAGTGTCTTGAATAGCAGTTACCGTGGCAACTCCTAACGATCCAGCAGGGATAGTAATAGAACTAGGGCCATTGTAATCACTGGTAATAGCGGCCGTACCAGAATAACTTAAATTAACAGTCACATCACTAGAGGCAGTAGTTGATAAATGAGAGAATAAAGTGACAGTCCCAGCAGCTTCAGCAACAGAGCTTGTAGCAGCAGCTAAAGTAACTGTTGGAACGGTTTCATCATCAGCAATAGCCACGGTTGCTTGTTGAGTTCCTGACTCGGTGGCATTGGTAACAGAACTAATGTCAGTAATAACAGTCTCATTACCCTCGTAAATAAAGTCTTGAACAGCCGTTAATATGGCCGTGCCAGTTAATGATCCAGCGGTGATAGTAATAGAGCTAGGACGAGTATAATCACTGGTGACAGTTGCTGTACCAGAGTAACTTAAATTAACAGTAACATCGCTAGTAGTAGTAGATGATAGAGTGGCAGTTAAGGTGGCAGTGCCAGCTGCCTCAGCAATAGAGCTTGGAGATACCCCTAAAGTGACAGTTGGAGCTGGTTGACTCTCAACGACACAAACGCCATCAATAATTCCAACTGGGGTTGAACATTTAGGCCCAGCGTTTAAAGATCCGGCAGTATTTCCTAGACAAAAAGAGAGAGAATAAGAACTTCTATTGGAATTAGGGGTATAAGTTATGGTGTTTTGATTATCATCACAAGTTCCATCAGCTGGAGTTGGAGCAGATGGAATAATCTGTATATACGTAGTTGATGATCTTGACCCCACTAAAGCTTGCCCAAAGTTTAAAGATTCTGGATATTTACCTTCATCACGAAAATAAAGACTAAGAGAATTTTGAATCTGAGTAATATCGCTAAGACGTTTGGAATCTCGGGATTTCTGGCGAGCATTATTAAAAGAAATAAAAGACACGGTCATAATAATACCAATAATAGCAACAACGACCACTAACTCTATTAAAGTGAAACCGGTTTTTATTTTTTTATTCATAATCTTGTTTAGCTTAATCTTGGAAAAAGCGACTCGCCTTTTATTATTTGTTTAACACTAAATTGTTCTTTGATTTTACGAGCCGTCTCAGGCATAAAAGGTTCCAACCAATATGAGATGTTTAAGATGTTCTGAGCGACTGGCTTCAAAATAGTTTTAATCTCTTCCCTGTCAGTTAATTTCCAAGGAGTGGTCTGACTCAAGAATTCATCACTCTCTTTAATCTTATCCCAGAGAGTCTTCAAAGCTTCGTTAAAAGCATATTCACTCATCTTGTCAGTGAAAGCTTTAGCTAAATCTTCATCACTATTCAATTCCAAGTCTAATTCAATTGCATTCTTCTCTAATAAGGTAGCAGTTCTGGCTGCCAAGTTGCCTAAGCCATTAGCTAGATCGGAATTATATAATTTGCTCAAATTCTCTTCTGAGAAATCACTATCCTCAAAAGCTTGGATCTCGCGCAAGAAATAATAGCGGACAGCATCGATACCAAACTTCTCTACCAAAGTAAAAGGATTAACCACATTACCCAGAGACTTACTCATCTTCTGTCCGTTATTGGTAATAAATCCAAAGATTAAGACCTGCTCAGAATTCGGTAAACCGGCCGACAAAAGCATAGCCTGCCACATAGCGGTCTGTTGTCTTAAATTGTCCTTGCCGCAAACCTGAGTTCCAGGCCAGAAAGCTTTGAATTTAGCCTCATCATTAGGCCAACCCAAACAAGAGATATAGTTAATCAAAGCATCAAACCAGACATACATGACTTGATCAGGATCGTTTGGCACATCAACCCCCCAAGGCATCTTAGTGCGAAGACGGGAGATGGAAAAATCTTGTAAACCACCTTCCACGAAATTCTTGATTTCGGTAAAACGGTGATGTGGTACGACGATGTTAGGGTTATTGCTATATAAATCTAAAAGTGGTTTTTGATAGTTAGAAAAACGGAAGAAATAATTCTCTTCTTCAATTATTTCTAAATCATTATTAGGATGAAATTCACAACAACCGTTAACTAATTCTGATTCAGTCTTCTCTAGTTCACAGCCAACACAATATTTAACTTGATAATTCTTTTTATAAATATCACCTTTAGCCAAACAACGGTTCCAAAATTCTTGTGCCGCAGCCAAGTGATGTTCATCGGTAGTTCGGATAAAGTTGTTGAAACTAAGATTCAGAGTATCTTTCAATTCACTGAATTTAACAGCCAAGCTATCGCAATAAGCCTGAGTATCCATATTAACTTCTTGGGCTTTACGGAAAATTTTGAGTCCATGTTCATCAGTGCCAGTGTTAAAGAAAACTTCATGCCCAGTTAAGCGTTTAAAACGAGCGATAACGTCAGCTCGGATAATTTCAGCCGCAAAACCAATGTGCGGTTCAGCATTAAGATATGGCAAGGTAGTAGTGATATAAAAATTCTTATTTTCAGACATATAATTAATTATTTTTTATTTTTGATAATGACCACAAACTCTCCTCTTTGGGCATTCGGGTCGGATTTAATTTCTTCGATCATCTGATCGATGTTTCCGCGATAAGCGGTTTCATGCATTTTGGTCAGTTCGCGACCGACCATAATTTCAGAATCGGGGTTGATAACGACTTTCAACTCTTCTAAAAATTTAATGATCCGATGCTTTGATTCATAAACGACAATCGGGTATTCACTAGCCTTTATTTTGCTTAAGAAAGTCTGTCGTCCTTTCTTGTGCGGTGGAAATCCAAGAAACAGGAATTTGTCAGTGGGCATGCCGGAGATTGATAAGGCGGCTATTGCCGCACAAGCTCCAGGAATAGCCTCTATCTGGATATCTGGAATAGCTTCCAAAACTTGATAGACTAATTCCCCGCCCGGATCAGAGATGCCAGGAGTACCAGCATCACTCACCATGGCAATCTTTTTATCGTCTTTCAGCAGCTCAATAATATGATTAATCTTGGTCATGCCGGAATGATGATGATATGACAAAAGTGGCACTTTGATTTCATAGTGCTGCAATATTTTTGAGGCGACTCGAGTATCTTCACTGAGAATTAAATCGGATTCTTTGAGTATCCGCAAAGCACGCAAAGTAATATCTTCCAAATTTCCAATTGGCGTAGCGACAATGTATAAAGGCATAAAGTTAAGCTAAATCTTCTTTCTTCTCTTTTAAGTACTTAGTCCAATCTTCAATAACCCCAACGATAACCTTGAAAGGAGCTTCGATGATGAAGTCTAAAATGAAGATGAAAACATTAATACGGGAAATATTATTAGATAAGAATTTTCCCACAGCCACAATTGGCATATAGAAAAAGTCAAAAAGGAATCCGATAATAGTCTCCTTCTCTTCAATAATAATATACTGTTTAACATCACGTTTAATACGGA
This sequence comes from Candidatus Falkowiibacteriota bacterium, assembly GCA_037138515.1. GTDB lineage: Bacteria > Patescibacteriota > Patescibacteriia > Patescibacteriales > UBA12465 > CG1-02-41-21. Next base: position 18,116 of record JBAXIF010000005.1, read on the forward strand.
AACTAAAGAAACTAACAAAAGCCAAGAAGAATAGGAAGATGGTAATACTAACCCAATTGAAGTTGATAACATTTAACAATCTTATCAAAAGGAAAACAGAAATAGTGAAGGCCGTAGCATAAATAAGATTAAATAAAGTGTTCATGAAATAATTACGTCTAGTGGTTTTACGTAGATAAATCGGCTGGAACTTCTGATTTTCCACAAAAGTAATCTCCTTAATACCTTCAATAATCTTTTCAGTATTTCTCTTATTCGGCGTCTTGGTGAACATGATAATGATAAACAATAAGACGGCCGGAAAGGTAACATTAATAGCTAATGAGACTGGATTAATTACTTCTCCGAAAAACTTGATAGCTGGAATTTCCAACAACAAAACAAAAATTGATTTTGTTAAAAAAATATAAATAATACTGCGCAAGCCGGATCGCCATAATTGGGATTTAACTTTGGCATATTTCTTTTCACATCGCTCTTTAACTAAATTCAAAAAAGCCTTGGTGTTGCCAGTTGCATTTTCATAGACCCTACTAGGATCATCAGCAATAATTTCAGTTAAAAGTGAATAAAACAAAGAATAGCGACGGACAATTTTGTCTATCTGCTTAACTAATGGATGATTTAATTGTTTTTCCACCAACAAACTAATATCATTTAGATTGCCAGCAATATCATTAATATCATCTTCAGTGGCCTCTTCCCAGTTATTGTAATACTTGAAAGCAACAAAGCTCTGCATTTCTTCATCTAACTTCAAAAAATGACGGACAATACTTAAATATATTTGGATATCCAAATCTTTCTGATAAGGCAAATCAGATGGTAGTTTGATAACCCTAGAAAGGATCTCAAACATATTATTCATAACCAATAACTTAACCTCGTCTCGACCAAGGTTGTCCTCAATTTCAGTAGCAGCTAAGGTTATAATCCAATCCAGGATTCGAGCTCGCTCCTTACTCTCCTTCTCCTTCATATCTAAATGAGTTGGATGAATTTTTTTATAGCGATTCCGGAGAGCAATATATTTTTCTAAAAGTTCGGCTACCTCTTTAATCTTAACTTCCTTGATTTTATCATTCGGCAAATAACCAGCCTGTATCAATTCAGTCAAAAGCTTCATGGATATTTCATTGCTGTCATACTCCATAACTACACCCTCAATAAAGATGTGGCGCTTCAAGATTCTTTTGATAGCATTTTTTCTGAGCAAATGATCATCATCGTAGTCAACGGCATTTCTGATCTTTTCATATAAGAAAGATAATTGGGAAACGATATGAGAAACGTGGATTTTTGGAATCTCATCGTCATTACCGCTAGACTCTGATTTTTGCTTCTTGCCATACATAAACTGGAACAGCTTTTTAGTATTTGGCGTCAAAGTTAAAGAAACCTGATTTTTTTTGATTAAGTTAGGGCTAACCATAAGTATAATTTGTAATTATTATTCCCTTTTATTTTATCTTTTTTATTTGTAAAAAGCAAATAAATTCGGGGCAAAACTTCCTTGACAAGCCTTTTTATATCGGGTATTATATAAAAGTATAAAAATAATAGCCGTAAAAGGCTATTTTTAATTACTAAAATAGGAATATGAATAAACTTTCCAACTACATCAAGGACTCAGTGGCGGAAATGAAAAAAGTTACTTGGCCCACTAAAAAAGAAACTTATAACTACACTTTAATGGTTGTGGGTATTTCTTTGGCTACCGCTATTTTCCTCGGTGCTCTCGATTATTTCTTTAACTGGGGCTTAAACTTAGTTATCACTAAATAGTTCATAAAATTTTAGGCCTAAAAACGGCCCTAAAAAACAAAAAATCATTATGGCTAAACAAATTTTAAACCAGGGGCGACGCTGGTACGTGCTTCACACCTATTCTGGGTATGAAGAAAACGTGGTTCGGAATCTAAAACAAAGAGTTGATACCTTAGATATGGGTGACAAAATCTTTAACGTTTTAGTTCCAACTGAAAAAAAGACTAAAATTAAGAACGGTAAGCGCAAAGTCGTGGAGGAAAAAGTTTTCCCAGGTTATGTGCTAGTAGAAATGATCGTAACTGACGAGTCTTGGTACGTAGTGAGAAACACTCCTAACGTTACTGGATTTATCGGTGTCGGTTCAACTCCAACTCCGGTTGGCGATGAAGAAATCAAAGGTTTAATGAAGAGAATGGGCCAAGAAGACTCTAAATTCAAAATTGATGTTAATGTTGGAGACTTGGTTCAGATTACTGAAGGACCATTCAAGTTAATGGAAGGAAAAATTGTTAACATTGATGAAGCTAAAGGCAAAATCAAAGTTAATGTTTCCATGTTTGGTCGCGAAACTCCAGTAGAATTAGATTTCTTACAAATTAAAAAAGTATAATAGTATAATATATAAATATTTTCGTCCGCTTTTAAAACGGCGCTTCTACGAAAATATCATTTAAATTAATATGGCTAAGAAAATAAAAGCTTTAATCAAATTACAGATCGTTGGTGGCCAAGCTAATCCAGCTCCTCCAGTCGGTCCAGCTTTAGGTCAACACGGCCTAAACATCCAGGAATTCTGCCAACGTTTCAATGAAGCGACTAAAGATAGAATGGGTGATATCGTTCCAGTGGAAATCACTGTTTTCGAAGATAGAACTTATAGTTTTATCACTAAGACTGCTCCGGCTTCAGAATTAATCAAGAAGGCTGCTAAAATCGCTAAAGGATCAGCAAAACCTTTAACTGATAAGGTTGGTTCTATTACTAACGACCAGTTAAGAGAAATCGCTCAAGTTAAAATGTCCGATTTAAACGCTAATGACGTTGAAGCCGCTATGAAGATCATTGCTGGAACAGCTCGTCAGATGGGTGTTGAAATCAAATAATAATAATTATTAATTAATTTGTGGGACAGTTCCCTTTTATCAGGACAACTGGATAGAACCACGAACAAAAATTATGTCAAAAGAAAAAGAAGTGAAAAAAGTAGATAAGAAAGTAGAAAAAAAAGAAGAAGTTAAAAAGGTTGTAAAAAAATCTGAACCTCTTTTTGATAATACTAAATCATACAGCATCAGCGAAGCTATTGAATTGGTTAAGAAAATCAATAAGGCTAAATTCGATGCTTCTTTCGAAGTCCACTTACGTTTAGGTATTGATCCTAAAAAAGGTGATCAACAGGTCCGTGGTGCAGTCTCTTTACCTAATGGTACTGGTAAAACAGTTAAGGTAGCTGCTTTCGTTTCTCCTGCTAATGAAAAGGCGGCTAAAGATGCCGGTGCTGATTTCGTTGGTGGTGAAGATTTGATTGCTGAAATCAAGAAGACTGAAAAGACTGACTTTCAGGTTGCTGTTGCTGAACCAGAAATGATGAAGAGCTTAGCTTTGATCGCTAAGATCTTAGGTACTCGTGGCTTGATGCCATCACCTAAGAATGATACTGTTACTCAGAACCCAGCTAAGGCCATCGAAGAGTTAAAGAAAGGTAAAATCAGCTTCAAGAATGATGATACTGCTAACATCCATGCTGTAATCGGCAAAGTTAGTTTTGATTCTGCTAAGCTAGCTGAGAACTTCAACGTTTTCATCGCAACTATCAGAAAAGCTAAACCAGGTTCATCTAAAGGTGTTTACCTTAAGAATGTTAGTATTAATGCTACTATGAGCCAAGGTGTTAAAGTTAGCTTGTAATTAACGACTAAAAATAGATACATAAAAAATAACCCCTCTCGGGGTTATTTTTTTATATAATAATTTAAAATTTAACACTATTTTTAAGACAATAATCCTCTATCTCAGTCGGTGTATAATAATATTTTTTAACATTGGAATGACTTGGATCATTATCAATAATTTTAGTTAAAAGATATAAATGTTTACCGAAGCCTCTATCCATGACCATCCGGTCAACTCGACATTCTTCGGCTCTAATCCTTTTTCTAAACATTGTATAAATCAATGGGGTCCTAACAATGTATTTTACCCAGCCATCATTTTTATATATAACATGATGGCAGAGCTCATGGGCCAACAGACCAATCAAAGCATCTTGAGTAACATCTTTACTTTTATGACTAACCATAATCAACCTGAAAAAAGGCAATGGCCACCAAGACACACCCCAAAAAGGACCGAGACTAGAAGACAATACTATTATTCTTTCTTTTGATAATTCAGGAAAATTATCCCTAATTAATATATTTGCAAGATTTTTTACTTGTTTAGACCAGGTCATATAATAATTTTATTTTATTTAATTCTGGAGACAGCGAGCTGGATAACCGTAATCAGCGGCATTAACCGATCTGGTAAAAGATGATGAACCAGTAGTAAAGCCTCTAGCCCAAGCCCCCGAAGGACTACTTAAAGAAGTCCAGAAATAACCATTAACTCCCTGGCTAAAGAAAGAACCGACTATATGACGACGTCCGGTCGGTAAAATTTTAAAATTAAAATTATTAGAACCATCCCACGGAATTATATCAGTGGGTGAAGACTTCAAAGTCCCGCCAGCTGATAGTGCCCCACCAGTAAAGTTAGTCAAGACTGTCCACTCGGCATCACTAGACAAATGCCAACCGGGAGGACAGGCTGTTAAGGATGCTAAAAAATTATACAAAACACCATAACTACCATAATTAGCATGCAATTTTGCAGCCGCCGTATCCGCCCCCTGATAGCCATAAACATAATAATAAGGAGTTGAAGTTCCGCCAGTGGCACTAGGCGACACGCTTGGAAGATAGGCTGCATTTTTTGCTGTCCAGCACTGAGTGCCAATCTGGACCGTAGGATATGATTCCCCATCTCGAGAATCAATTAACGTGCCACCACAGGAGAATGACAAGGCAATATTTTCACAAGTTGGACCATTTTGAATAGCAGTTCCCAATTCGGCTAAAGGAGAATAAACTGTTGTGCGTCCATTTAAATTTTTGCAGACCATATAACCAGTTCCATTTGTAGAGGTTGAATGAGGATCGATCGGCAGGCTGATTAAATATTTACTATTATTAGTAAGTAACGATAAGTCGGCCAAACCAGCACAACTACTAGCACCAGTCCGGCAAATTTCTAAAGCAGTAGAACTAACACTAACTGGTGATAAACTAGAATCAATACTATTCTGATAAAGAGCGCTCTGAATAGTATCAACATCAACGTAACGTTGAGAATTTCTAGCTTTGGCTAACTGATGGGTGGGGTTGATAGCTAAAATAACAATACCGGCCAAAACAGCTATTGCCGCTACGACTAACAATATTTCAATTAAAGTAAAGGCTTTATCTTTTAATTTCACAGAGTCATAAATTAATAATATCTATTATAACACGACAGGCCCAAACTATAAAATCCTTATTAAAAAATAGCCCTAAATAGAGCTACCTATAATCTGTGAAGGATATTGAATTTAGTTAAAATAATTTTAAGCAAAAAAGGAAGACTATTACTAAACTTCCTTTAAAAAATACTTAAATATTTAACCAACGCTATGGATTCCAGATAAAAATGACCCCCATATTATTACTACCACCTTCGCTAGTCATTCCATAAAGAGCATTACCATAAAGAGTTAAACTACCATAAGGATAGGCACCATTAGTATTATCAAAATCAAACAACTTCTGATAATTACTACCGTCAGCATTGATACTGAAAATAACCCCACTACCATAACTACCACTAGCCATAGTCATTCCATAAATCACACTACCAAAAAGAGTTAAACTGCCACGAGGGTTAGAGCTAACACTATTAGCATTATCAAAATCAAACAACTTCTGATAATTACTACCATCAGTATTAATACTAAAAATAACCCCACTATTATAAACACCACCGGCCTGAGTCATCCCGTAAAGCGTACTACCAGAAAGAGTTAGACCACTAGCAGGAATATAACCATTAATAACATATAAATTATTATCAAAATCAAATAACCTTTGGTAATTACTACCATCAGTATTGATACTGAAAATAACCCCTTGATTATAACTACCACCCTGTTGAGTCATTCCATAAAGAGTATTACCAGAAAGAGTTAGACTGCCCTCAGGATAACCACCATTAGTATTATCAAAATCAAACAACTTCTGATAATTACTACCATCTGTATTAATACTAAAAATAACCCCACTATTATAACTACCACCCTCTCGAGTCATTCCATAAAGTGTATTACCAGAAAGAGTTAGGTCACCCCAAGGATAAGCACCATTAGTATTATCAAAATCTAAAATCTTTTGATAATTACTACCATCAGTATTGATACTGAAAATAACCCCTGGACCATAGCTGCCGCCGTCTGTAGCCATTCCATAAAGCGTATTACCGGAAAGAATCAGACTGCCCCTAAAACTAGCGCCACTATTCCAATCTGAATAAAATAATTCTTGATAATTACTACCGTCAGCATTGATACTGAAAATAACCCCCAGACCACCATTATTATTAACCACTCCATAAAAAGTACTACCAGAAAGAGTCAAGTTACCACGAGGATAATGGCCATTAGCACCATTAAAGCTCATTAAGGTAGTAAAACCGCTAGGTAATACATTTACCGAGCAATCAACATCAATAATCCCTCCCGGAGTCAGACATTTCGGACCAGGGGTTAATGTTCCAGTGGTATTACCTAAACAGAAAGAAATGGAATAAGAAGTACCATCTTCTGAGGGGGTATAACCAACAGTATTCTTAGCATCAGTACAAAGACCATCAGCTGGAGTTGGAGCATTTGGGATTACTTGCATGTAGGTGGAGGTTACTCCAGTA
>JBAXIF010000006.1:0-24568 GCA_037138515.1 Candidatus Falkowiibacteriota bacterium
CCGCATTTCTTGGTTACCCGAGAAAAAGCATACTTTAAGAAAACTTACTGACCTCAAGCTTAGCGGATAACAGGTCGATTGTCAAGAAACAAAAAAGCACTAATTGTCATAAATCAGTGCTTTCGAGAGGTTTTTCTTATTTCAAATCAACTTTATATATCTCTTCAGTAGTCTTGTCGGTAAAGAATAGATTCTTTTGGTCGCTGGAGATTGTTAAGCTAGAAATATTATATTTTCCATTAGGGACGGCGATTAACTGCTTGGTTCCGGTTGTCAGGTTTATGCGATAAAGGCTGTCTTGGGTCTTGTCGGCCATCTCTGGAAACATTCCAGATCCACGTTCTAAAGTGTCAGGAACAGCGCAGTATAATTCAGTGTTGCTAGCAAAAGTACATTTGCTGGCCCAAGTATTGATTTCTAAATCAGTTCTGCCGGTTCCGATGGTATCGCCTTGAGCATTAACTATCCAGAGTTTTGGTTTGAGGTCAGAGTTATTGTTGTAAGCACTATATAATAATCTGTCACCTTTGTCAGACCATGTAGATTGAACACCTCGACCTTCAACTATGGTAGATTTAAAATTTTCACCGTTTAAACCAACGAAGAATAATTCTTGGCGGTTAAAGTCAACGCCCTTGGTATACATGGCTACAGTCTGGTTGTTAGGAGACCAAGAAGAGACAACCTTATCAGCGTTCTCGCCGATGAATTCCAGAGCCCGAGCTTTAGATCCATCACTACTGGAAACTAATAGCCAGCGATTGTCAGGGTCAACACCGATACTCTTGGATACAATTTGATTGCTGTCATTGGAGAAGTTAAAGTCTTCCCAATGTTTCGGTAGAGTCACTTGGCGGTTAGTGTTAAAGTCGTAAACGATATTAGAACCATCTGGGTATTCTAAAACAGCCTTGCTGGTATTTGGAGCCCAAGTAACATTATCAACGTTATGGAAGACTTTATCAGTCATGGGGACGGCCTCACCATTTTCATCGATCTTATAGAATTTACCATCAGTTTTATTGTAATATTGGACGTCTTTTCCGTTGCTGCTTAAAATCGGGTCCATGCTTGGGCCGCTATTTAAAGATGTTACTTTGGTTACTCCGCCTTGGGCAGTAGGACTGACCGTGGTACTTGGGGTTTGAGGCTGAGCTACTCCTGGAGAAGTTGGAATGCCATCTGGTCCGGTACTGGTGCTAACTTGTTGTCCGCCGGTGCCAGATGTTGGCAATTCTCCTGGTGTGGTTGGGATTTCAGTGGTTGGAGGTAAGATGGTGATAGATTGTTTGAAGAAGAAACTATAGATTAAATAACCTAAGATAACTACTACGGCTAAAAATCCGATAATTAGAAAGATTTTTTTGTATTTGGCAAAAAAATTCATTTGGTTTATTTTTAATTTTATGTTATAATTTTAATACAAAAAGTATTGTGATATTTACTTTGATATTATATAATATAATTATAAATAAAACAATCCATTTTTAAAAAAACTCTAGGATAAGCGCGATTTTTATATTTAAATAATAAATTTTCAATATTAAATTATATGGGTCTATTTTCTTCATCTGAGAATACTTATCTCGGAATCGATATCGGCGACTCTTCTTTGAAAATGGTGGAGTTGGCTAAAAAGGGTAAAAAAATTGTGCTCAATAATTATGGTTTTAGTGAGGATCTCGGTGGCCCTAATAAGTTAACTAGTACTGATGATATTGAATATGTCGCTAAGCTGATCAATAAGGTTAAGAAAGATATTGGTATTGCGACAGCTAGTGCTAGCGTTTCTTTACCAAGCTTTTCAGTTTTTTCTTCCGTTATTAATCTTTATAATGTTAATAAGAAGAATATTGCCGAACATGTTAATGAGGAAGCTAAGAAGGTTATCCCTTTGCCACTAGAAGAAATGGTTTTAGATTGGAAGGTGATTCCACAAGAGAACGCTGATCCTAATAATCCTAGTAGTAATACTAAAATTTTCTTGACCGGTAGTCCTAAGAAGTTGATCAAAAAATATATTAGTATTTTTAGTGAAGCTAAAATCAATCTAGTTAGTTTAGAAACTGAAACATTCTCGTTGATCAGATCTTTGCTAGGCAATGACAAGTCAACAGTTATGATCGTTGACCTAGGCGCCAACAGTACTGACATCTGTGTGGTTAAAGAAAGCATCCCTTATCTTAATCGCAGTATTAATGTTTCTGGTAACACTATCACTGAGGCTATTAGTCAGAAATTAGGAATTAGTATGGAAAAAGCTAGTCAGTTGAAATTTGATTTGGGAGTTGCGGCTTTAGGTGAAAATCAGGTTGCTGTTCCTCAAATTATTATGTCTGCTGTTAATCCGATTATCAATGAGATCAAATACATGATTGAACTTTTTGAAAATAGCAATAATGAAAAAGTGGAAAAAATCATTCTTTCGGGGGGTGGTTCAATGTTAATCAACTTATCAAATTATTTAGAAAATACTTTAAATATTCAGGTTATCATTGGAAATCCTTGGTTTAGAACTTCTTATCCTAAGGAATTACAACCAGTTTTGTCCGAGGTTGGACCAAGACTTTCAATTGCTATCGGTTTGGCAATGCGCAGTATCGAGTAATTATTAATTTTTTATATTATGCCTTCTAATTTGAATAGCCAGCCAACTGAAGATAAGAGACCTTGGTATAAAAAACCAATTTCTTTGTCTGATTTAAACCCATCAAATTTACTTCATTCCAGTGCTCGTTTCTTAAAGAAGAAAAAAGCTGGGATTAGTATTGTTGCTAAGAAAAATATTAAAGATATCCGTTCTAAGCCAATGAGCGATGGAACTGATGGTGTTGGAGTAGAGAATCCAGATATTTTAGATATCGATTTGATCAAGGATGAAATTCCAGTTATTTTTGATAAGAAAAAGAATCTTTATACCCTGGGAGCGTTTGTTATTTTATCTTTATTTTTGGTTTTTGAAATTTATTTTTTTCTTTATTCTTGGGAGGGCCAAGAAATTCGTAAAAAGGCCATAGCCTTGGAAGAGGAGGTTGCTCGTTTAGACCAAGAGATTTCAGCCGTAAAAAAGGAGGCTAGTGATGCAACTGAATTCAAGAATAATCTTAATAATGCTGGTCCGATTTTTAATAATCATATTTATTGGACTAACTTATTCTCTTATTTAGAAAGGAATACTTTAGCTGATGTTTATTATTCTGGTTTGACTGGAGATACTTCCGGTACCTACCTACTACACTCTTGGGTTAAGGATTTTAGAGCTATTAGTTTCCAACTTAAAACAGTTATCTCCGATAACCACACCGCTAATGCTAAAATTAGTAATGAAAAGGTAAATGGCGGTGATCAATCCTTGGGAGTTTTGTTCGATTTAGGGCTGACAGTTAAGCCTGGTATCTTTACCGAGTAAAGTTAAAATATAATTATTTATTATAATATGGAAATGTCTTTAAAGAGTGATTTGAAAAGCGACTTGAAGCCAGGACTAAAGAATGTCCGTCATTTTCCGGTTAAGGAAAAAAGTCCAAAACAGAAACATCGCGATAACTTAATTAATAAAATTTTAAATAATTATTTTGGAATTTTAGTGATTGTTGTAGTTTTGGCGATTTTAATTGCTTCTTATTTCCTCTTGATCCTTCCTAAATATCAGAAGATTGTAGCTAGTATTAATGCTACTTTTTATGAAAAGAATCAATTAGCCCCTAAATATCGAGAGTTAAGCGATTATCAGGCTCTAATAGAAGCTTACAAGAATGTTAGCTCAACTGATATTGAGAAAGTAAAAAATTTAATCCCAAAAGAATATCTGAAAGAAGACCTCTTTACTGAGATAATTTATTTAGCCTCAGCTAAGGGTTTAACGGCTAATTCTTTGAATATTGTTAAGTACGGAGAGGCTACGTCTACTACTCCGGCTGTTGGTGGTTCTAGAGCTTCTGGGGCCGTCGTAGCTACTAGTAGTCCAGCTTTAGACTTAAGATTACCTAACGGTGTCGGAGCTTTTGTTATTAAAATAACCTTAGGTAAGGCTAATTATCCTGCTTTAAAAGCTTGGATTAAAACAATGGAAAATAGCTTACGCATAATTGATGTTAAATCATTGTCTTTTGATCCTAAGACTAGTATTGCTAATTTAGAGATGACTACTTATTATCTGAAAAAATAATTTTTTATATGAAAAAAGTTTTTAAATTACTCGCTTATATCTTTGTTTGTTCCATTATTATTTTTGGCGCAATTTTGATTGTTTATCGACAAAATATTTTTGAATACTTAAACTCCGTAAATAATTTGAGTCGATCAAATGAGTCTGTTCTTGACGATATCAAAAAGGGAAATGATTTAGCGGCTGACCCTCTAAATCTAGCTATCCTTAATAGTCCTAAGTTTAAAAAAATGCAATTGACTGAAGTTGACTTGTCCGGTTTAAATCTAAGTACTACTACTCCGACAGATGGCACTACTGCTAGTACTTCAGAACCGATACCAACCTTTAATGTCGGAAATAGCAATCCTTTTAAAGCCTTTTAAAATTAAAAAAAATTATGTATAAACCAGAAGAGCTTCTGGCCTTATTAGAAAATAAAACTATTATTACTCCGGCTAAGGCCGTGGAAATAAAGACCGCTCTAGATAAGCAAGAGATTGTTTTAGAGCCTTTTTTGCTTAAAAATAAGATTGTTGATCCAGAAAAATTAGTAGAAGTAAAGTCTGAACTTCATCATTTATTATATAAGAATCTTCAATCGGAAACTATCAAGGACGATGCTTTGAATTTTTTAAGCCGGGATATTGCCCGCAATTATTCGGTGGTTTGTTTTTTTATAGACACTACTGTGGTTAAGATCGGTTTGGTGCATTACGACCTAAAAGCCATGGAGGCGGTTAGCTTCTTGGCTAAGGGTAAAAATTTGCGAGTAGAATATTATTTAATTTCTGATAAAAGTTTCCGTGAGGTTTTTCATAAGTATGATAAATTGGAAGAAGAAGTTTCAACCGCCTTGGAAGTTAAGGCCAAGGAAAAAAATGAAGATTTAATTGCTATTGAAGATAAGTCTGAGGTCTTGAAAGAAGAGGATGTTAATTCAGCTCCGGTAGCCAGAATCGTTTCGGTAATTATTCGTCATGCTGTTGAAAGCCGGGCTTCAGATATTCACATTGAACCTTTTATGAATGAAAGTCGGGTTCGTTATCGTATTGATGGCATCTTGCACAATTCTTTAATTTTGCCGAAGTCTATTCACAACTCAGTGGTCGCCAGAATCAAGGTTTTAGCTAAATTAAAATTGGATGAAACTCGTATTCCTCAGGACGGCCATATCCGTTTAATTATTGATGCGCGTGAAATCGATTTCCGTATTTCTACTTTACCTCTGGGAGCTTCGGAAAAAATAGAATTGAGAATCTTGGATCAAGCTAAGGGCTTGTCTAATTTAGAGGAGCTATGTTTTAATAAGCATGTTTATAATATGCTTAAGGAAAATATCAAAAAAACTAGCGGTATTATTCTTTTAACTGGTCCGACTGGATCAGGAAAGACCTCAACTTTGTATTCGATTATTACTATTTTAAATAAAGAGAGCGTTAACATCTCAACCCTAGAAGATCCAATTGAGTATCAGATTAAAGGTGTTAACCAATCACAAATTAGACCGGAATTAGGCTTTGATTTTGCTACTGGTCTTCGTTCTTTCTTGCGTCAAGATCCTAATATTATCATGGTTGGTGAAATTCGTGATGAAGAAACTTCAGAATTAGCGGTCCATGCTGGTTTAACTGGTCACTTAGTATTATCAACTCTTCATACCAACGATGCTTTAGGTTCAGTCTTTCGTTTACTTGATATGAAAATTGAGCCTTTTCTTCTGGCCTCTACTTTGCGCTTGGTTATTGCTCAGCGTTTAGTTAGAAAGCTTTGCCCATATTGTAAAAAAGAGACCACCCTACCAGAAAAGGTTTTATCAGAAATGGTTTCAGTTATGTCTCAGTTACCGCTTGACCTTGTTCAAGGTGAAAATTTGGATATCAAAACTTTTGAAGATTTGAAAACTTTTAAATTCTATGGTCCAGTCGGCTGTGTTCGTTGTTCTAATACTGGTTATTTAGAGCGTTTAGCTATTGCTGAGGCTGTGGTTATTAATGATGAATTGAAAGATTTAATTATCAATAGTCGTAATAAATTAAATAATGACGCTTTAAGACATAGTCAATTATTTGTCTCTCTGAAGCAGGATGGTATTTTCAAGGTGCTAGCTGGTTCAACTAGTATTGATGAGGTGCTCAGAGTGGTAGAAATTGAAAATTTATAATTTATGCCAATTTATCGTTATAAAGCTGTAAACGCCGCTGGAAAAAAAGTTTACGGCCAAGTAATTTCTTACAATGAAGACGCCGCTCAAGGTCGAGTGGATTCTTTAGGTTTGGAAGTTATTTGGATGATTGATACCACCAATAATATCCTTAACCGTTTTTGGTTATGGTTGCAAAGAGCTAAGACTCGAGATTTAGTGGTGTTTTCCCGTCAGTTTTCTTTATTAATATCTTCTAATGTTGGTGTAGTTGAAGCTTTGGCTACTGTTCAAGATCAAACTGAAAATTTAAAATTAAAAACGGTTTTAGCTGAGGTTACTTATGAAGTTGATGGTGGCGCTCTCTTATCCGATGCTTTACATCGGAAGGGGGGTAAAATTTTCTCAGCCTTTTTTATCAATGTTATCCATGCCGGTGAAACTTCCGGTAAATTAGATGAGGTTTTGAATTACTTAGCAGATGAAATGGAAAAAGATTATGACCTGACCAGTAAATTTAAAGGGGCCATGATCTATCCTGCTATCGTGTTGGTTGGCTTAGTTGGTGTTGGTGCTATTATGATGCTTTTCGTGATGCCTCAACTAACAGCCATTTTACAAGAGACTGGCGCTGAGTTACCTTGGGCCACTAGAGTGGTTATTTGGGCAGTTGATTTCATGAACAAATACATTATTGGAATTATTATATTTATTATCGCTTTTTTTGTCGCCTTGAGATTGTTTGTTAAATCTGATTTTGGTCGTATGAGAGTAGACTATCTTAAGTTACATATTCCGGTGGTCGGTAAGCTTTTCCGTTTAGTCTACCTGATTCGTTTCTGTCGCGCTTTTAGCACCCTGTTGAAAGGTGGTGTGAGTCTGACTAAGAGTTTAGAAATCAGTGGCGATATCGTTCGTAATCGAGTTTATCAAAAGTTGATAACTGATACGATTGAGCGCGTTAATGAGGGAAGTTCAGTTTCTTCGGTCTTTATGACTAGCCGAGAAATGCCTAAAATGATCCCGCAAATGATGGCTATTGGTGAAAAAACCGGTAATTTAGATACGGTTTTAGAGAAGATTAGTGTTTTTTATAGTCGGGAATTGGCGGCGAAGTTAAGTAATTTAGGGGTTATTATTGAACCGTTGATTATGATGATTTTGGCTGTTGGTGTTGGTATTATGGTGGCCGCCATCATTTTGCCAATGTATAATGTTGCTACTAGTTTTTAAAAGTGTTATAATAAAAAAAGATATAAAAATTATTTAATAATAATTAATACTTCTTTTGGTCGTTGGGTTAATTCCTAGGATTAAATTAATGACCGAAGGGTAATAATTGGAGGTGAATTATGAAAAACAAAAAACAAGCTTTTACCTTAATCGAGTTATTGGTGGTTATCGCCATCATTGGTTTATTGGCTACTCTATCAGTTTTAGCCTTGAACAACGCTCGTGCTAAGAGTCGTGATGCTAAACGTGTCGCTGATGTTAAGCAGATTCAAACTGCATTGGAATTATATTTCAATGACAAACAGTTATACCCAGATACTTTAAGCGTTCCTGGTTCTATCACTAGTACTTCTACTACTGGTACATCTACTTACATGCAAGTTATTCCAACTTCACCAACTCCTAACGTCTCTGGCGTTACTGGTTGCGGTGGTACTAACTATACTTACTCCATTGGTTCTTCCGGTGGTGCTAGTTACACTTTGCAATATTGTTTAGAAGGTAATGTCGGCGCTATTCCTGGCAGAGTTTTACACACTGCTACTAACGCTACTTTGTATACCCCAGCTCCATAATAGTTTTTTAGCTTAAGCTATTTAAAAAGTCCCTTGTTTTTCAGGGGACTTTTTTGTTATTGTTAATATGATATAATAATATTATAAACAGAGTCTTTATATTTTAAAAATCTAACCAGTGGAACTTATGTGTTTCTCGTTTTGAGAAAACTTCTGGGAACCATTCAAAAATCAACATCCATGAAACAAGCCTCTTTTCAAGAAGCTAAATCAGGTTTTACCCTCATCGAACTCCTCGTCGTGATTGCCATCATCGGTATCTTGGCGACTATCTCAGTTCTAGCTCTCTCTAATGCTCGGGCTAAGTCTCGGGACGCGAAGCGGGCTGGAGATATGAAGCAGGTCCAGACTGCTTTAGAGTTGTTCTTCAATGATAATAATAGGTATCCAACGGCAGAGGAATGGAATACTGGTAAAATCTATTCCACTAGTACTGGAGGAACTTCTACTTATATGCAAGTAATTCCAACTGCTCCAACCCCAGCTGATGGTACTTGTGGTGATAAGAACACCGTAAGCTATACTCCTAGTTCTGATTGGATCTCATATTCTATTTCTTTCTGTTTAGGTAATACTACTGGAACTCTAACCCCTGGACCTAAATGTTTAACCCCAGGTGGAATTGTGGATGTGGATTGTTCTCCAGGTCCTGTGGTTTTAGCTTGTGCTAATGATTCTACTGGTTGTTCTTGGCAGGCTGTCGGCATACCAGCTTTTTCTGCTGGAGCAACAAATTATAACTCATTGTTTGTCTACAATGGTACTCCTTATGTATCTTATCAAGATACTGTGAATTCAGGCAGTATAACTGTAATGAAATATAACGGCTCTAACTGGGAGCTTGTTGGTTCTGCTGGTTTTTCTGGCGCTGATGCTCGCGAGACCTCTTTGTTTGTATATAATGGTACTCCTTATGTGGCTTATAATGACCAGACACAAGGCTATAAAACGACAGTTATGAAATATAATGGATCTGTTTGGGAGTCTGTCGGCAATCCAGGATTTTCAGACGGGGAGACCTGGAGTAATTCTTTGGTTGTTTATAATGGCACTCCTTATGTAGCTTATCGTGATATATTAAATTCTGGTAGAGCGGCTGTCATGAGTTATGATGGATCAAGTTGGGTTAGTGTCGGTGGTTCAGGGTTTTCGGCTGGAGAGGTTTATGACACTTATTTGGTTATTGATAATGGCATCCTTTATTTAACTTATAGAGATGAAGGAAATGCTGGTAGAGCGACTGTTATGAAGTATGATGGTTCTTCGTGGGAAAGTGTTGGAAATCCAGGATTCTCTAGTGGTATCGCTTCGTTTAATTCTTTGTTTATTTATAATGGTACTCCTTATGTCTCTTATACTGATGGAGCACTCGGACAAAAAGCCACCGTCATGAAATATAACGGTTCTGATTGGGAAAATGTCGGCAATCCAGGGTTTTCAGCTGGTGAAGCGACTTACACTTCTTTAGCTGTTTATAATGACTCTGTTTTTGTAGTTTTTCGAGATGGGGCGAATTCTAGTAAGGTTTCGGTTATGAAATATAATGGTTCTACTTGGGAAAATGTTGGCAATCCTGGTCTTTCTGCCGGCAAGATTCAATATTCCTCTTTATTTATTGAAAACGGACAGGTTTATATCACCTTTAGCGACAATGGAAATTCTTATAAGGCGACTGTGATGAAATTTGATAAATAAGCTAGGTATTAATATTAGTTTTTAGATAGAAAGAGGCTGCTTAAAAGGTGGCCTCTTTTTTATTTATAAATATGATATAATAAGATTATGAGTGAATTATCATCTAAATTCCAATCCGAAAAGTCATTTCTGCAATCATCTTTGTGGGCTGGTTTGCAGGATAAAAGCCATTACCCCAGTCAGAAAATTGGTGAGTCTTTTTTTATAGAAAAGCCCCTGTTTCTTCGTAAACATTATTTGTACGGTTCCCGCATTAAGGCTGATGATTTAAGTATTTTGGAAAAAGATAACCAAGCTGTTTTTGTCCGTTTTGAACCTAATTCCGCTGATTGGGAGGGGAAAGGAGTGAAAACAATTCCAGTCCAGCCAGCTAAGACCATTATTCTGGACTTAACTAAAAGTGAAGAGGAGTTGCTCTCTGCCATGCACCAGAAGACCAGGTATAATATCCGTCTGGCTGAGAAGAAGGGGGTGACCGTTACTATTGATAATAGTCGCATTAATGAATTTTTAGCTCTAATGAATCAGACTACGGAGCGGGACGGATTCTTTGCTCATAGTGATGGTTATTATCGAGCCATGGCCGAATTTGATCCTGATTTTATCCAGTTGATATTGGCTGAATATGAAGGGCGAGTAATCGCTGCTGGCTTGTTTTGTTTTTGTGCTCCCACTGCTATTTATATGCATGGTGCTTCTTCTAATGAATTTAGAAATGTAATGGCACCATATCTGCTTCAATGGACCGCCATCAAAAAGGCTAAAGGGATGAATCTGAAATATTATGATTTTTATGGTATTGATGAAAAGAAGTGGCCAGGAGTGACTCGTTTCAAGGAAGGTTTTGGCGGGGAAGAGATAAATTATGCTGGAACTTTTGATTTAGTCTTAAAACCTTTTTGGTATTTTATTTATCGCTTGCTTCGTCATGTTCGAAGAGCGCTTAAGAAAAAAATATGATTGAAATTAATAATACTACTAAAACTAAAATTCCGGCTATTAAGATGAAACGGATTATTGAAAAGTTTATTCTGATTCATAAGTTAAAAGACTTTTCAGTCTCTGTGGCAATTATTGGTGATAAAAAGATGCAGGAATTGAATTTTCTATACCGGGGTTATGACAAGCCGACTGATGTTCTGTCTTTTACTGATCTTAATGAAATTATTATTGATATTAAGGCGATTGAAAGACAGGCTAGGGAGTTGGAAAAAAGTCGTGATTCGGAGTTATTTTTTATTTTGGTCCATGGCCTTTTTCACTTAATTGGCTATGATGACAATACTGAGAAGAAGCGCTTGGAAATGATCGCTTTAGGGGAAGATTTTTTACGTCTTTTATGATATAATGTGAATATGAAAAAGAGTCTCAAAAAAGCCGGGTTTACTTTAATAGAGCTAATTATCGCCGTCTCAATCATTGCGTCGGTGGTTGGCATTTTTTTGGCTAATTATTATGGTAGCGAGCCTCAATCACAATTGATTAATGCGACTTCAGCTTTGATGCGTGATTTGAGATTAGCTCAGACTAGGGGTGTGGCTAATCTTAGTTATGGCTCTGATATTCCTTCTGGTTGGGGTATATATTTGACAGCCAGCAGCACTAGTTATACTCTTTTTGCCGATGTTGATGGTGATAAAGTTTATGATAACCCTTCCGAATCGTTAGTTGTGAAAGGTGCTAGGGAAATTAATTTGCCTCCTGGGGTTACTATTTCTGCCATTGATTTAGAAAGTCCCATAACTATTATTTTTTATAATTATTATGATTTATTGAGGACAGCGATAGTTAGAAGTTCTCCGGGTGTATTAGCTCCAGTTGAGATTACTTTAACTGAGGAGAACACTGAAGCTTCAAAGCATGTGTATGTTAGTCCTTTTGGTTTAATCTATTCTGATTTATGAAAAATTTAAATTGTAAAAATAAATTAGCTTTTTCTCTCCTGGAAACCATCGTGGTGTTGTTTATAATTTCTATCGGATTGGTTAGCATCTTATCTTTAACAGTAGATAGCACTAGGGCTCAGAATTTGAATAAAAACAGCTTGGTGGCTTATAATCTGGCAGCTGAAGGATTGGAGTTGATTAAGAATGTGCGGGACACTAATTTTATCCAAAATTCTACTAGTACTCCAATTAGTTGGGATAGATATATTGTTGAGGGCACTTATCGAACCGATTGGGCTACTTTCCAGCCAGTTGCTGTTGGTAATATTTCTGAAGCTAAATTGCAATTATCAACAGGTGCTTATACCAACCTTTATTGGCATAAGTCGGGTGACCAGGATAGTATTTTTAGCCGTTTAATCACTACAAAATATACTAGTGTTAATTCTTTGCAGGTTTCTTCCTTGGTGGAGTGGACCGATCAAGGACAAACTTATCAAGTGGAGTTAAAATCAATGCTTTATGATTGGACATATTAAAAAACCAGCCTTTACTTTATTGGAGGTCATTGTTTCGGTGGCTATTTTTGCTGTGATTATTTTGGCTTCGTCTCAGATTTTTCAATCAGTAATTAGCTCCCAGGTTAAGAATTTTTCGGAAACAGCTTTGCAGGATGAGGTTAAGTATTTTTTGGAAGCTTTTTCTCGAGAGGTTCGGGGGGCAAAGAAGAATACTTCTGGTGGAACAATTTGTGATAGTCTTATTCCGTCTGGGTCTACTTATATTGTTGATAGTGGTTCTTTGTATTTTCAAAATAAATTAGATGAATGTATTCGTTATTACGTCTCCGCGGATACTAATGGTGTTAATCGTCTAACTCTTTCGCAGAATTCTTTTTCTTTTTACGTCAGTTCCGACAAGATTGATATTGATAAGATTGATTTTATAGTTTCTGACTCTGATACCGTCCAGCCTCTGGTTACTGTTAATTTTACTGTTAAATCAAAGACTAATCCTAATCTGCCAACTCTAAACATTCAAACGAGTGTTAGTTCTGGTTGGTATGCTGATTAATATGAAAATAATTCCTAAAAAATTGCCAGGCAGCGCCTTGTTAATATCCCTTCTGATTTTGACGGGTATTTTTATTATTGCTTTCGGAGCTGGATATTTGTCTTTTTTTAATACTAAAAATACTGATGTCTATCAGCAATCATCTAAAGCACGTTTAGCGGCTGAGGCTGGAGTCGAGAGAATGAAATGGGAGGTAGGGGTTAATAATTTTGATATGTATACTGGGTGCGGTTCTCGAATTTTGGAAACTAATTTAGACGACGGTTATTATTATTTAAAATGCACTTTAAACGTTGATAATTTGCCCAAGATCCAGGCCGTTGGAATTTATAAGAACACCTCGGTTACTTTAGATACCGGTCTCTGTTACGATATTAATACGGAATGTGGTTCTTGTGCTATTGGCTCGTTGTGTGGTGGTGGGGTATTATTTTCAGTTAACCCGCTAATGATTTCTGCGCCCTCCGGTTGTACAAGTAATGATGGTTCTGGTTGCGACAATTCTTTCTTAACGGAAGATGTTGTAAAAATGGCTTGGGATAGCGTTGACCCTAAAGTTCAGACTAATGCTAATTCAACTTCTGACGGCCGTGATAACATGATTTTATTATTAGCCGGGGGCGGACGTTATACCGCGGCAGAGTATTGCGATCGTTTAGATGTTAATGGTTTCTCTGACTGGTATTTGCCGGCTATAGATGAAGCCTATTCCTTGGTATTGAACAGTAATTATTGTGAGAATAATTATAATGGGGGAGAGGCGGTTGCCTGTGCTCATGGCTCGAATGATTCTCCTGTGGTCGGAGGTTTCGTTGCTACGGATGCTTATCACACTTCTAATGAAGATATTGATAATATCAATTATGATTGGCTGCAATCATTTAACGATGGCACCCAGGCTCCTAACGGTAAGGAAAAAGATTTCTTTGTCCGTTGTATCCGTCGCCCAGTATAATCTAACTTTGTTTGCTTATGAATAAGATTGAAGCTCAGGCTCGAATCGCCAAATTAAAACAAGAAATTGATTTACATCGCTATAATTATCATGTTTTGGACAAGATTACTCTAGGCGAAGCTGCTTTAGATAGTTTGAAACATGAACTTTTTAAATTGGAGCAATCTTTTCCTGATCTGATTACGGCTGATTCTCCGACTCAGCGAGTGGGAGGAAAGCCTTTAGATAAATTCAAGAAAGTGGAGCATTCTAAACCGATGCTTTCTTTGTTTGATGCTTTTTCCGAAGAAGATATTGTTGATTGGGAAGAGAGATATAAAAATTATGCAGCCGCTAATGGTATTAGTCTACCTCAGACTGAATATTATTGTGAACTTAAATTAGATGGTCTGGCTATTACTTTAAAATATGAAAATGGCTTATTGATCCAGGGTGCGACTCGAGGTGATGGCAAGATTGGAGAAGATGTGACTCAGAATATCAAGACGATTGAAAGTATTCCTTTGAAATTAAATAAAGCCGTTCCTGGAATAATTGAAGTTCGAGGTGAGGCGGTTATGCATAAGTCAGTCCTAGAAGAGCTGAATAAGAAATATGCCAAGCAAGGCAAGGCGTTGTTAGTCAACACTAGAAATGCTGCTGCCGGTTCTATCCGACAATTAGACTCTAAAATAGCTTCAACTCGTAAGTTGGATTTTTATGAATATGATTTAGTGGCTCCAGCTCAGACTCGTTTTGAAGCTGATAGTATTTGTAAAGAATTAGGATTTAAAACTGTAAAACATAATAAGATCTGTAAGGACTTGAAAGAAGTTTTTGAGTTCCATCATTATTGGGAGAAACATCGAGATAAGTTGGATTATAATATTGATGGCGTGGTGGTCAAACTCAATAATTTAGATTTATGGAAAAAATTAGGCATAGTCGGTAAGGCGCCGCGTTATGCTATGGCTTATAAATTTGCGGCTGAACAAGCTACGACCAAGATTAATGATATTATCTGGCAGGTTGGTAGGACTGGCACTCTGACTCCAACAGCAGTTCTAACTCCAGTTTCAGTCGGTGGAGCTACTATTTCTCGCGCCACTTTGCATAATATGGATGAGATCAAGCGCTTAGGTTTGAAGATCGGCGATACAGTAGTGATTGAAAGAGCTGGTGATGTTATCCCTAAAGTGGTAGAAGTTTTGCCTAGTTTGCGCGATGGCCGTGAAAAGAAAGTTTCAGTTCCTAAGATCTGTCCAATCTGTGATAGTCCGGTCCGCCAAGTGGAAGGGGAGGTCGCTTATCGTTGCACTAATAAGAAGTGTTATGCCGTCGCTTTACGCAGCTTAGAACATTTTGTTAGTAAGGGGGCGATGGACATCGATGGCTTAGGCCCGAAGATTATCGAACAGCTTTTAACTGTCGGTCTCATCAAGGATGCGGCTGATTTATATTCTTTACAGAAGAGTGATTTGGGAAACCTAGAACGTTTTGCGGAAAAGTCGGCGGATAATTTGATTACGGCTATTTCTGAAAGAAAAGAAATTGAGTTAGGCCGTTTTTTGTATTCTTTGGGGGTCTTACATATCGGTGAAGAATCAGCTCGAGCTTTAGCTAGCTTGGTTATCAGTTTAGTTGGAGAAAAGAAAAAGACTATGGCTATCTCAGAATTGAAAGCCGTCATTAGCCGCTTATCATTGGACGACTTGGTTAAGGTGGCTGATTTCGGTCCAGTGGTTTCCGAATCGATTTATGAATGGTGGCACGATGAGCATAATGAGAGATTGTTAGCCAAGATGGAAGCCAATGGTTTGAGCTTGAAGATTGCTGTGCCCAAGATTAGTTTCAAAAATGAGGCTGTTTTTGCTAAGAGCTTTGTACTGACTGGAACCCTTTCCGGTTTGACAAGGGATGAAGCAAAAGATAAAATTAGAGCATTAGGAGGCAAGATCTCTGAGTCAGTTAGTCGTTTAACTGATTATGTGGTTTTTGGCGATGATCCTGGCAGTAAATATGATAAAGCTAATAAATTGGGAGTTAAAATTTTAAATGAAACTGAGTTTGTTTCCCTTATTAAATAACTATGAGTTTAGATATTTCTGAAATCAAGCACGTCGCCGCTTTATCTAAGTTAGGATTAAGTGACGAAGAATTAAAGCACTACGGCGAGCAGCTGAGTGCGGTTTTGAGTTATATTGATCAATTAACCGAAGTCGATACTAGTCAAGTGGAAGCAGTTACCAGATTAGGTAACAATTCTAACGTTTGGGGGGCTGATGAGCCGGTCGTTTGGGATGAAGATGGCCGCCAGATAGCTCTAGACCAGGCTATGGGCATGAAAGATGGACAGATTAAAGTACCTCGGGTCTTAGAATAAATACTATGAATTTGAATCAACTGACAATCAAAGAAGCTCGTGAGCTTCTAGACAAGAAAGAGATTAGCTCTGTGGAATTGACCACGGCTTGTTTGGAGCGCATCAAGTCCCTTGATGATGATATTAAGGCGATCATTACTCTCTGCGAAGGCAAGGCTTTAGCTGCCGCCAAGATGGCTGATGACAGATTGGCTAAAGGTGAAAAAGGAGCATTACTTGGAATTCCATATTTAGCTAAAGACAATTTATTGACTAAAGGTATTAAGACTACAGCCGCTTCTAAAATGTTGGAGAATTATATTGCTCCTTATGACGCTACTGTTATTTCTAAATTAGAAGAAGCTGGCGCCATACTTTTGGGAAAGACTAATCTGGATGAATTCGCTCATGGCGCTTCCACTGAAAATTCAGCTTTTTTTACCACCAAGAATCCTTGGGACTTAAGTCGAGTACCGGGTGGATCTTCGGGTGGTTCAGCTGCTTCGGTAGCGGCTGATTTCTGTATCTTTGCGCTTGGCAGTGATACCGGAGGTTCTATCCGCCAGCCAGCCAGTTTTTGTTCTGTGGTCGGTTTCAAACCTAGCTATGGTCGAGTCTCTCGCCATGGACTGATGTCGATGACTTCATCTACTGATGTCGTCGGACCGATAACGAAAACAGTTGAGGATGCGGCAATAGTATTGGAAGTAATTGCTGGAGCTGATAACTATGATTCGACTGTCAGTCGGGAAGAGGTTGATGATTATCTTAAAAATATTAATCAGGATATTAAAGGATTAAAGATAGCTATACCTAAAGAATGTTTTGACGCCAGCTTGTCAGTCGAGGTTAAAGGATTGATGGAAAAAGCCATTTCAGAATTAAAAGAAATGGGAGCGGAAGTGGAAGAGGTTAGCTTGCCTCACACCAAGTATGGCATCCCAGTTTATTATATTATCACTCCCTCAGAAATCAGTTCTAACTTGGCTCGTTTTGACGGCTTCCGTTATGGTTACAGGTCAAAAACTGAGAAGGGCGAGGCTTTGAATGATATCTATTTAAAGAACCGGGGTGAAGGCTTCGGTCCGGAAGTGAAACGTCGTATTATGCTGGGAACCTATGCTTTGTCAGCTGGTTATTTTGATGCCTATTATAAAAAGGCCCAATCTGTTAGAATGTTAATCAGTCAGGAGCTTAATTCTACCTTAGAAAAATTTGATATTATCATTACTCCGACATCACCACATGTGGCTTTCAAAATCGGAGAACAGAATCAGGATCCTTTGCAGATGTATCTAGAGGATATTTTTGTTTCTGGTCCAAGTCTAGCTGGTCTTCCGGCTGTTTCTGTCCCGGCTGGATTTATTAATAACTTGCCATTGGGTATTCAGATTATCGGAGGCAAGATGAAAGAGTCTTTAATTTTACAGGTGGCTAATAATTTTGAAAAGAAAACCGGTTGGTATCAGAACAAAGCAAAAATTTAAGTTTTATAATATAAAAATAATTAAAAAAATATGAAACGCCGAACAATTTTTCTAGCTATTTTAGTGGTGTCTATCCTGGCCATGGTGACACTGATTATCAGTAAAAAAACTAATAATGATGTTGCTTCACTTGATATTCCAAACAAGTTAAACGAAAGTGAAAACTTGTTAGAGGTTAATGGCTCGGCTGTAAATGGGGCCAGTGCTAAAGTCAATGCTTCTATACCAGCTATTTCAGCTAATGATCAATTATTGTTGGGAGAAAAAGATGCAACTCTGAAGATGGTAGTTTATGAAGATATGACTAATCCATATAGCTTGGCTTATGATGGAATTCTGAAACAAGTTATTAAAGATTTTTCTGGCAAGCTAGCTATTTATGTTCGCCCTTATTTTGAATCTGATAATAGTTTAGCTTTGACTTATCAGGTTGCTGTTGCTTGCGCTGGTGAAGAAGGGAAATTCAATGAGATGCATGACTTCATTTTTGCTCAAAAACCAATGACTGAAGAAGCTCTGGTTGACGGCGCTAAGAAATTAAGCTTAAATGGAACTAAGTTTTCCGCTTGCTTGAATGATTCCGAGTCTCAGGCTAAGATTGCTTCATCTGTCGCTGATATTCGCATGATCGCCGTCTATGGTGCTCCTACCAGTATCTTAGATGGAGAAATCATTACCGGCGCTAGATCTCTGGATGATATCAAGAATGGTGAAGGTGAAAATATTGAAGGTTTGAAGAGTATCATTAATCGTCATCTGTCCGGAAAATAATCGAATAGAATAAGGAGAGTTCGCATAGTGGCCGAGTGCGCTCGCTTGGAAAGCGGGTATACCTTAATCGGTATCGAGGGTTCGAATCCCTCACTCTCCGCAGTTTAATAAAAACAGAGCTTGAAGCTCTGTTTTTGCTTTAATATGGGACATTATTTTGAGTTCCAAAACAGTTCGAACCTTCTGGAGGAGAGATGGAAAAAACAATTATTAATCTTATCCTTTATTTATAGCACTCTCGATTGGTTCGAATTTTTAAATTTTAACCTTTAATTTCTGTTAATTTTGTGATAGAATAATTGTATTATAAAAAATTAATATCATCATATGAGTTGTATTTTTTGTAGAATTATTTCAGGCGAAGTTGAGTCGAGTAAGGTTTATGAAGATGACCAGATTTTAGCTTTTTTAGATCTTCACCCCGTCCGTGCTGGACAGTTACTAGTTATTCCCAAAGAACATATCGACCATTTTTCTGACATCCCAGATGAATTGGCGGCAAAAATATTTTTAAAGTCACATCAAATTTCTAAAGTTATAAAAGAAAAATTAAAACCAGAACGTATGGGTTTGGTGGTACATGGGTACGGCGTACCGCATGCCCACATGGTTATAGTGCCGCAACATCACGAAGATGATATTACTACCGGCAAGATGGCTAAAATTGAAAATGGAAAAATTATTTTTACTGCCGATAATTTACCCGCCTCTTCCCGGGAAGAGCTTAATAAAATAGCTGAAATTATAAAGAACGAATCGCTAGATTAGTATATTATTTAATGGCGTTTGTAAACATTTCAGTTATAATAACATCCAATCCACTCCGCAGATTAAAATAGCCCTAAACAGGGCTATTTTTGTATTAGCGTTGATTATTCAAGCTAGTATTATAATTTTTTTCTGATTTAAATTCTGGTCTTAGTCTAAAACATTCATGACATTTTTTTAATCACTCTGTCACTGGGGAAGGGTAATGTGTTATAATAAAAGTATTAATAAAAAATTAAGTCTTAATTTTGTTTGATATGAAGTTAAAAAAAGCCTTCACCCTCATTGAACTTCTAGTCGTAATTGCCATCATCGGCATTCTAGCCACTATCTCAGTCCTAGCTCTCTCTAATGCCAGAGCTAAGAGTAGAGATGCAAAGCGGGCTGGGGATATGAAACAAGTCCAAACTGCTCTTGAACTATTCTTCAATGATAAAAATCGTTATCCAACTATTGAAGAATGGAATACTGGTAAGATTTATTCTACTACCACTGATGCTACTTCTACTTATATGCAAGTAATTCCAACTGCTCCAACTCCAGCTGATGGTAATTGTGGCTATAAAAACACTATTAGTTATATCCCAAGTACCGATGGCTCTACTTATTCTATTTCCTTCTGTTTAGGTAATACCACCGGATCATTAACCCCAGGTCCTAAATGTTTAACTCCTGGTGGAATTGTGGATGTTGATTGTTTTGTGGGTGATAATTTCTCTTGTGTTGGAGTTCCGGTAGTTCAATCTGAGGGTGGTTTGTATGATGCTAATGGTGTTTCAACTACTACCGGTGGTTATTATCGGACTGTTGATATTAATGGTCAATGTTGGTTGAGAGATAATTTGAATATTGGAACGCTGACTCCTAGTATTTCTGATCAATCCAATAATAGTGTTGTGGAAAAATATTGCTATGGAGATTCTGCCGGAAACTGCTTGGTTTATGGTGGACTTTATCAGTGGGCTGAAGCTATGCAACTTCCGTCATCCTGTAATATTGTTAACTGTACAGCTCTTCCAAGTGATCCCTGCTGCGATCTTGCTACTCAGCATCAAGGTATTTGTCCTTTAGGTTGGCATCTTCCGACCGACCTAGAACAATATACTTTAGAAAATTATTTAACCGATTCACCCTCCTGTAATGCTAATAGAATTGGTGTTGGAGATTGTGCTAATGCTGGCTCTAAGCTACAGGTTGGGGGTACATCTCATTTCGAAGTCCTTTTGGCTGGTTACCGTGATTGGAGTGGATCGTTTTATCATCAAGGGGGGTCTTCGAACATCTGGTCATCAACTACCAGTGGGTCAAGTTCTTGGTATCGATTTTTATATATTAATATCGCTTCTGTTGATCGTAGTCGCAGTGATCGAACTTACGGCTTTTCAGTTCGTTGTCTTCAAGATTAATTAGGCTATTTATTTTTATATTAAAATAATCCCTGCTTTGGGGATTATTTTTTTTGGATAAAGATGCTATTATGAACTAGCAATATGATAAACAACCTTGATCAACAATTATATTTGTTTTTAGCGGAGAACCGAAATGACTTTTGGACAGCCGTTTTTTCGTCTTTTAGCTTTTTGGGTAATTGGCAGTTTATAGTTGTGACTATGCTGGCTATTATTATTTTTTTGATAATCAAAAAAAAGTTATATTTCATAGCCCCGTTAATCTTGTCTGTTATTAGCTCGGAGACTATTACTTTTTGGGGGAAGTGGTATTTCAATCGCCCGCGTCCTTTAGTCTCAGTTTTTGTAGAGACTGGTTTTTCTTTTCCAAGCGGGCACGCCACTATCGCCGTCGCTTTTTATGTTTTTTTAGCTTTTATGTTTTTAAGGTTGAATAAGGGTAAATATAGTATATGGGTTTATAGTTTTGCCGTGTTTATAGCCCTTATGATTGGCTTTAGCCGCCTTTATTTGGGAGCTCATTACCTGAGTGATGTGCTAGTTGGTTATGTGGTTGGCTTTTTGGGAGTAATGGCCGGAGTAAGATTGGCCGACAAGCTAAAATCAAGGAAGGGAGTATTATAAATATTGTTTGACCTTTCTCAGTATTCCAGCTAAAATTAGCTTATAAATATAAATATATGAAGTCTTTAAGACTATCTCTGATTGTGGCTTTTTTTGTCTTCTTTTTGGCTGTGCCAGCCTTAGCTTTTCCGGAAGACAACCTTTCTAGTCGTTTGAATGGAAAAATTCTCTTAGATGTCGATAATAATGGAGAGGCCTGGTATGTTTATCCAGGTGATTTTCATCGTTATTACTTAGGCACCCCAGAAGATGCTTACAGTATTATGAGAAATTTGTCATTGGGAGTCTCTAATGATAATTTTTCTAAAATAGTTAGTAGTACTCCAGATAGATTTAAGGGGTTGATCTTGCTTAAGCCGGAAGATGTCGGTAAAGCTTATTATGTTAATCCCTCTGATAAATCTTTGATTTATATGGCTGATGCTACTGGGGCCTTTGCTTTAATGCGTCAATTTTCGTTGGGCATTACTAATAGTGATTTAAAAACTATTCCGATAGGAAAGATAGTTTTGGATGGTTCTGGTAAAGAAATCTCTCGAGAGTGGCAATATTTGGGCTGGTGGGGAGATATAAATGCTAATTATGTTCCGGTTAGATCAGAACCTAAAAATGATTCTAAAAAAATAGGTACTTTTTTTATCGGCAATAATGTGAAGGTATTAGCCGTTAAAAAGGGTGATGGCCGTATTTGGTATCGAATTGATGGCGGCCAGTATCCTGGAGCTTATATTGATTCATTATTCGTGAGCGCTATAGCTCAGCCGATTCCAGAGAAAAAATTGGTTATACCAACTAAGGTTAAGACCGGTGATTATTGGATGGATGTTAATATTTCTAAAAAAGTTCTGACTTTATATAAGTATGACCAAGTTGTGATGTCGACTTATATTTCAGTTGGTCACAAGGACACTCCTACTATTATTGGGACTTATAATGTTTGGCTAAAAATGAAAAAAACTAGAATGACTGGCGCTCCACCACTTGCTACCCACGAATATGATTTACCTGACGTCCCTTGGGTAATGTATTACAAGGGTTCATATTCGGTTCATGGAACTTATTGGCATGATGATTTCGGTTCAGCTCGAAGCTCTGGTTGTACTAATGTGACTCAAGGTGATGCCAAGCTTTTATTTGATCTTACTAATCCTAAGATAGGAAATGTAAACTCTATTCGTCCGACAGTTAGTAACCCAGGCGTGGTTATTAATAATCATTATTAATTTTAATTTTTTTTGGCAGTTTGCATGATTTAAGATGCTGCTTTCCAGAATATTTGTCTGTATGGATTATCGTAGATTTCAAACTCAGCGGTTTTGGGGACATTTAATCTCAGCTCCGATTATCTGGTTGCCTCTTTTTGCCGTTATTTTTTTAGATATATTTGTTGAAATCTATCATCAGATTTGTTTTCCAATTTATGGTATCGAGAAAGTAAAAAGAGCTGAATATATTCAGGTGATGGACAGAAATCGACTACAATATTTAGACCCAATAGAGAAGATTGGTTGCATGTATTGCGGTTATGTTAATGGCGCCTTGCTTTATTTCAAGGAAATTGCTGGTCGGACTGAAAAATATTGGTGCGGTATTATGCATGAGGGTAAGCCAGGTTTCAAGGTTCAATCCAGTCAGGTGGCAGCTGGTTTTACTCCCTATGGTGATAAAGCGGCGTTTGAGGAAAAGTACCCGTTAAAATAGTAGGATTATATTAGTCTTTTGGCGCGCTTTAAGTTGATTAAAGCGCGCCTTTTTGTTTTTGACACTAAAGTGAAAAAAATGCTATAATTTAAGCATAAAATATGAATTTTTAATTATTTTTTTATGCCTCCAAAAAGTAATAATGTGGTTCCAGGGATTTCAGCCGATGAATTAGATAAGACTAAAGACGTTTATCGATCTCTCCAAGAAAAATTAGAGTATTTGTTTGATTCTTTGGCTCGAGAAAAGATTAATTTGGAGCTTCAAATGATTGAAGCTAAAAAATTTAAGTTAGCCGTAGACAGTGCTTCGGATAATATTGTGATTACCGATCCGATGGGGACTATTTTTTATATTAATAAGGCCACAGAAAAAAATACTGGTTATACCTTTGATGAAGTAGTGGGAAAGAATCCATCAGAATTATGGGGTGGTCATATGGACAAGCAGTATTATGCTGAAATGTGGGATAAGATTAAGGTTAAGAAAGAAGTCTTTGTTGGTCAATTTGAAAATACTCGTAAGAATGGTGAAAAATATATCGCTGCTGTTGATATTTCTTCGGTGTTGGATGAATATGGTGAAATTTTATTTTTCATTTCTATTGAAAGAGATATTACTCGGGAAATGATGATAGAAAAGATGAAGGATGAGTTCGTGGGTCTAGCCTCTCATCAATTGCGCACCCCACTAACTGGTATTAAATGGTTTTCTGAATTGTTGCTTCGTAATAAGTATCAGAACTTAAACAAAGAGCAATTAGACTTTTTAGAACAGATTAAAATTTCTAACCAACGAATGATTAAATTGGTTAATGAGTTGTTGGACATCTCTCATATTGAAACTGGCCAGAAGTTTGAAATTAAAAAAGCTGACTTTAAGGTTAATGACTTAATTAATGAGGTGTTGCCAGAAAATATTTCTCTGATCAAGACCAAGGAGTTGAACATTGTTAATGAAATCCCTGATAATTTGTTAATTTTTGCTGATTATGTTAAAATAAGACAAGTTCTGTCTAATATGATTAGTAACGCCACTAAATATACTCCAGCTACTAAAACTATTAAAATTAGTACCACGACTGATGCTGTTAAAGGTTTAGTGATTATTTCCGTGTCTGATGAAGGGATGGGAATTCCAGCCGCTCAGAAGGGACGTTTGTTTGAAAAGTTTTTTAGAGCTGATAATGCCCGTATTCAAGAGCCAAACGGTACTGGTTTGGGATTATATATTGCCCGAGAAATAATCAGAGCTCATGGAGGTGAAATGTGGTTTGAGTCTGAAGAAAATAAGGGAACAGTGTTTTCGTTTTCAATTCCATTTAAAATTAATTAAAATAACTTAAAATCTAAATATATGAGAAAAAAAATTCTTATCGTGGAAGATGATGTGTTATTAGTTAAAGCGATTAGCTATGAGTTTGAGCAAGAAAATTTTGAAGTTTTTACTGCTGGAGATGGTGTAGATGGCTTAGCAATGGCTGAGCAACATCTACCTGATTTAATTTTGGCTGATATTTTAATGCCCAAAATGGATGGTTTGGTAATGTTAAAAAAGCTTAGAGACCGCGAAGGTGGTAAAAAAATTAAATTTATAATTTTAACTAACGTAAATAGTTCTGATAAAATAGCAGAAGCAATGGATTTACAAGAAGTTGTAACTGACGGATATTTTGAATATTTTATTAAAGCTGATATAGAGCTAGAAGAAATAGTTAAAAAGATAAATGCCCTCGCCTCCCTGAGCCAGGATATGAGAA
>JBAXIF010000007.1:0-19690 GCA_037138515.1 Candidatus Falkowiibacteriota bacterium
TTTTTTTGTGTGCCGCGGGAGGGAATCGAACCCTCATGGCATCGCTACCACACGAGTTTGAGTCGTGCGCGTCTACCAATTCCGCCACCGCGGCTTTCTTTACGCTTCTTATCATAGCAAAAAAAATGTAATTGTCAAAGGGGAATAAATAGGTTATAATATTTTTGCAAAATAGATTATAAAAATATGGGTAAAATCATCTCAGTCGTTAATCAAAAGGGTGGGGTTGGAAAAACCACTACTGCTATCAATCTAGGCGCTTATTTGGCTAATTTTGGCCAACAAGTGCTACTTGTTGACGTTGACCCACAAGCCAACGCTACTTCTGGTTTGGGAATTGAACACCGTAAGCTGGATAAAGGTATCTATGACGCCCTGATTGGCGAAAAAACCATGGCAGAAGTTATTAAACGGACTTTACAGAATAACTATTACTTAGCTCCAGCTACTTTATCTTTGGCTGGCGCCGCTATTGAGTTGATTGGAATGGAAGACAGGGAATTCAGATTAATGCATTTATTGCAGAGCGTGAAGGATGATTATGATTTTATAATTATCGACGGTCCGCCATCCCTGGGTCTTTTGACTGTTAATAGTTTAGTAGCGGCTGATGAAATTTTGATTCCAGTTCAGAGTGAGTATTATGCTTTGGAGGGTTTGAGCCAATTACTGGAAACTATTTTTTTGATTCAGAACAATCTAAAACCATCATTGGGAATTATGGGAGCAGTGATTACCATGTTTGATAAGCGTAACCGTTTATCGGAATTGGTTAAAGGCGAGCTCCATCAGTATTTTCCTAATCGGGTTTTTAATTCTATCATTCCTCGTAGCGTCCGTTTAGCTGAAGCCCCTAGTTATGGCCGGACCATTCTTCAGTATGATCCAAAGTCGAGCGGTGCTAAAGCTTATGAGGAGTTGGCTCAAGAAATTATCGCTTTGAAAAAATAATTATTAATATTTAAAAATATGGCTCAAGGATTAGGTCGCGGATTATCATCACTTATCCCTAATAAAATAAATAATACTTATTCCGAATTCGATATTAAGGAAAATGATGGTTTGGAAATTTCTGGTCGCAGTAAGATAACTTACATTGATCCTAGTAAGATTGTAGCTAATCCTTATCAGCCTCGGCAGAATTTTTCCGATAGCGGTTTAGAGGATTTAGTTAGATCAATCAAGGAACATGGAATTATCCAACCATTAGTAGTGACTAGGGTTGAGGGTGGTTATGAATTGATTGCCGGTGAAAGACGTTTACGTAGCGCTCGAACCTTAGACTTAAAGGAAATCCCAGTCATTATCCGTGAAGCTAATCGTCAGAAAAAATTGGAATTAGCTTTGATTGAAAACTTACAGAGAGAAAATCTGAATCCAGTGGAAACTGCTATTGCTTATAATCAATTGATTAATGAGTTTAACCTGACCCAAGAAGATGCAGCCGTTAGAGTGGGTAAGTCCCGTTCGGCTGTCGCTAACTCCTTGAGATTATTACAACTTCCAGCTGAAGTACAATTAGCCTTGATTGAAAAGAAAATATCCGAAGCCCATGCTAAATATTTGTTAGGACTGGAATCACCAGCTAAGCAATTATCAGTCTTCAAGAAAATATTACACCAAGGATTATCGGTTAGAGATACTGATCAGTTGATAAAAAATATCGGCGGCACTAAAGGAGCTCAGGTTAAATCTGATTACCGTGATCGTTCTCGAGAAGAGAAGTTATCCCATTTCTTTGGCGCTAAGGCGGAGATCAAAAGACAAAAGCAGGGCGGTCAGATCGTGATCAGTTTTGCGGGCGATGAAGATTTAGATGAGATTATCAAAAAGATATAAAAAAATTTTTACAATAGTAGTTGCTAAAAGAAGTCTGTAAATTTTATTTATAGACTTATTTAGCATATTAGACCAATTTCATGTCATTCGTGCATCTGCACAATCATACCCACTATTCGCTTCTTGATGGCTTAACTAAGCCCGAGCAGTTAGTGGCGCGAGCCAAAGAACAAGGCTCTCCAGCTGTGGCCATTACTGACCACGGAGTTATGTATGGCGTGATTGAGTTTTATCAGAAATGTCAGAAGGCTGGTATCAAGCCGATTATCGGCGTGGAAGCTTATCTAGCCCCTAATTCTCGTCATGACAAGAACACCAGGGAAGATGCCCGTAATTTCCATTTAATACTCTTGGCGAAAAATAATGAGGGTTATAAGAATTTAATTAAATTAACTTCTATTGCTCACCTGGAGGGTTTTTATTACAAGCCTCGAATCGATTGGGAGTTACTCCAAACTCATCATGAAGGACTTATCGCTTGTTCAGCTTGTTTGGGTGGTGAGATTCCTCGTTTGATTTCAGGCGATAAATTAGATAGAGCTCGGGAAAGGATTATGGAATACCAGAATCTTTTTGGGGCAGGTAATTTTTATTTAGAAATCCAGGATCACCCTGAGTTGGAAGGACAGGAGAAAATAAACAAACAATTAATTGCTTTTTCTAAGGAGTTGGGAGTACCATTAGTGGCTACTAATGATTCTCATTATTTGTATAAAGAACATGAAGAAGCTCAAGACATTCTTTTATGCTTGCAGCAGAAAAAGAAATTGGAAGATACTGATCGCATGAAGATGATGGGCCACGGTGATTATTCGGTTCGCAGTAATGAAGACATGATTTCAGCCTTCAAAGATGTGCCAGAAGCAATTGAGAATACTTTGAAGATTGCTGAGATGTGTAATGTGGAAATTGAATTAGGTAATACTCAATTGCCTTTTTTTGAAGTGCCGGAAGGTCATGATGAAAATTCTTATCTGAAATATTTATGTGAACAAGGTTTGAAAAAACGTTATGGCTTGGTGGGTGATAAGGTTGTTGATGAAGGTTTTCCTGAATTATCCCAAGAAGAGATGGAAAAGATCAGAACTAGAATGGATTATGAGCTTGAGGTGGTGACTAAGATGGGTTGGCCTTCATACTTCTTGATTGTGGCTGACTTTGTTAATTGGGCCAAGGATAATAAGATTGTGGTTGGACCGGGTCGTGGTAGTGCGGCTGGATCTTTAGTTTGCTATCTGACAGGGATTACCAATTTAGACCCTTTGAAATATGAATTGCTCTTTGAGCGTTTCTTGAATCCAGAACGTATCTCGATGCCTGATATCGACCTTGATTTTGCCGATGTTCGTCGGGGTGAAGTTATTAAATATGTGGAAAAGAAATATGGTCAAGACCATGTTTCCCAGATTATTACTTTTGGAACTATGGCGGCTCGGGCGGCAGTGCGTGATGTCGGTCGGGTACTCAACGAACCGTATGATTATTGCGATCGCTTATCCAAGATGATCCCGATGTTTTATAAATTGGATCAAGCTTTGAGCGAGGTTTCGGAATTAAAGGATATCTATCAGAAAGAACCGGAGGCCAAAAGAATTTTAGATTATGCTAAGACTTTGGAAGGTGTAGCTCGACATTCTTCGATGCATGCTTGCGGCGTTTTGATTACCAAAAATCCATTGACTGATTATACTCCGATTCAATATGCCTCTTCTTCTGACAAAGATGTGGTTTGCCAATATTCGCTTCATCCAATTGAGGATTTGGGCTTATTGAAAGTGGATTTCTTGGGCCTGAAAAACTTAACAATTATTGAATCGGCTCTGCGGATTATTAAAAATACTAGAGGGTTGGATATTGATATCGACAAGATTCCGCTTGATGATATGGAGGCCTATCGCTTGTTCCAGAACGGCGAAACAACTGGTGTCTTCCAGTTTGAAAGTTCTGGTATGAAGAGATATTTACGTGAATTGAAACCGAATGAATTTGAAGATATTATTGCGATGGTGGCTTTATATCGTCCAGGTCCGATGGAGTGGATTCCGGATTATATTTCTGGTAAGCATAAGACTAAGAAAATTGCTTATCTCCATCCTAAATTAGAATCTATTTTAGAAAAGACTTATGGCGTGGCTATCTATCAAGAACAGGTCATGCAGATTTCGCGTGAGTTGGCCGGCTTCACTAAGGGTGAGGCTGATACCCTGCGAAAAGCGATGGGTAAGAAAATACCAACCTTATTGGCTGAACAGAAAGAGAAATTTGTGGCTGGTTGTGTACAGAATGGGGTTGATAAAGACCAGGCAGAAAAAGTCTTCTCGTTTATTGAGCCGTTTGCTGGTTATGGTTTTAACCGTAGCCATGCGGCTTGTTATGCTTTGATTGGTTATCAAACTGCTTATCTCAAAGCTCATTTTCCAGCTGAATTTATGGCCGCTTTGTTAACTGCCGATCAACATGATATTGATCGAATTGCGATTGAGATCGATGAGTGTCGCAAGATGGGTCTTCAGATTATGCCACCAGATGTTAACGAGTCATATGAAACTTTTACAGTGGTTACTAGTGGTACGATTGAAAACAAGGCAGTTTCTAAAGATGAAATATCTAAAACTATTCGCTTTGGTTTAGGGGCGGTCAAAAATGTCGGTGGGCATATTTGTGAAGTAATTATTAATGAACGAAAAGCTAACGGACCTTATACTGATATCTTTAATTTTTTGGAAAGAATCAGCGACAGGGATTTGAATAAGAAATCCATGGAGAGTCTGATTAAGACTGGAGGCTTGGATCGTTATGGTGAGAGAGGCGAACTTTTGGCTAATATGGAAATGCTTTTAAGTTTTAGCAAAGAGAATGGCAAGATGAAAGATAGTCGTCAGGTCAGTTTATTTTCAGATGCCCCTCATGTTTATGTGGCTAGCCTGCCTAAATTAGCTAAAGCCCCAGAGGCTCTAGAGAAAGATGTCTTGCGTTGGGAGAAGGAGCTTTTAGGACTTTATATTACCGAGCACCCACTTAATCATTATTTACCATATTTATCCGGTTTTATTGCTCCACTGATAGAGTTGAAGGGGCGGGAACAGGAGTCTGGCGTTAATACTGCTGGAGTGATCTCTACTGTCAAAAAAATCATCACTCGCAGTAATCAAACTATGTTGTTCGTGAAGATTGAAGACGCCATCACTAATATTGAACTTTTGGTTTTTCCAAGATTGTTACAAGAGACAGCTGATGTTTGGCAGGTAGGAAAAATAGTTTTGTGTCGCGGAAAAGTTTCTGACAAGGATCAGGAAACTAAATTATTAGTTAACAAAGCAATTTTATTAGATGAAGATAATCCGGTAAAAAGCGTGGATGAGTTCAAAAGGATATTAATGGAAAGTAAGGATGATCCTCGGAATAATTATCGTAACTTCCAGAAAAAGTCTGAACCAACTCCAATTGAGACCCCACCAGCTCCAGATCCAGTCGCTCCGCCTTTAAAGTTAATATTTATTCGTAATCTGGACAGCGCTGAACTGGATCGCTTAAGAGCTTTATTTTTAGCTCATCCTGGTGACAGTGCAGTTTATTTCAAGATTAAAAATGGAGAGAGTGAAAATATTCTTAAGACCGGCTTTAAAATAAATTATCAACCGGAGTTAATTGAAGCTATTAAAACTAATTTTCCTGAAGCAATTAGTGTTGTTGAAAATTAAAAAAAATGTTATACTGGAGATAATAAAATTCATTCCTTAAATAAAAATTATTTAAATTAAAAAACTATGACTTTAGTTAAAAAGAGCCATAAACCGGCAGGGGCACATAAGGTCAGTCGTCCAACTCATACCGCTCATACGACTCACGCAACCCATACACACACTCATGCTCATGAGGTTATTAGTGAAGGGGATGCCGCTAAAAAACTTTTATTATCAATGGTGGAAAAGCCTCATTTAGAAAAAAATTCACCAACAGAAGATATTGTTAGCGAGGAGGTACCTCTGGAAACTGCTTCTGAAATTTCAGTAAGTGTTCCAGAAAAATTAACTGAACCTGTCGTTCCAAGCACTCCAGCACCTACTCCCCTGGGTGATAATTTTGATTCTCGTAAGCAATTTTTTCAGATGATGTCTCAACAAATTGGTCAAGAAAAACCGCCAATCTCTACTGGCACTCCAATGAGTGGTGCTACTAAAATTTTGGAAATTGATGAGTTAGATAGATTAGCTGAAGGACCAGAGGAAAATGTCGTAGTTAACCGCTCCGTCAATACTTATCGTAAGTTAGCTTTCCGCTTTATTGCTCTAGCTTTAGTTTTGGTTGTGGTAGTTTTATATTTTGTCTTGGTTAAATTAACCGTGGTTGTTAGTCCAAGTAAGCAGACCGTTAATGAGAGTTTGATCGTTGATGTTTATGGCTCTAGCCAAACTATTGCTAGTGATAGATCTTTAAAGGGAAATATCACTAGAATTGAAGCTGAAGAAAGTGGTATTTATAAAGCTACTGGAGAAGAGGCTCAGGGTGGAGAAATTACTGGAAAGGTTAAGATTATTAATAATTATGGTAAGAGCCAACCATTAGTAGCTACCACTCGTCTTTTAAGCGCTGATAATAAATTATTCCGTATTAAGAATACTGTGACCGTTCCAGCTGGCGGATCAGTTGAAGTAGATGTTTATCCTGATGTTTCCAGTGCTGATATGGCCATTGCTCCAACTAAATTTACTATTCCTGGCTTATGGTCCGGGTTACAAGACAAGATTTATGGTGAAAGCTCTGTGGCTTTTGCTTATAGCTCTGTTTCAGAAAAGTATATTACCCAAGAAGATATTAACAAAGCCTCTCAAGAGTTGAATGAGCTTTTAGTTAAGAAGGTTAAGGAAAAGGTTGGCGCCAAGAATGGTTACGATCAAGTAGTTTATCAGACTAGCGTGGAAACTGCTCAAGTCGAATTGGTTGATGCTAAAATAGGTGATAAGAAGGATCAGTTTACCGTTAAAACTAAAAATATCGTCAATGTTATTTCTTTCTCTAGCGATGATGTTGTCAAGATCGCTCAGCAAAAATTAGCTGCTGCTTCTGGCGATAAGACTTTAGCTGAAATTGATCGGGCTAATTTGCAGTATCAATTAGAGAGTTATAACGTTCAAGGAAATCTAGCGACGTTGAAGGTTAATTTTGTTAGCCGTATTGCTTCAGCTAATTCTGAGTTTATTGATAAAGGTAAATTAGTTAACTTGAATCAAGCTCAAATCGAAGAGTACTTAAAAGGGGTAAAAGAAATTGAAGGATTTGAATTAAATTTCTTCCCAACTTTCTTGAAACGTTCCCCAGCTCTAGTTGACCGGATTTACGTTGAAGTCAAATAGTATTAATTGAAAAAATATTTTTTATTGATTAAGATTTAATTTTATCCGAATTAAATCTTAATTTTTATTATAACTATATGAACAGCTTTGAAAAGCCTTATGATGAAAATAAAAAGAATTACGATAAGAGTGTTGGTGAAGTCAGCGATTTTTTTATGAACCATTTGAAGGATGGGTTGTTTGATAAGAGGGAGGAGTATTTTGATGATGGTGAAAAAGAAAGAGTGGAGCGTTTAAAGGAGCGCTTGACAGAATTGCTAGAAAAAGCTACTAAACGTATTGGATATAAGGTTGATGGAGAAAAGTTAATAAATGACGCTTATCGACATATCTTAGATTTAAAGAACTCCGGTGAACTACCGGAGAACAATCTACTGGAAAATTTTTGCGCTGAAATTGAAGAGCGCCTAGAAAAAGCAGTTTAATATGAATATTAATAATTTTTACGAAGTCCTTAAGGATGAGCCGGCTTATCGCTTGAAACAAGCTCAGAAGCTTCTTTTTGGCGATTTAATTGATAATTGGAACAAGGCTAGTAATTTACCTTTAGCTTTAAGAGAAAAATTAAATTTAGAGTGCCCGATAGATATTTCATCTAAGATTTTGGCGGCGCGCGACAAAAAATCATTTAAAGCTTTAATCACTTTGTCTGACGGAACTCGGATTGAGACTGTTTTAATGCGTCATAAAGAGGGCAGAGAGACTGTTTGTGTCTCTTCCCAAGTTGGTTGTCCTTTGGGCTGCGCTTTCTGTGCTACCGGCGCTTCTGGCTTTACCAGAAATTTGACTAAGAATGAGATTGTGGAACAAGCTCTTCTTTGGGCTCGTTATTTAAAGAATAATTTTAAGTCTAAAATCACTAACGTGGTCTTTATGGGAATGGGTGAGCCATTCTTGAATTATGACCAGGTAATGAGCGCTGTTCGCGTCTTAAATGAACCAGATGGCCTTCATATCGGTGCTCGTCATATTTCTATCTCTACTGTTGGTTTGGCGGATGGTATTAAGCGCTTAGCTAACGAGAAAATTCAAGTCAATTTAGCCGTGTCACTTCATAGTGCTAACGACAAGATTCGTTCCGATTTAATGCCGATTAACAAGAAATATTCCATTGTTCAATTACTTAGAGCCGTTGATCAATATATCGAAAAGACTAATCGTCAGGTGATGTTTGAATACATGCTGATGAAGAATGTTAATGACAGCGATGAAGCGGCCGAACGTTTAGCGGCTATTATGAATAAACCGCTTTATGTTGTTAATCTGATGAATTATAATGAGACTTCAGTATTTCATGCGGTAGATGAGAAGACCTTCAAGAATTTTGAAAAGATTTTAGAGAAAAGAAAGATAAAGGTTACCAGCCGTTACCGTTTCGGTTCAGATATTTCCGCGGCTTGTGGTCAATTAGCGGCGCGGAAGAAACAATAGAGTTAATCTTGACTCTTTGGTTTTTTTTGTGTTTAATTATCATTATTATGAAAGAAGTAGGAACTATTATAGTAATTGGGTTTTTTTACCTAGTAATCAAGAGCCTGTGGTTCAGTATTGCTTTTTAAGGTTGAAAACATTATAATATAAATAGCTTTGTTGAAACGATTGTTATGGCTACCAACCATAATATCCGGTTTATCCGGTTAATCCTCTGGGATCTAAGTTAAAATGAAGCCGATTAAGAGCCCTGATCACTTAGGTAAACTAGATGGAACCGCGAGGAAATCTCGTTCTAGTAATTCAATTTTTTTTGAATTATTGGAACGAGATTTTTTTTTATTTATAAACTAAAATAAATATATGGAAAAAGAAAAAACACCGATAGAGGTTAAGCGCCATTCATTGGCTCATTTATTAGCCGCAGCTATTTTGGATTTATGGCCAAGCGCTCAGTTAGCCATTGGTCCAGCGATTGAAAATGGTTTCTATTATGATATTGATTTCGGCGATGCCAAAATTAGTGATACTGATTTCAGGGAGATTGAAAAGAAGATGTCTCATCTTTTGAAACAGAATTTGCCTTTTTTGCGAGTGGAGAAAGAAATCAATGAAGCTTTGGCTGACGCCAAGTCGGCTGGTGAAATTTACAAAGCAGAATTGATTGAAGGCTTGAAAGAAAAAGGAGAGACAGTGGTTAGTATTTATTCTGTCGGAAAGTTCAGCGACTTATGCCGCGGTCCTCACGTGGAGTCTACTAACAAGATCTTGCCGGGCAGTTTTAAGTTGCATAAATTAGCTGGAGCTTATTGGCGCGGTGATGAAAAGAACAAGATGTTGACCCGTATCTATGGTTTAGCTTTCGATACCAAAGATGAGCTTGATGAACATTTACGTTTGTTAGCAGAAGCGGAACGACGCGATCACCGTAAATTAGGTAAAGAATTGGATTTGTTTATGATGCATGAATATGCTCCAGGTATGCCATTCTTCTTGCCTAAGGGTATGACTGTCTTATTAGAACTGACTAAATTCGTTCGAGAATATTCTTATGGCGAGGGTTATAGAGAGATTAGAACACCACAGCTTTTGAATGCTGATCTGTGGAAGACTTCCGGCCATTGGGATCATTATCAGGATGATATGTTCTGTTTGCATCATGCTGAAGATGATATTGATATGGGTATGAAACCGATGAACTGTCCGGCTCACATGTTAGTTTTCAAGCGCGATATCCATTCCTACAAAGAATTGCCATTACGTTTAGCGGAAACTACCACTTTGTATCGTAATGAAAAGTCTGGCACTCTTCAGGGTTTGACTCGCGTTCGGAGCTTGAGTCAGGATGATACTCATATTTTTGCT
Source organism: Candidatus Falkowiibacteriota bacterium (assembly GCA_037138515.1). Lineage (GTDB taxonomy): Bacteria > Patescibacteriota > Patescibacteriia > Patescibacteriales > UBA12465 > CG1-02-41-21. Next base: position 9,990 of record JBAXIF010000007.1, read on the forward strand.
CGACCTGATCAGATTTTGTCTGAAATTTCCGATTTGTTGCAGAAGATCAAGAATATTTATAATATTTTCAATTTACAAATCGATGAAATCCATCTGTCTACTCGTCCGGAAAGTTTCTTGGGAGAGAAGGCTACTTGGGATACAGCCGAAGCTAACTTGAAAGAGGCTTTGGAAAAAGCTGGCTTGAATTACCAGATCAATGAAGGCGATGGTGCTTTCTATGGTCCAAAAATTGACGTGAAGGTCAAAGATGCTATTGGTCGTCAATGGCAGTTAGCTACTATTCAATTGGATTTCCAATTACCACAACGCTTTGAACTTCATTATGATGATGCTGATGGCACTCAGAAGACTCCAGTGGTTATCCATCGCGCTCTGCTTGGTTCTATGGAAAGATTTATGGGAATTATCATTGAGCACTATGCTGGCGCTTTGCCATTATGGATGTCTCCGGTCCAGATCAAATTGCTTTCCGTGGGAGAAAAGCATGTTGATTTCTGTTACAAATTAGAAAGCGAATTCAAGGCTTTGGGATTTAGAGTGGAGGTTGATGACCATAACGAAACTATGGGTAACAAGATTAGAAAGTCGACTCAAGAAAAAATTCCATATTTATTAGTTATTGGTGACAAGGAAATGGAATCACAGAACTTGGCTATCAGAGAACGGGGAAGTCAGGACAACAAGGAAATGTCTAAGGATGATTTTGTGAAGGACGTTTTGGAGAGAATTAAATTGAAAAAATAATCTTAATAGAAAAATTTAGTAAAAGAAAAAGAGGATGATTTTTTAATCATCCTCTTCGTTTGCCTCTCGGTCGCTATACCAGTTTAAATTCGCATGAGTGAAAGGTTCGGTGCCAACTGCTCTGACATGAATTTTTTTGATGGGAACTTTGATAGTTAGTAAAAAGTGTCTGATAGCAACTATCTTTTCTGGATTTTTTCTTTGGATCTCAGAAAAGTTGTCGTCGTTAACATCGGGGTCGTTTAATTGATAATGAACATTTCTATAGCTTAGCCATAGATATGTCCTGCATTTTCTTTTTTCTTCTTTTGTTCCAGCGGTGATTAGGCCGCGAACAACAACTTTATTTTTTCCGTGTGTCATTTGGCCCTCGCTTTCTTTGGTTTTAAATATGTACGTTTATTATGTTCTAATAATATCACATTTTATTATTTTTGTCAATAAAAAGTGTAAAAACTAATTAAAAAGAGGCTTTTTTGCCTCTTTGATTTATAATTTTAATTTCGGTAGTAAAGCGGCATTGATTGGGGGTAGAATGATTCAATAATAATTTGAATTACTCTTTTGAGTGGCTGTGGCTTAATGACTTCCTGGCCAGCTCTTTGAAGAAATAATTCTTCTGGAGTTGGAGTCTTGTAGCCAATAAGATTTTGAGAAATTTCTGCTTCAGAAATTTCCTTTTCCTGGTTTCGACGATAGCGCTTCATAGTCGTAGTTTTTTATATTTGAAATAACTACTTATAATTTACCATTTTATTATAACTTCGTCAACTTTTTTTATTCTGAGATTTATACTATACTGATTATCATATGAAGACTAAACAGAAATTAGAACTGCTGGCTCCGGCCGGTAATTTAGTTAAAATGAAAACGGCGTTAGCTTACGGAGCTGATGCGGTTTATTTAGGTATTCCGGAGTTTTCACTGCGGGTCAGGATTAATGACTTCGATTTCAAGGGGGTGGAAGGGGCTATTGCTTATGCTCATTCCTTGAAGAAGCGGGTTTATGTTACTATCAATATTTTTGCTCACGAGAGACATATCAAATTATTACCAGCTTACTTGAAGAAGTTAAGTAAGGTAAGGCCAGATGGTATTATTTTGTCAGATCCAGGCGTTTTGGAACTGGTTAAAAAATATCTACCTAAAGTTGATATCCATCTTTCTACCCAAGCTAACTGTACTAACGGAGCAGCGGTGAAGTTCTGGTACAAACAAGGTGTTAGACGGATAATCTTGGGTCGGGAAGTGACTTTGAAGGAAATTAAGGAGATTCATAAAGCTTGCCCTAAGATGGAGTTAGAATACTTTGTTCATGGTGCGATGTGCATGGCTTATTCCGGCCGCTGTTTCTTGAGTAAAGATATGGTGGGAAGAAGTGCTAATTTAGGTGACTGCGTCCAGCCTTGCCGTTGGGAATATGAGGTTTTTATTAAACCCCATGGCCATAGTGAGGTTTTGGAGTTAGTGGAAGAGCCTCACGGTACTTATTTGTTAAATTCTAAAGATTTATGTCTTTTAGAGCACTTACCGAAATTGATTAAGGCGGGAATAACTAGCTTCAAGATTGAAGGCAGAGCTAAAAGTGTTTATTATTTAGCTAATGTTATTGGTATTTATCGTTCAGCTTTGAATAATACTAAGAATATCCCATTATTAGTTTCTGAGCTGAATACAAAAGTTACACACCGCGGTTATACTACCGGATTCTTATTGGAAGAGAAGGCTGGCCAGAATGTTGATAATTCTCACAATACTCCTGATTGGGAGTTCTGCGGACAGGTAATTAGTAGTGACAAGAATGGTGTTTTGATCCAGGTCCATAATACCATTAAGGCTGGAGATGAAATCGAGATTATTTTGCCTTTTTATGATATAATTAAGTTCAAGGCTGAAAAAATGGTTGATTTTAAAAGCGGTCAAGAAATTGAAGAGGCTCATGGTGGTGGCGGCGGTCAAAAAATTTATTTCAGCAATATTTTTAAGAAAGAGATTCTGGTCCTTTCGGTTTTAAGACGGAAAGTAAAATAATTTAATTTATGATTGCTTATTTAAGAGGAAATACTATTTATAAAAATAACAGCTACTTGATTTTGGATGTGGCTGGTGTCGGTTATGGTATTTTTTTAAGTGAGAAGCTATTAAGTGAGGTTAAGATTAATTCCGAAGAAGCCTTTTATATCTATCAGCATGTTCGGGAAGATGCTTTAGATTTATATGGCTTCAAGAACGCCGAAGACTTAGAGTCGTTTGGAATGTTACTGTCAGTCTCTGGTGTCGGCCCAAAATCAGCTCTAGGCGTCTTGTCAGTAGCTACTTCACAAGAAGTAATTCAATCCATCGCTCGAGGTGATTCCTTGCTTCTGACTAAGGTTTCCGGTATCGGCAAAAAGACTGCTGAGCGACTAGTTTTAGAATTAAAGAGTAAGATAGTTAAGTTGGGCGGTGAGTCTCTGGGTGATTTCAATCCTTCGTCCAGTGGAGGTGATGAAATTGATGCTTTGATAGCTTTGGGCTACTCTCTTTTGGAGGCCAGAGAGGCTTTAAGGTCAGTTTCTCCTAGTATTATTGATAGTGGGACTCGAATCAAAGAGGCCTTGAAAAATATGAGAAAATAATGTAGCGTATAATCTATGAAACAATCACAATTATTTACAAAAACAATTAAAGAAACCCCAAAGGATGAAACTAGTTTTAATGCTCAGGTTTTGATTAGAGCTGGCTTTATCGACAAGGTTGGGGCTGGTATTTATAATTTTCTACCTTTTGGTTTAAAGGTTCTAAATAAGATTAATAACATTGTCAGAGAAGAGATGGCGACAGTTTCCGGACAAGAGGTTTTGATGACTGCTTTGACTCCAAAAGAGGTTTGGCAGGCTACTGATCGTTGGGATAATTTTGACGCTCTTTTCAAGTTAACTGGTAATGATGATAAGGAATATGCTTTGGGTGCTACTCATGAAGAGATCGTTACCCCATTGGCTAAGAAATTCTTATGTTCTTATAAAGAATTACCAAAATCAATTTATCAAATTCAAGTTAAATTCAGAAACGAAAAGAGAGCTAAGGCCGGACTTTTACGCGGTCGTGAATTCTTCATGAAGGATATGTACTCTTTTCATACCGACCAAGCTGATTTAGATAAGTATTATGAAGAAGTGAAAGAGGCTTATTTCAGAATTTATGAAAGAGTCGGCTTGAAGGACTTAACTTATCTGACCTATTCTTCTGGCGGAGCTTTTTCTAAATTCTCCCATGAGTTCCAGACAGTGACTGAAGCTGGTGAGGATCATATTTATATCTGTCCCGATTGTAAGGTGGCGGTTAATCGAGAAATAATCGGAGAACATAATTTCTGTCCAGTTTGTAATAAGGCTGAATTGAAAGAAGAGAAGGCGATTGAGGTTGGTAATATTTTTAAATTAGGTACCAAGTTTTCTCATGCTTTTGATATGAAGTATATGGATAATAGTGGCCAAGCTCAAGAAGTTATCATGGGCTGTTACGGTATGGGCCCTAGTCGGGTTATGGGAACTGTTGTTGAAGTTTTCCATGATGACAAGGGAATTACTTGGCCGGAAGCTATTGCTCCTTTCAAGATTCATTTATTGTCTTTGAAAGAAAATGAAGCAGCGGAAAAGATTTATTCTGAATTAATTAAAAATAATATTGAAGTTTTATTTGATGATCGAGAAGATATCGGTGCCGGCCAGAAATTTGCGGACGCTGATTTGATCGGTTGCCCTTATCGTTTAGTGGTATCTAGCAAGACTTTGCAGTTAGGCGGAGTGGAGCTTAAGGCTCGAACTAGTGATCAGATGGAAATTATTCCACTTGATTCCATTATCAATAAATTTAGTCACAAATAATATGTTTGGAAAATTCTTAGCAAAATTCAGTCGCTTCGGTCATGATTTGGGTGTTGATTTAGGTACTAAAAATACTCTGGTTTATGTTGATAAGAAAGGTATTATCATTAACGAGCCTAGTGTTGTCGCTATTAATAGCCGAACCACTGAAATTTTAGAAATTGGCCGCGAAGCTAAGAAGATGGTGGGTAAGACCCCTAGTTATATTCAGACTATTAAACCATTAGTTGATGGGGTTATTTCTGATTTTGAAGTTACCGAAAAGATGTTGAAGTATTTTATTAAAAAAGTTCATAATGAAAATTTTTCTTTAATTCCTCGTCCTCGAATCATTATTGGTATTCCTTTGGATATTACTGAAGTGGAAAAGAAGGCCGTAGAAGATGCTGCCAGATCTGCTGGCGCCCGCAAGGTATATTTAGTGGAAGAAGTTATGGCTTCAGCTATTGGAGCCCGTTTACCAGTGCTTGATGCTACTGCTAATATGGTGGTAGATATTGGAGGAGGTACCACTGATATTGCTGTTATTTCTTTGGGTGGCGTAGTTTCTTATAAGTCTCTACGTTTCGCTGGAAATGAATTGGATAATAATATCATTGATTATATTAGAGAAGAATTTAATCTGTTGATCGGAGAACAGTTAGCTGAAGCAATTAAAGTTAGATTGGGATCAGTTATTCCTTTTGCTGAACCGCGTGAAATGGAAGTTCGTGGTCGTGATTTGATCAACGGCTTACCAAAATCTATCATCGTGACCGACCTTCAGATTAGAGATGCTATCAGCCGAACTGTTTCTAAGATGGTTGATAATATTAAGTTAACTTTAGAATCAACTCCTCCAGAATTAGTTTCTGATGTTTATGAAAGCGGTATTTATTTAACTGGCGGCGGCGCCTTGCTTTATGGTTTAGCTGAACTGATTTCAGCTGCTGCTAAGATTCCAGTGGTTGTTGTTGATGATCCTTTGACCTGTATGGCTAGAGGAACTGGGTTCTTGTTCGCCGATGAAAAGCTTCTAGAGAAAGTAATGGTTTTACCAAACATAATGTAATATGTTTAAAAATAGAATTAAACAACATATAAAAATAATAGTAGTTGTGGGACTACTTATTTTTTTACATTTTATTGGCGTCTTGTCTCCTTTTGAAAAGCTGATAACTAAGGTTAGTCAGCCAATTTTTGGCAGCTTATATAATCTTGGTTCTAATTGGCGCAACGATCATAATAAGAGCGTTTCTCAGACTGATTTAAATACTAAGGTTGGTGATTTGGAGAGTCAGATTAGTAGTTTGGTAGTGGAAAATGCCCGTCTCAAAGACTTGGAAAATGAGAATCAGAAATTACGAGAATATCTCAATTTTTTTAGCCAACAGAAAATTAATTATGTTTTAGCTAATGTTACTTCCCAAGAAAATTTTTTGGATTCCGTTAAATATGGCCAGAATATTATTATTAATAAGGGAAGTGCTGATAAACTGATTCCAGGGTTAGTAGTTATTAATGGTCAGGGAGTGGTGGTTGGTAAAGTTTTGGAAGTGAAAGATAATTCCGCCCGAGTTTGCTTATTGGTTAATAATTCTTGTAAATTAGCCGTTAGTATTTTAAATCAGAATCGGACCATTGGTGTTACTGAAGGCGATTTAGGTTTAACGATTAAAATTAATTTTGTCGGTCAGACTGAAAAAATTAATGAGAATGATATTGTAGCTACTTCTGGGTTAGAAAAGGATATTCCAGCCGGCTTAGTATTGGGCCGAGTTAGTCAGATTAATAACAATGAAAATGATGTTTGGCAAAACGTAAATGTTGAGCCATTAGTTAATTTTGATAATTTGGGGGTGGTGTCAGTGGTTTTGCCACAGTCTTAATAGTATGAAAAAATATTTTGGAATTATCTTATATATCGGCCTTTTGTTTCTGGTAGTTTTTTTGCAGTTATCTTTGGTGAATTCTTTACCTTACGTTTTTAGCCGTATTAATATTATTCTTTTGGCTCTGATTTTATTTTTATTTTTTTTAGATTTCAAAAAGGTGGTTTTTTTGGCTCTAGGTTTAGGTCTTTTAACTGATCTTTTTTCTTTTCAATTATTTGGTTTTTATAGTTTAACTCTCTTCTTGGTGGTCGTCTTAGCTGATTTTTTGTTGGCTAATTGGTTCACTAACCGCTCAGCTTACTCTTTTTTGGCTTTGACCTTTTTTGCTACCCTGTTTTATAATTTTATTCTCTATTTTTTCTTTTATTTAAGTAACTTCTTGTCGGATAGTGGGTTCTTTCTGTGGCAAGCTAATTTTTGGCAGGGTTTAGGGTTGGAGTTGGTCTGGAACGCTGGGATAATTTTCTTATTTTTCTGGGTGATGAATTTGACCACTACCAGATTGAAGCCGGTTTTCTTGGATAAACGCTAGGTCTGTGCTATAATTTTAGGGAATTATTAAAATATTTTTTTATGAAATACGATATCATTACTATTGGTGGGGCTACGGAGGACTTTTCTTTCTATACTCATGAGGGCTTGCTTTTAGAGAGCAAGAAGGATGTTCTGCATCAGAAGCTGATTGCTTTTGAATATGGCGCTAAAATCGGAATTGACCGGGTTTATTCTACTTTTGGTGGGGGCGCAGCTAACACCGCTGTTAATCTGAGTGGTTTAGGTTTCAGGACGGCTGCTATTTCTTGTGTTGGTAATGATGAAAGAGGTCGAGAAGTAATAAATAATCTGAAACGTCGGAAGGTTTCGACTGAACTGATTAAGGTAGCCAAGAAGGAAACTACCGGTTTTTCTTTTATCGTTATTAATAAAAGCAACGAAAGAATCATTTTTTCTAATCGGGGCGCTAATGTTGAGCTCCGTTTAGGTAGCAAGGATGTGTCTGCTTTAAAGAATTCTAAGTGGGCTTATATCGCTTCTTTGTCGGGAGCTTATTGGCAGGAAGATTTAGAAAAGATTTTTTCAGTGCCTCAGGTTAAAAAAATCTGGAATCCAGGAGAGACTCAATTGTCTAGCGGTTTCAAGAAGATTTCTAAGTTTTTGAAACAGACTGATATTTTTTGTGTTAATCAGGAGGAAGCGGTTGAATTGGTTTTGAGCACAGGAAAATATGAAGCTAATGATTTTCAGTTTTTGAATAATATTAAGAATCTACTTCTGGTTATAAAATCATTTGGACCACAGATGGTGGTGATCACTAACGGTAAGAAGGGAGCTGATCTTTATGATGGTGCTAAATTCTATCATCAGAATATTGTTAAGAACCAGAAAAGATTGGATGCGACCGGTGTCGGTGATGCTTTTCATTCTTCTTTTTTAGCGGGAATGGAAATGTATGATGGCGATATCAAGCAGGCGATGCTTTTAGGCGTTTATAATACAGCGGCAGTGGTTTCTGAAATTGGAGCTCAGAATGGCTTATTGATTAAATCTGATTTAAAAAAATATAAATTATAATAATATGATTGAAGGAGTTATTGTTAAAAATTTAAAAAAATTTACTGATGAGCGTGGTTGGTTGGCGGAAATCTATCGTCAGGATGAAGATAAATATCAACCAGCGATGTCTTATATCAGTTATACCAAGAATGGCGTTTCCCGTGGTCCTCATGAGCATGTCTATCAGAGTGACTTATTTGTCTTTGTTGGTCCTGGTGATTTTGAATTGCATTTATGGGACAGAAGAGAGGGATCGACTACTAATGGTGAGTATCTGAAGGTTGTAGTAGGTGAGTCTAATCCAGCTACTGTCATTGTTCCTCCGGGGGTTGTTCATGGTTATAAATGCGTTTCTGAAAACGGTGCTTTCTCAGTTAACTTGCCAGATAAATTATATAAAGGTGAGAACAAAACAGAAGAGATTGATGAAATCCGTTGGGAGATCGATCCAGCCTCACCTTATAAAATAGCTTAAAACTATGGATTGTATTTTTTGTAAGATAATCAACGGCGATATTCCTAAATTTACCGTTTATGAAGACGATGATTCCATCGCTTTCTTGGATGTGAGTCCAGTTAATCCAGGTCATGTTTTAGTGTTGCCTAAAAAACACGTTGCTAATTTTGAGGAAGTCAGTGAAGAGATTTTGACAGCTACCATGAAGACTGTCAAAAAAGTAGGGAAGAGTTTGAAAGATAGTCTGGGAGTTGCCGGTTATAATGTTTATGAAAATAATGATCCGGTTGCTGGTCAAGTTATTCATCATCTCCATTTTCATGTTATTCCGCGTCACGAAGGAGATGAACTTGGTCTTTGGCCCCAAAAGAAATATGAGCCAGGACAAGCGGAAGAGATTTTAAATAAGATTAAAATTAATTAAATAAAAATAATACAAAAATTAAAATTAAATTTATGTCTAAAAAGATTTTTATAATCGAAGATGAGGAGAGTATCTTATACGGTCTACAAGACCATTTTACTTCTGATGGTTATGACATTGAAATTAGTGCGGCTGATGAAGAGATGGAAGACTTATTAGGTCGCATCAAAAAGTTTAAACCATCTTATGTTATCTTAGACTTAGTTTTACCTAAATTAGACGGCGCCGACATCTTGAAGAGAATTAAGAGCGATGATGAAACTTCTGACATTCAAGTTTTAATCTTTACTGATTTAAGCGATGAAGATTCCAAAACTAGAAGTGTTGGATTGGGAGCTAATTACTACTTCTTGAAGAGTGAAATGGATATTACTGAATTTGCTGACCATGTCGAAAAAATTATGGAGAACAAGCAGGTTAGCGATATCTCAGCTGATGATGCCGAAGAGAATGATTTGGTTTTGGAATAATTACAATCAAATTATTGACATATATTAATCTGCTTGGTATTATGTTAGAGAGTCTAACTATTATACACTCTAATCAATTATGACCAGCAAGATTACTAAAGATTTGATTTGTTCTATTTTTAATGCGGGACAAGTCTTGCGAGAAAGAGCCAGAGAGGAAAGCAATTTAACTGATTGCTCTTTTTTGCATATGCATACTTTGCATTATATCCAAGAGAATGGGGCCTCTAACATGAAAGAAATCGCTAATTTTTTGCATATTACCCCACCGTCAGCCACTTCTTTGGTTAATTCTTTAGTCAAAAG
>JBAXIF010000008.1:0-19295 GCA_037138515.1 Candidatus Falkowiibacteriota bacterium
TTGCTTCATGTCACCTGCTCTTTTAGCATCACGAGATTTGGCTCTAGCATTAGACAAAGCTAAAACTGAAATAGTTGCCAAAATGCCGATAATGGCAATCACGACTAAGAGTTCGATGAGGGTAAAGGCTAATTTTTTAGTCTTCATGTTAAATATATTGATATTTATTTATTATTCTTATTATAACACATTTACTGTTTTTATCATCATTTTACTGCCTTAACCCCTATAATCATTGACAATTATCAAAATATATGATATTATTATAATCACTAATCAATGCTCATTCACAAAAAAATATAAACTCCAGAGACATGAAAAAAATATTAGGAACAACCAGAAAGGTGTTCTTATTTGAGAATTTTGTTATAAAGTTCCCGAGAATACTAGTAAGGAAAGGGGTCGATAGATTCTTCTCCTATTATTATGAAGGCCTAAAGAGTATTAATAGACTAGGCTACAAAAAATACAAAACCTTGAAAAAAAGACATGAAGACATTTTTAGAGAGTATTATCAAGAAGTAGAAAATATTTCTAAATATCAAATGGACAATACCTGCCAAAAATTTCTATTTGATGGTCTAATGTCTAACTGGCATGAATTTATTTTCTCTATCAAGAATAGAAAAAATACTTTTACTACACCCACCTACTTCTCTTTCTTCGGACTGATCAATATTCAAAAAAGAGGAAAAGAATTCGAAATGAGTAATGACGAATTCAAAATCCGACTTGAAAAAATTCTAGAAGAAGAAGGCATCTTGGATGACTGCGATTATTGGAAAGACAGCCACACCATGAATAACCCAAAAAACTTCTGTCAGGATGAAGATGGTAAATTACGCGTCCTTGATTATGGAAATATCAGAATGCACAACTTCCTAAAAGAATACGGCAAACTAATTCAAGAAAAATTTATTTTCGAATAAGTATTAAAAACAAACTTGAAAGGGATCTCCAAATGATCCCTTTTTTTATTTTTCATAAACAAAAAGACAAGCCTGATAGCTTGTCTTTTTTATTTCACAGAAAAATGTAAATCTTGATTATTTTCTACCAGCTCTAGCTCTGTCAGTCTCAGTTAAAAGCTGTTTACGTAGACGAATGCTCTTAGGAGTGATTTCTAAATATTCATCACCCTTCATAATCTCCAAACCACCTTCCAAAGTAATTAGATTTGGTGGAGTAAGCTTAATAGCCTCATCAGTACCAGAAGCACGGACATTGGTTAGATGTTTACCTTTAATCGGGTTAACAGCCATATCTAAGCCTTTAGCGGTATTACCAAGCACCATACCTTCATAGACCTCAGTGTTTGGCTCGATATACAAAGCACCACGGGCTTCTAAATTCCACAGGGCATAAGCCAAAGCTTTTCCAGTGGCCATTGAAATCATAGAGCCTAAATCAAATTTATCAATAGTTCCCACATGTGGTTTAAATCCAATAAAGCGAGAACATAAAATACCTTCACCCCGAGTTGCTACCACGAATTCATTTCTGAATCCTAATAAGCCTCTAGTTGGAATTTCAAAAACCAAACGAGATTGATTATTATGATTTTTGATTTCTTGCAATAAGCCTTTTCTCTTAGATAATTTTTCAATTACCATGCCGGCCATATCAGCTGGAACATCAATTAAAGCTTCTTCAAACGGTTCTAACTTCTTACCATCTTCTTCTTTAATAATAACCTGAGGTTGAGAAACTTGTAATTCATAACCTTCACGACGCATATTTTCCATTAAAATCGCTACGTGTAATTCGCCACGACCGAAAACTTTATATTGATCACCGCTGGAGAAATCAACTTTCAAACCAACGTTAACTTCCAATTCTTTTTCTAATCTTTCTTTAAGTTGTCTATTGGTAACGAACTTACCTTCACGACCAGCAAAAGGAGAATTATTAACTAAGAAATTCAAAGAAATAGTCGGTTCATCAATCTTAATAGCTGGTAATTGTTTTTGGTCAGCAGTAATAGCAATAGTTTCACCAATATCAATATTGGGAAGACCGGCGATCATAACAACATCACCAGCTTCAGCAATTTCAACTTCCTTTCTTTTTGGACCAAAAAAACTAAATAATTTTCCAATTTTAGCATTTCTGATTTCACCCTCTGGATTCATAATGATAACATTAGAACCAACCTGGATGCTGCCGGAATAAACCCGAGCAATAGCCAAGCGGCCTAAGAAGTTATCATAAGCTAAGTTGAAAGGTTGAGCTAAGAATGGTCCAGTCTTATCTTCTGGAGTAGCAGCCGGTTTAACCTTTTCTAAAACTAAATCTAAAAGAGGAAATAAATTAATATCCTCATCAGCCATGTTAAGCTTGGCGTAACCTTGCTTAGCGGCCGCATAAACAACAGAGAAATCTAACTGTTCATCAGTAGCACCTAAATCCATAAATAATTCATAAACCATCTCTTCCACTTCAGGAACGCGAGCAGCTGGCTTATCAATCTTGTTGATCACTACGATTGGACTCAAACCCAATTCTAATGATTTCTTCAAAACGAATTTAGTCTGAGGCATAGGACCTTCCTGGGCATCAACTAATAATAAAACGCAATCAATAGAACGCAAAATACGCTCCACTTCAGAACTGAAGTCGGCATGACCCGGAGTGTCAATGATATTGATTTTAGTATCCCGATAAACAACCGAAGTATTTTTGGAATAAATTGTAATACCTCTTTCTTTCTCTAAATCATTACTATCCATGCTGACACCTTCTTCAATCATGTTAGTCTGACGCATCAAAGCGTCTGTTAGAGTGGTTTTGCCATGATCCACATGGGCAATAATTGCGATGTTTCTGATTTCCATAAGTAAAAATTAATTTAAACAATAGGACTACTATGCTCTATTTTTATGGATTAGTCAAGTTTTACACTGTTAACCCCCAATAAAACAGCTGATAATCCAAAAAGCTCTATATTTTACTATTAATTAACTCTAATTGATCAAAAAATGACTAATCATAGGTTTTTATTTACTCTTCCTATCTTTTAATAAAATATGTTATAGTATACATCTATGATTGAATTTATTATCGAAAAATTAACTTTCTTCATCGTCTTCTTCGTCGACCAAATGGGTTATGGCGGAACGATGTTATTAATGGCACTAGAATCTTGCAATATTCCAATTCCTTCCGAAATTATCCTGCCTTATGCTGGATTTTTAGTTAGCCAGGGACAAATGAATATCCACTTAGCAGCCTTGGCTGGTGGTTTAGGTTGTTTATTAGGATCGATAGTTAGTTATTGGTTGGGCTATAAATTAGGCCGACCAATCCTGTGGAAATATGGTAAATGGTTGCTCCTGTCTCATCATGAAATAGAAAAAGCGGACAAATTCATTGCCCGCTATGGTGATATAACTTATTTTTTCTCTCGTTTATTACCCGTAATCAGAACCTTCATCTCTTTTATTGCTGGAGTTTCTCGTGGTAATTTCCTCAAATTCTGTATCTACACTTTTTTAGGTTCTTGGATCTGGAGTTATCTATTAGTTTATTTTGGAGTTGTTTTAGGTGACAACTGGGACAACATCGGACCTTGGTGGGACAGATTCCATGAAACTATCATTATTCTAGTTCTTTTGGCTGTCGCTTGGCATATCTTTAGAGCTTTTAGGAATGGCCGACAAGAAAAGAAAAACCAAAACAACCAAGAAAACTAGATGCATAAAGACGTCGGTGGGAGTGGTATTAAAAACAAATAACTCACCAGCGGAAAGCCACAATCCTCCTCCGCCAATAACCAATCCTTTGATCAAAGCGATAAATAAGAAAAGGATCAAAGCCGCTGAAGTATATTTAACATAACGATTCAAAATCAAAGATAAACCCATAGCAATTTCAAAGGCAGTAATCGGAAAAACTAAAATCTCCGGCAAAGATAAATTTACCATCTCATTTAAAGCTGCTTGAGGCACGAACAATCTAAATAATCCAGCCGAAACAAAAACGCCACCCATCATTATTCTCAGCAAGACGCTGGGATTTTTTATTACCTCTAATTTCATAATATTAATAATTACCAAAATCGTATTTAACGATTTTCTTTTTTATTTTTTTGCCAAACAGAGTTTTAGTACCCATCTTCAACCATTTAAACAAAACCTTTAGATCACCTTCTTTTTCCATGCGTCTAACTGAATAAGGCAACTTGACTGTCTTTAAAAGGCGAAATTTAGCTACTCTAGAAGACCTCTCGCAATAATCATAATCCTCAGCCACAAACAAGGTTTCATCAAAACCATTAATTTTTTCATGAACAGTTTTTTTAGCTATAATCCCAGCACCAACCGAAATCGGTCGCCAATATTGTCTAAGCCAAGCGAAAAAATTATAACCGACTGAACAGAGCCGATAAATAAATTTATCAGAACCAAAAATTAAATAAAAACCAGCCGCCCCTAAATTTCTTTTCTGAAACTCATCAGTTATTTTACTTAAAAAACCATCGGGCAAAACCGAGTCAGCATCTAAAAATAAAAGGGTTTCTCCCAAGGCTGCTTTGGCTCCAGTATTTCTCTGAAACGAAGGATGGCGTCTTTCATCAACTACCACCTTTGCCCCTGATTCGATTGCCACTTCTCTGGTCCGATCTTCAGAGTTAGCATCTGAAACTATAATCTCATAATCAGAAAAGTCTTGACGACGAATAGACGCAATTAATAAAGGTAGATATTTTTCTTCGTTCAACGCCGGGATAATAATTGATAACATAATTATTTGAATAAAGTTTTTGCAAAATCCCAATACTGGGATTGACCGTCTTTATATTTTTTATACCACCACTCCACTCCCCAGAGATAAGTTTTCTGGAAATTAACATTAATAGCAAATTGAGTATTAGCCTTAAACTGCTCTATGCTGAATGACTTCTGCGCCTCAGCGTCAGTCATGTCTTTCATTGAGCCACTAGGCACCCAGGGCTCAGCCTGCAATTCACTAATAATTCTTTTTTCTTGAGGAATATGAGCTAAATCGGCTTTCAGACGATAAAAGGCAGCTGGTAAAGGATAGCGAACATAACCGAAGTACGGGCCCCAGACAACTCGATACATAGTGGTGCCAAAAATATCACCCACCTTAGATTCTTTCTGCCAAGTACTCAGTTCACCTGAACCGGAAATCAAAATTGAACGAGAATCTAAACTTCGAACCAAATCAATTTCTTTTTGCAAAAAATTCACATCGCTCTCGGGGCACTCTCCAAAAAAATCTAAGAACGGCTCATTTTCTACCTGCCAATATTCTACTTCACCCCTGTCCTTATATCTATTCACAACTGTTTCAATCATCTTCAAAACCTCAGCATCTCGATAATCTTTATTCTTATTAGACATCCAGCCTGGAGCGTGACACTCCGGCCAACGAGGTAGACGATATCCAACGTTAAGGACAAACTCGACATTTCTCTTCTTACCTTCATTCAAGATCCAATCATAGTCAGCAAAATTATATTCATTCTGGCGAGGGGTAATCTGATCCCAATAAACCGGCAGACGAACATTCTTAACATTTAAGTCATCAATAGTGGCAATGAAAGCCTCTTTCCAATCTAGACCCAATTCTTTAGCCATCTTAATGGAAAAAGTGACGCCAAAATAACCTAAGCGATAATTCAGATCCTGTTTTTTAGGATAATTATTAGCCACCTTGAAAAACCAAGCTAAAGTCAAAACTAAAACTAATATTATTATTGGAATAATTAAAAATCTTAATTTAGTTTTATTCTTGTTATTATTTTTCTTCATAATATTACATAACAATAAAATAGAGTCCGATACTGATTAAGATAATAGCCAAAACCTTTTCGATTATTGTTCTGGGAGAAATATCTTCTTTAAATAATTTAGGTAAAAATATACTCAAGAGCCAACCGAAGGCTAATAAAAAAGCATATTGGACTCCTTGAAGTGCATTAACAATCGCCACTGAACCCAAAGAAATCGCATAATTTTGCAAGATAAAAGCAAAGGCTCCCAAAATCTGATTACCAAAAACTAAAAAGTTTTGACCCCGACTTCTAATCTTTCCAGACTTATTCTTAAAACTAGCTATAATCTCCTGACGATCTTTTTTTCTAATCAACAAAAATCCAGCACCCAATAAATTGCCTAAACGAACCCAGATAAAGCTACTCAAAAAATCATGATGATCATAGCCATATTTAGTGCCGATAAAGAAAATGGCATAAAGCAAGGAAGCAAGAAAAGAATAAATAATAGCCTGGCGATTAAAAGCTTTCTGTCTAGCAGTCTTTCCGCCACCGATAAGTGCAATAGCAAAAGTTCCTATCAATAAAAAAGCCAGACCGTAACGCTGGCTGACAAAAAAGTTTTCATGCAAAAAAATAACCGAAAAGGCAATAGTCAAAATTGGAATTATTCCACCGATTAAGACTGTCACTTTAGAGGCATCACCTTTTTTCAAAGCCTCAAACATGAAGAGCAAGGCAAAAGGAAAAAGTATTCCAGTGGCCAACTGAAAAAACAACAAGAAAAAACCTGGCCAATGCAGGAACCAAGGAGCAATAACTATCACCAAGGCTCCCATCACGCTGATTAAGAAAGCGTAGACCTTGCTATTGCCCAAAACATTATCCAATAAAAACTTATCCAGGATATTAACGATAGCCAGGAAGAAATAAGAGATAATAGCAATTAGTATCCAAGACATAAATTATTTATAGTAAGCGAACATTTTCAATTTCATTAACCTCATGACGCAAGACGATATTTTCCATATTATAAGTACCCATCTTAGGACCATTCAAATAACCTCTCATCGCCGCTTCTGCCAACCAACCGGAATCCAAGAAATCAAACAACCATTCATCCACGTAATTAGGATTCTTGCTATCTACACCCGCACCGATACCTAATAACCAACGACGGTTATAATCTTCCTGTGATCCAATCGGTTCAGTCATAATAACTGGTATACCTAAACCGGCATAAAAGCTTAACTCCGAAGGCTTAGTCCAAAGCAAGTCAGTACTGCGCAACGCTTCATTAAATATGCGGAAATATTCATTCTTATCAGCTGAATAAATAATCCGGACATTCTTATAATTATGTAAGAAATTATCTTTCAAAGTTTTTTCATAATAATCAGCTACATCCTTCCGACTTCCAGCCACTAGATTTAACTGGATTTTATTTTCAATAATCTTGTTCTTCAACCGTTTCAAAACCAAAATTCCCAAATCTTTCTGAGCTCCAGCTCCACCCACAGCAAAAGTCAGAGTCAATGGCCTTTTTGCGCCATCAATCTCATTTACTGGGCAAAGATAAGCTTCAATCAATTTAGAATACTTTCGGCGATAAACACCAGCTGGATCTAAAACTTCCAAACGGTCTTTTAAGTCAGCTTTCAAATATTCCCAATCGGTAACTCCAATATTTTCTTTCGGTAAAGGGAACCCGGTCATGAAAATCTTTTCCGCTTTTACTCCATATAAAGTCAAACGGTCTTTCACTCTCTTATTCGGAACCAAGTAATTGATACGGCTAGTTTCGGGATCAAGTGGCGCCCAAGCTCGAGAAATATCAGCATCGCAAACCACCAAATATATTTCACCTTTATAATTATAATATTCAGCACAATAAGCTGCTACAAAAAAAGTAGTCAAAATTGGTAGAGGTTTTTCATTTAAGGTCTCAATCAGTTTCCGACCTAAGCCAGCCTCAATCTTCTTATAAAAATATTTCTGTTGCAAAGTGCTTTTAGACAAATCCCGATGAGGATAAAATGGCTTGATCTGCTGGAAGTAATCCATCACAGAAAAAACTAAATTACCGACAAGAGGAAGCTTCTTAAAAAGAGAAACATATTCATATTGATTTCTAATTCCATCCCAAATGTCTTTTTCCTCTTGAGGAATACCAGGATAATCGTTGATGGTAATAATCCCACCTTCAGCTACAGCAGCAAAAGGATAAGCGGCTCGTTGGTGGCCATAGCCCATATCAACCGTTACCACATACATTTTTTCATGATTGGTCATATATAATTATGTTATTTGATATATATATAAAATAACATAATTTAAGAACAAATAAAACAACGGAGAGGCTTTTACCCAATTGACATTTATAGGTTAATATTATAATATCAGTAGTTATAAACTGTTCCTTAACTAAAAAATGCGTAAAACATGGGAAATACCGAAAAAATGAAATTTTTCGCCGGGCGCCTAGATGAGTGCCTAAAAACTATGATGCCTGAAGGAAATTTCTTTGGCATTATGGATTGGATTAACTGCCATCCGGAAATTATTATTCCGGAAAATCTGATGCTATCAGAAATTCAAGAATTAGAAAAAATTCTTAATGAGAAAGATTCTTTTCACAGATCAAAAAGAGTCAAAGACTCTCATTTCTTATTCTATCTGCCGGAAGGCCTGAACTTGAAAAAATTTGAAGAACTTTATCCTGCCACTAACCCGACTGTTCGTCTTCGAACTTACACCAACCAAGAAAGACGTTGCTGGTACGGAGAAAAGAACTTTATCAAAGAACAAGGCATGGGAAGATGGTATTTAGGCTTTCAGAAAGTGATGCCCGATTCTATCGGAAAACAGTATGAAGAATCCAGAACGATGATTCCGCCTAATTATGAGGTTCCCACTTCATTACAAGCCATAGCTATGCATCTTCTGTTTGCAGCTAAAAACGGCAAGGCCCTCAATCCAACTTACGTAGGCAGAGTCGCCAGCGTCAATAATGAAAATCGCATCACCATCGGCAGGTTTAATCATTTAGGATTATACATTGGAAATGCTGACGATGACGAAGAAGATTTGGATTTAGGATTATTTGTTTTCAGAAAACTTAAACAAGAACCTAAAAAACAAATCGCCAATCAATAAAAGATTAAAAAACCAAACAAAAAACCTCATTTTAATGAGGTTTTTTTATTTTATATCTGTGCGCCCAGATGGACTTGAACCGTCGACCCCAGCCTTATAAGGGCTGTGCTCTAACCAACTGAGCTATGGGCGCATACCAACTTAATTTATCACCCTCGACAATTTTTGACAAGATTAAATTCCAAATAAATAAAAAATCCCCCAAGATTCCAGAAACTTTTTAGTTTCAAGAATCCCAGGGGATTTGAGGTTACGCTGCTAAATAATCGCAAGGAATGATGAAGCGATAACGGCAACGCGCTTTTCGATCATCTTTGTCCCTGAACTTATGCAGATTAACCCGTAATCCATTAATACGAACACCAACACCTATTACAGAATATTTGCCGCCTTCTTTAACCAAGAAGAAAGTGGCAAAATCCCGACAGAGCCATTTGCGATACCTTTCACAAAACCGGACAATCTGATGCTGGGTTACCACTAAATCATCTAGATTAGGACTAACACTAGAAAAAATATCCGGAAATTTTCCATCTTTGATCAATTCATAAACCTTGAAGGCAGTACCTGAAGTAGCTTTGCCCGGACTATCGAAATCGGGGCCCTCGAGATCAGAATCGATAGACGATTCAAAGACGTGCTTAGATTGAGCGATGGTAACCGTGCCATCAAGCTCGTTCATGTTTAAAAAAGAACCTTGAGAAATCCAACCTAAATAATCAACAGTAGAATCCTTCTTTTTTCTCATTTTGTACTTAAATTTTGTTAAACAACTATTCTTCTGCACTTCCCGGCAGAGTGGGGGTTTTATATTAAAAATAAATATATTCTATTAATATCAACTAATTATTAGGATTCAACTTTTCCAACTTATTCTGTAAAACATTAGTGATTTCTTGCTTAAAGACAGCTAAAGGCTTATTGCTGGAAAGATAAGCTATCTTTCTTCCACCGGAAGGGTTGAATTCTTTGACCAGTTCAGCGGCATTAACATTCTTCACAGCGTAAATAATCGCCTTAGTCTTGAATAATCCCTCGCTCTGATTATTATGAGCTATGACGGTTTCATTAGACTCAGCGCTCTGGTCTTCTTCTAGCGGATTTTCGGTTAGGGAATAGAAAATGGTAATAAGTTTAGCTTGGGGAATATTGATAATCAACTCATCAATCACTTCCAATAGATTATCTTCTACTGATCCGGTTTCGGCAAAATCATTCTGGAATAAAGATGACCATAAAAGCTGGTTGTCATTCAGCCCGTTCAGATTATTCAAAACTCGACCCCAAAGCTTGAGAACAGTAATATCACGGGAACGATACAGACGAGTCACGATCTCTTCCCTTCGAGCTCCCAATTTAATCAACTCTGAAGTTACCATTAAAGAATGAGGGGTGAGATTGGGGGTCTTGAAACTCTTAGTCTTGAAAATAATTCCAGCTAGTAGACAAGTGGCAATATCTTCATCAATCAACTCCGCTTTATAATCCCGCATGATTTCAAACAGCACTTCCGTAGCTGAAACAGCATTAAGCTCGACTAAATTGACTTGGCCGAATTCTTCATTAGCAGGGTGATGATCAATGTTAATAACGGTCGTTTTATAGAAAAAGTCCACATTATTATCATAAATCTTACCCAAAGACTCCAGATCAGGAGCATTTAGAGTGATAATCAGGTCATATTTGTAACCAGAAGTCGCCGTGGAGATATCGTCCTTATCAAACCAGCCATCTTTCGGGGAAATAATGAAATCTAAGGTCTTTTCAGAAAGCACATATTTAATCTGGTCTACCTTAGCATTAGTGATATTCAAAGAAACGATAAATTTAGCTAGGTTGTCCAGTGAGTTTTTAATATCGGAAAATCCTGGCAAGAAAGAGAAAACCCGGCTCTTGGTATCAGAGATTGGAGCGGCGGCCATTTCCACATTTTTACCCATTTTCTTGAGAAACCAATAAAAAGCTAAGGCGGAACTAATGGCATCACCATTCCAGTCAACCGGGAAAGAGATTAGAATATTTTGTGATTTTTCAATCTGATTAAAAATCTGTTGTTCGGCGCTAATCATAAATAAAAAATTGTCTTGGATAACTATTCAATATATCGTTATTTTCGGTTGACGTCAAGCTTTGTTTTTGTTAGGATGAGAGGGTATATAATCAATAAAAACCAAGGAAAATATGCCAAAAGAGCTTGATAAAACTTATGCGCCTGGATTACATGAAGATGAGATTTACTCCCTTTGGGAAAAGTCTGGTTTTTTTAATCCCGATAATCTAATTCTCCCAGAAGATGCCCCAACTTACACCATCGTTCTTCCCCCACCAAACATTACCGCTAAACTACATTTGGGTCATGCTTCCACTGTTGCTATTGAAGATCTCTTGATCCGCTATCACCGCCTGAAAGGTTATAGAACCCTTTGGATTCCCGGAACCGACCATGCGGCTATTGCTACCCAGAATGTTGTCGAAAAGAAAATATTAGAAGAAGAAGGCAAAACTAGACACGACCTAGGTCGGGAAGAATTCTTGAAGAAGGTTTGGGAGTTCTTGAATGTCACTCAAGCTACTATCTTACATCAAATCAAAAAATTGGGTTCTTCTTTAGATTGGTCCCGTGTGGCTTTTACTTTAGATGAACCTCGTCAAAGAGCTGTGGCTCGCATGTTCGTAGATATGTATAAAGCCGGAGCAATTTATCAAGGTGAAAGAATCGTTAACTGGTGCCCTCGTTGTAAATCAACCTTAGCTGACGATGAAGTCGAATACAAAGAACAAGCAGCAAAAATTTATACTTTTAAATATGACGCTAATTTCCCTTTCAGTATTGCCACCACTCGTCCAGAAACAAAACTAGGAGATACTGCCGTGGCCGTTAACCCGAAAGATGAGCGCTATGCTAAATATATCGGCCAAGAATTTGCCGTTGATTTTTGTGGCGCCAAACTAACCATCAAAGTTATCGCTGATTATAATGTTGAAATGGAATTCGGTACTGGCGCGCTTGGCGTCACTCCAGCTCACTCTATGGTTGATTGGCAGATGGCCGAAAAGAATAACTTGGTAATCAAAAAAGTTATCAGCGAAGAAGGTAAGATTTATAACACCGACACTCCTTACGACGGACTAGACGTGATTGAAGCTCGTAAGTTGATAGTGGAACAATTAAAAGAAAAAGGCTTGTTAGAAAAAGAAGAAGAAATGCAAAATAATCTTTCGGTCTGTTATCGTTGCGGCGCCGCTATTGAGCCACTGCCATCAAAACAATGGTTCGTAGCTGTTGATAAGCCACTTCAAAGATTAGGCAACAAATCCTTGAAAGAAAGAGCGATAGAACAAGCCACCGAAAAGAAAATTAATTTCTACCCTGAAAGATTTACCAAAAAATATTCCGACTGGATGGAAAACTTACATGACTGGTGTATCTCCCGTCAGATTTGGTTTGGACATCGTATTCCTGTCTGGTATAAAGATGGCGAACTTTTCGTCAGTGAAACCGCTCCAACTGAAAATGGTTGGACCCAAGATCCTGACACCCTAGACACTTGGTTCTCTTCCGCTATGTGGACTTTCTCCACTTTAGGTTGGCCAGATAACTACCAAGATGGCCAGAAAACTGGTGATTTAGCTAAATTCCATCCAACCCAAGTACTCGAAACCGGTTATGAAATTTTGACTCTTTGGGTTTCCCGCATGATCATGATGTCCCTTTTTGCTGTTAATGAAATTCCTTTCAAAGATGTTTATCTCCATGGCATGGTACTCGACAAAAACGGTAAGAAGATGAGTAAGTCTAAAGGCAATGGTATTGATCCACTGGATGTGATTAAAGAGTCTGGTTGTGACGCCGTTCGTCTCAGCCTGCTTTATGGCACCACCCCAGGAAATGACCAACGCTTAGGCGAAGACAAAATTGAAAGTAACAGAAACTTCATCAACAAGCTTTGGAATATCTCCCGTTACATTATCAGCTCCACTGATGAGAAATATTTATCATCAGACAACATTGCTTGGCCTGAAACCAAAACATTATCTGATGATTGGATTTTGAATCAATTGAGCCAGACCATTAAACGAGTTGACGAGTGCTTAACTAATTATGAGTTCTCATTAGCCGTTGATGCTTTGAATGATTTTACTTGGGACAAGTTAGCTGATTGGTATTTAGAAATTGCTAAGATTGAAAAAGACAAAGATGAGATCTTAGCTTACATCTTAAAAACTATTTTAAAACTCTGGCACCCATTCATCCCTTACGTTACTGAAGTTGTCTGGCAGAACTTAGACCAGAAAAAATTATTATTAGTCGAAACTTGGCCAACTATTTCCACTCCAGAATACCAAACTAAAAATAATGAAGCTGATTTCAACTTCATCAAAGAATTAGTCATCTCCATCAGAAACGCTCGAGCCGAAAATAAAGTGGAGCCAGCCAAGAAGATTAAGGCAGTAATTTATTCTCCGGAAAAAGCTGAATTGATTTCAGCTTCCTCGGCTATCATTACCGGACTAAAAACCGGCATTGAAGAATTAACTGTCGAAGCTCAAGGCGAGAAAATCGCTGACGCCATCTTTATCCCAATGGAAAAGAATGAAATCTATTTATTAGGAGCCAAGGATGAAGAGAAAGACAAGGAACGTTTAGCTAAAGAAAAGATAAATTTAGAAAAAGTTATTACCGCTTTAGAAAATAAATTAAGCAACGCTGAATTTACCGCTAAAGCCCCAGCTCAGATTGTGGAGGCCGAACAGACTAAATTAGCTAATTACCGTTTAGAACTGGAAAAGATCAGTAATTTATAATTTAAAATAAACATATGACGCTCAAAAATTATCTCATTTTCATGGGATCAACTACGGCTTTTCTTTGGGGACTTTTTCTGGTGATTATCAACCTGATTAACCCAGAAACAACCAACTTATTAGGCTTTATCATCTTTTATCTGTCATTGTTCTTGGCTTTATCCGGCACCACCGCCCTATTTGGTTTCTTTATCCGCTTCAAGGTCATGAAAAAGGACTTAGCTGTCCGCGCTGTAAAGACTGCCTTCCGCCAATCATTCCTATTTTCCTTCCTGGTCGCCGCCATCCTATTCCTTCTCTCCCAAAAATTATTTAGCTGGTTCAATCTGATTCTCCTAGTCGTTATCCTCTCCATCATCGAATTCTTGTTAATCAGCTCCAACAAAAAATAAATTATCATCATATATGAAAAACAAACTACAACAACTAAAAGACGAGATAGTCGAACAACTCAACACTGTTTCCAATAATGAAGTTTTGCGTGATTTTGAAAACAAATACTTGAGCCGCAAAGGCAAGTTGGGAGAAATGATGAAAGAAATCAAAGACTTGAGCGAAGAAGCCCGAAAAGAAATCGGACAGTTTGCCAATGACACCAAGCAAGAAATTAATAACAAATATTTAGAAGTAAAGAGAAAGTTTGAGGCTAGCGGTGTTAAGAATGAATTCATTGACGTCACTCTACCGGGCGAAAGCGTCAAGCATGGCCACATCCACCCAATCACTTTGATTCAAAAAGAATTAGAAGATTTATTTACCTCTCTCGGCTTTATCATTCTTGATGGCCCAGAGCTCGAAAGCGATTTTTATAATTTCGAAGCCTTGAATGTTTCCAAACATCATCCAGCTCGTGACATGCAAGATACTTTTTATATCGATAAAAAGAACGACGATGATGAATATGATTTAGTAATGCGCACCCAAACCTCTCCAGTTCAAATTAGAGCCTTAGAAAAACATGGCGCACCGCTTAAAGGAATCTCAGTCGGTCGAGTGTTTAGAAGCGAGGCCACTGATGTCCGTCATGAACACACTTTCTATCAAATGGAAGGTTTGATGGTGGGAGAAAATATTAGTTTTGCCGATATGAAAGGAGTCTTAGAATTAGTCGGCAAGAAACTCTATGGTCCAAAGACAGAATTACGCATGCGCCCTAAGTTCTATCCTTTTGTGGAACCAGGCTCAAACGGTGAATACACCTGCTTCTTATGCGGCGGTAAAGGTTGCCGTTTATGCAAAGACAGCGGTTGGTTAGAGATCTTGGGTTGCGGCATGATTCACCCAGAAGTACTTCGCGCTGGCGGAGTTGACCCGGAAAAATATACCGGATTCGCTTTCGGTTTCGGCTTGAACCGCTTAGTCATGCTGAAATATGGCATTGATGACATCAGATTATTCAACGGCGGAGATATGCGTTTCTTAGAACAATTCTAAATTAAAATAAACTAAATTTTCATATATGTTATTATCACTCAATTGGCTAAAGGACCATGTCTCCATACCCAAAAGTATTGCCCCGGAAGATTTGGCTCAAAAATTAACTCTTCATACTGTTGAAGTTGAAAAAATCGAATCCCAAGCTAAGCGCTTTGATAAAGTCGTGTTAGCTAAGATCTTAACAGTTAGAAAACATCCTGGCGCTGACAGATTACAAATCGCCACAGTTAATGCTGGAGAAAAAGAAGACTTGACAATCGTCTGTGGTGCTCCTAATATCGCTGTCGGACAATTAGTCCCCCTAGCTTTACCTGGAGCAATCCTACCTAACGGTGCTGAGATCAAAGAAGCTGAAGTCCGAGGCGAAAAATCCCAAGGCATGCTTTGTGCTGAAGATGAATTAGGTTTAGGTCACAGTCACGAAGGCATTATGATTCTAGAAAAAGGCAAACCCGGACAAAGCTTTTCTTCTTACCTGAAATTAGATGACATCATTATCGAGGTTGATAATAAATCACTATCCAACCGTCCGGACCTTTGGGGTCATTATGGTATCGCTCGAGAAATCAGCGCCATCTTAAACACTAAACTAAAAGAAGTTGATTTCAGTGATGTTAACCTAGGCGAAAGCACTAGCAAGAAAAAGAAAGCAATGGGAGAACTAGAAGCTCTAGACATCAAAGTTGATGATTACGACCTTTGCCCTCGATATATGGCTATCAAATTAGAAAATGTAGAAATCAAAGAATCTCCAGAATGGTTGCAAGAAAGATTAATTGCTGTCGGACTAAAACCAATCAACAATATCGTTGATATTACCAATTATGTCATGTTGGAATTAGGTCAACCCTTGCACGCTTTCGATGCCGAAAATATCAAAAAGATAGTGGTGCGCTCAGCTAAGAAAGATGAAATAATTAAAACCCTTGATGAAAAGGAACGCAAACTGGAAGATGGCCAATTATTAATTACTGACGGCCAAAAAGCTATTGCTATCGCTGGCATTATGGGTGGTTTTGATTCCGCTATTTCTCCTACCACCAAAACTATCATCATTGAATCCGCTAATTTTGACGCTACCGCTATTCGCCAAGGATCAACTAAATTAGCCTTGCGAACTGATGCTTCCATGCGCTATGAAAAAGCGCTTGATCCATATTTGACTGAGAATGCTTTGAAGATGGCAGTGAAGATGATCCAAAGGGATAATAAAAAAGTAACTATCGCCAGCGCTTTAAGCGACTTACATCAAGAATTGAAAACATTACCAGAAATAGAATTGGATTTAAGCTGGTTAAACAAAATTATCGGAATTGAAATCGCTGAAGATAAGGCCAAAGAGATTTTAGAAAACTTAGGATTTATCCTGACCCCAAAAGGAAAGAATGAAAACGGTTCAGAAATATTATTAGTCAAAATTCCAAGCTGGAGAGCTACCAAGGATGTTTCTATCAAAGAAGATTTATCCGAAGAAGTCGCTCGCTTATATGGCTACAACAATCTGCCAGCTAAATTACCGGCAATAACCATGGAAGTTCCAGAAAAAAATGAAGAAATAGAATTAGAGCATAAGATTCAAGCTATTTTATCTCGAGAAAGTAAATTAACTGAAGTCTATAATTATTCTTTCACCAGTGAAGAAGAATTGAAGAAATTAAACTTAGACTTCACCAACTACATTAAGCTGGCTAACCCAATCTCCAAACAACACACTCTGCTGCGCCAAAATCTATTACCAGGACTCATCGGAAACATCCGAACCAACCAATATCGCTATGATGATTTGAGCTTTTTTGAAATCGGTGGAGTCTTCTTGAACTCTTTCGGCAATCTTAAAAAGAATAGCGACAGCGAAGAACGTCTACCATATCAAGAAAAACAAGTTGGCATCGCTTTGGCTGGAAATAATAATGAAGTGTTCAGTGCTGCTAAAAGTATCGTAGCTAATTTAATCTACAGCTTAATCAGTCCTCAAATGGAAGCTAGCTTCATGCCAACTGAAATGCATATTGGCTATAGCGACAAAGAATTAAAAACTACTATCAATATCTTAGGAAAAAGCATCGGAACTATCGCTAAAGTAAACGAAGCTATTGCTAAAAGTAATGGATTGAAGAAAACAGTAGTGTTTATTGAACTGAGTTTCAATGAATTATTAAAGCTAGTCCAAAACTATGGCTACAAGCAATACCATGCTACCCCTAAATATCCACCGATGGTCCGCGACTTAGCTTTTGTAGTTGATTCCAAAATATTGTATAATGATATCAGAGATGCTTTGAAGAATTTCAATGAACTTATTTCTAGTGTTGAACTCTTTGATGTTTATAGCGGAGACAAACTAGGAACTAATAAAAAGAACTTAGCTTTCCATCTTGTCTATCAATCCAGCGACCGCACACTGACTACTGAAGAAATCGACACTATCCAAAATGAACTTATTAATCACTTACAATCTAAATTCGAGGCTCAAATTAGGAATTTCTAATTAAGCCAGAAACCTCAAACTTATGTTCAATACTAGCCGAGACATCCTTAACCTCGTTCTAGCTATCTCTATCGCCGGACTCTCCGTTTTCATCTGTTGGTCTCTCTATTACTTGATCGTTAGCATGCGAAGCGTTTACAAGGTATTGAAAGAAGTGGAAGACTTAGTTCAAAGACTGGGAGACCTCACTCGCTTTATGAGAGATAAGATTGAATCAGGCGCAGCTGTCTTTAACAACTTAAGTGAAAAGGCTAATGACCTCTGCCAGACCATCAAAGACAAACTGAATAATACTGGATCATACTTCATGATCATCTCCGAGGTATTAAAAAGAATCTTTGATTTCATGAAAGAAGTAAAAACAACCAAGACAGCTAAGAAGCCAACAACAAAAAAATAATCTCAAATAAAAAAGACGCTTCGTAATTGAAGCGTCTTTTTTTATATAAATAAAATTAATCTTTTAAGCAACGCACCGATAAGCCAACGGCCTGGGTGTCAAAGCCGCGAGAGACAGTCGAGTCACCAGAAAATAAGACCCTAGTCCAAGCATTAGATCCATTAATAGAAGATGACCAAAAGAAGGCGTATGCCCCATTAAAATAGAACCAAAAATCGAAATAGCGATAGCCGGCCAAAAGACCATCAAAATTAGATGCGCCACCTGATTTTAATTTCGTTCCAGCATTAGCACAACCCCAAGTACTTCTACCGGCAATACAAGTATTTGGTGGATCAGTTAAATATTGATCAAGAATATTTTGTTGAGTGTCAGTCGGAATATGCCAACCGACAGGACAAATACCCTGAGCTCCCTCAGAAGTAGAATATTGCATCGCTTCATTCCATTGATACAGTCCACCATAAGTATTACAGCTAGCTACTCCGGTGGATTGCTGTCCGGCATTGCCATCTTGTCTATAGCCATAACAATATTTTTCGATAGTAGAATTGTTAGTTTGATTATTAGCACCAGCAACCATTGTACCGACGTTCATATTCTGCTTCATCCAGCATTGAGTGCCAATTTCTACGGTGTCATAAGTACATTTGTCATAATATGGAGCTGATTCATTACAGACATAACCATTAATAGAAGATACTACAACCTGACTAACACCACCACAAGAACCAATAGAACAATCCATATCAATAATCCCACCTGGGGTTAAACATTTAGGTCCAGGGGTTAATGTCCCAGTAGTATTACCTAAGCAGAAAGAAATAGAATAAGATCCCCAGTCAGAACTAGGGGTATAGCTAATAGTATTTTTAGTATCCGTACAAAGACCATCAGCTGGAGTTGGGGCATTAGGAATTATCTGCATGTAGGTAGATGTAGACCCGGTAGTAGTTGAGTAGATCTTTCCGGTGTTCCATTCTTCAGTAGTTGGGTACCGCTGCTTATCATTAAAAAATAACTCCAAAGCAGTTTGAATCTGTTTTATATCACCCGCTCTTTTCGCGTCCCGGGACTTAACTCTAGCATTAGAGAGGGCTAAAACCGAAATAGTCGCTAAAATACCAATAATAGCAATCACTACCAGAAGTTCGATGAGGGTAAAACCCTTCTTAAATTTCATAAATAGAAACTTACTTTATAATATTTAATATTATAGGTTTAATACCCAAAAATGGTTGGTAAATTAATCGTTATATTTGAACCAG
>JBAXIF010000009.1:0-19131 GCA_037138515.1 Candidatus Falkowiibacteriota bacterium
CATTCAATTCTAATTTAGACATGACGTTAACAATAGAATTCATCGGATCAGCTTCCATGTCGTTATAAGTCTTAAAAGGAAAGATAAAACCTCTTTTCGGTTTCAAGAAACCAGCCAAGATAGCACCACGACTGCTAAACGCATTATAATCCTCTACTTCCTCAATTGAAGCCTCTGGATAATGCGCATGAATCTGTTGCTCTAAATATAAAGCTTTAGTTCGAGGAGCGGCGATATAAAAAGAAATCTTGCTGTTGTGGGCCACTATTTCAAAAGAAAAATGATCTTCCCGACCAAAGAGCCAAGTCCTCAAGCCTTTTTCAACCCTTAAGCCACCAATACCGGCAAAGATAGTTTCACCTTGAGCAATAGCTTCACGCAATTGCTGAGTGGTTAAACTGCTGCTACCGCCATCTTCTTTCGGTTTTTCTTTAGGCATCCGAACTAAAAAAATCATCTGATCAATATTACTATTTTCAGCCGCAAATTTCTTAATCAGTTTTTTGGCAATCACCAAAATGATAATAATTCCTAAAATTAAAAAAAGCACCGGCCAAAAATTAGCATTTTCAGTCGCCGCTAAACCGGACTCAACCAGAGGTATTGATGGGGCCATACTTGGTTCCATATGATTATATTTTTATTTTTTTAACTTGATGATCTTGTCCGCCTTGATCTTAGCATCTTGTTCTAAGAAGAATTTATTAAGGCCAGGAATAATAGCCAACCATCTCTTGATGATCTCCACGATAGACTTAACCTTAATCTTAGCCTGACTCATCAGGACACTAATCTTTTTGACAGCATCTTCTCCGCCCGCTCGAAACTCAGCCTGCTTCTTAGGAGGTAAGCTTAAATAAATATCAGTTAAGCCATCAGATAAAATAGCATCAATCTGTTCGTCCCTTAACTGTTGAGCGGTTTTAGTTGGCACAGCACGACGAACAACTGGAGCGACTGGACGCTCAGCCACTTGGACTTCTTCTGGTTTCTGAGCGGCTTGCTCAATCATCCGTTCCGCTGCTTGCTCTGGACTAATTTCAACCTCAGGTTGAACAGCCGATACCTGCTCGGGAACACCAACCGTCTCTATATTTTTTGCCATTTGATCTTCAGCCATAAAATTAATCCACAGAAATTGCCATTACAGGGCAAGCTTTAGCCGCTGAAGTAGCACATTCCTTATCATCAGAACTAATAACTTCTGATTTACCCATAGCATTTATTTTGAAAGTTTTTGGACAAACACTAGCACACATCCCGCAACCGATACATTGATCAGCATTAACTTTGATAGCCATAAATTTGTGAATAAATCCAAAAATCAAATGCTAAAACAGCATGATGATTATTGAATTACTTAAGTTTATTTTATGTTTTTATTATACCATTATATAAAAAATAATAAAATACCTTGATATTGACAGTTTTTCCCTGGTTTGATATATTAGAAATATCGATAATTATTAAAAAATTAAGCAGAAACACATCCTATCAAAGGCTTATTAAATAAGCCTAATTTATGTGTTTTTTATAATAATATGTCACATAAAAAAGCTGGCGGCAGTACGACGCTGGGACGAGATTCGAAAAGTAAACGTTTAGGTGTAAAGTTGTATGACGGAGAAAAGGCTAAACCTGGATCCATTATTATCAGACAACGTGGCACTAAATACCGAGCTGGCGACAACGTCAAACGCGGTAACGACGATACATTATTTGCAGTTAAATCAGGTACAGTTAAATTTACCACTAAGAAATTACGTAAATTCGATAACACCCTTAAATCTGCTAAGATTGTCAATGTCACTCCATACGCTCCTATTGTTAAATAGTAGAATAGAAAAACAGCCTAGAATTATCTAGGCTGTTTTTTTGTGTATAAAAATCAAAAAGGCTTTCTATTAAAGAAAGCCTTTTAAAAAAATTTGTTTTTTTGTTTACCTTACGAATAAAGTTCTGCATAATTTGATAACCTCAACACCGAAAGAAATTTCGTTTGAAACATAATTGTCTCTAGAAACTCTGGTGTAGGTTACTCTAGCGCATTCACCAAATCTGATGAAGCCGTCCAAAGAAAGTCCAACTTTGAAATTAACTCCAGGGCTATGAACATTGTAACTATTGAAGTTACCATAGCTTATTCCTGTAATTAACGAAACACCCATTCGATTGTTAATCGGTATGATTACTGGTTTAATTTCTAAACCAACATTCACGATCGAAACAGAATCTTCTTTATTCCAAGAACCGTTAATTATCTCACCATCAGATGATTCAGATAATTTATTCATCATCGGGTATTTAACACCAGCTGATAATGAAGCTCCGAAGAAAAAGAAATCGGATGATTCAAATGGATTATCTCTAAAGATATCCAATTTAACATCTGCATAAAAGCCGGAGAAAGATTTTTCTCGAGTCCAGATTCTGGAGCCTTCGGTATTTATGTACTCGATTTGATCTGTTTTTTCAGCGTGGATATAACCAGCACCAATTTTGAAGGCTGAGTTGAATCCGGCGTCGAATAACGAACCAGGACCAAATCCAGCTTTACGAAAAGCAAGTCCAATTGAATATGAAGTTCCGTTACCTGCTAAGGTATCGAAATAACGGTTGTGAGAACTATAAGTAAATTCAGCACCAAGGCCGCAATTTAAATAAGCTGCACCACCAAATTCATAACCATTGGCTTCGCCCATACGAATTGTGTCGGTAGTTGCACCAAGCGGAATAATCTCTACTGGAGTAGCACTGTAGCCCCCCTTGTAGTTGAGTTCAAAGTTGTTGAACTCAGTTTGGCCAAAAGCAAAGCTAGTGGACAAACATACCAGTATTACAGAAATCAGGTTTTTCATTTTATCTCAGTTTTTGTTGTTTATACTACGTTTAATTATCGTTTAAAGCTCCCGAAACGAGAGACTTAAACGATAATTAAACTGATAAACTAAAAACCGATAATTATGAAATACTATTAATGTACTGGGACTATTTTAGCATAAATGATATTATTTGTCAATACTCTCTCCTTAGCGCATGATATTCCTAATATTTCCCCTGTTTTCTAGGTTATTATCAGTATTATCATTCATAGCCTGATTTTCATTTTTCAAGTTACTAGCTGAAGCTAAGAAGTCATTCTTGACTGGTCCCCGAGCCGCTTTGACCCGTTTGTGGCGACGGTTAAACAGATTAATACTATACTTCTCCTCTGGGAAAATGTAGATATAAGCTAAACCAAAGATTAGACTAAGGGCTACCACTAAACCGAAATTGATCAGGATATTAGGTTGGTTAGGGTAGTTAGAAACTAATGGCTCGTCAATCACAGTAATCTTCACTGAAGATCCAATACCTTGATAATTGGAGTTCTGGGTCATCAAGACATGATTAACGGCTAAAGCAATCTGCTTAGCTTGGTAAGAACTAGGGTGATAGACTGAGATGTTGATAACACCAGAGTTCTCCACACTCTTAGCCGAAACAGTCTTTTTCCAAAGTTTCATCTGTTTGATAGAGTCACCTTTGAAATAAGTCTTATCAATGTTAAATCCAGATTCCTGAACGAGACTAAAAAATGAATTAGAATAAACCACCTGAGAGAATAATCCGCTCAAATATTCCACTGAACGTGAAACCGCGAAAGGATCAACTCCACTGGCTCCCTCTTGAATCACTAGAAGCTTAGAACTGGCTCCATACTTGAAAGTCTGAAGACCGGTAAAGATAGCTCCAAACAAAAAGAAAACCAAGAAGAAAGAAACTAGAGTTTGTTTTTTAGATTTAATCAAGTCATTAAATTCCATAAAATTGAAATTATAGCCCCTGAACAGGGCTAGATAATAAATAATATTTAGCTATTATTCATTATACCAGAAACCAAAGATTATTTAAACATCTATAAAGCAAAAGGCAGGTTAAGCACCTGCCTTTCACTAAAGATATATCAATCGTTTATTTAGTAGTAACAACCTCCAAGCTGATGTCGTAACTGAACTTGGATGATTCACCAACCACTTTGATATCAGCTCTTTCACGAGCAGTTACCATAGTACTGGTTCCAACGCTAGCGATAGTTACACCGCTGGTGTTGTTGAAAGCCTGACTAGAAACTGATGGAACGACTAAAGTCTGTTTGAAGCGACCGTTTTCGTCAGCAATTGCCATAACCTTAGTGTTACCGAAATTGATTGTCAATTTCTCATTAGGGTAGTAACCGCCACCAGTCAAATTAACGACTGAGTTAGTTGAAGCGGAAACAGTATTCAAACGTAAGAATAAGTTTTCCTTCACATCGGGACGATTATCTTCACCTGCTCTGGAGTAAGCTAATTTATTCAACTTCTCATCAAGCACCAAGATGCTAGAGTTGTTGAAAACTACAACTTTGTCTCCAGTGGAATTAGCAACAACTTTCAAGCCCATGGCCCATCCTTCAGTACCAGCTAAACCACCAGTAGTCTGAGAAGATAGTAAGTTCAAATTAGATTTATCTAATTTAACAACGCCTAAGCCATTAGAGAAATAGACATATTCATTATTGGAAGAAGCGATGTCATATCCAGGATTACCGGAATGATCAAAAGTTTCTTTCAAAGCACCATTCAAATCAAATTTCTTAGCACTGTAATCATCAACGACGTAAACGGATTCATCATAGTTGTCGAAATACAAGCTACGGTTACCTGAAGCGCTACGGTAATCAACATTGATGTTCTTAGTTACCTTGCGAGCTTCCCGGTCATAAACGCTGATCTGGTCAGCATTGATATTAAAGATATATTGATCTGAACCAGCAGAACGGATATTGTATGGGACGTCATTCTTAAGATCATAAGAATCAACTACTTCCATGTTCCGATTGAACACTTTAACGCCGCGAGCGGAGATCGTTACGATGTCATCACCGAACTTATCAACTCGACTATACCATTCCCAGTAGCTGTTGGTAGAAACCTTCACTAAACTAGGAGAGTTCAAATCAGAGATATCATATTTATACAAAGAGAATCCAGAAATAGTGTAAACGTATAAACGGCCATTCTCTTCGTTAAACTTCAAGTCGAAAAAGTTATCGTAGGTACCAAACCGAGAATTATATGGTTTAAGGTCTACAAATTTTACCAGCTCTTGGCCTTCTAATCTAAAGACTTCTAAGCTTTCAGTGTTGGCAGAACCAACCACTACAGTGTCTTTATAGACAATGGAGTCGCCGGAGTAATAAGCCCGGACTTTAGTCTTAG
Organism: Candidatus Falkowiibacteriota bacterium; assembly: GCA_037138515.1. GTDB lineage: Bacteria > Patescibacteriota > Patescibacteriia > Patescibacteriales > UBA12465 > CG1-02-41-21. The sequence continues at coordinate 5,244 of JBAXIF010000009.1, forward strand.
CTGGAAGCGCAGTAGCTCCCACTACTACCACCACAGCTAGAAAAGATAATAATACTTTTTTCATATGTTTATTAATTTAAATGATTTTTAATATGTAAAACAATTAAAACCAGATAAAAAATTTATAATTCATTTTAAGGTTCCTCTATCTTATCACAAATGATATGATTTGTCAATACCAAGACCTAATAAAACAAAAAATGTCCCAATTTTCAAATAATTGAGACATTTTACTCGATTAAATTTATTTTTACCACTTAGTCACCAAAATTTCAGCTAGCTTATCATTATTAACATCAGCCATGGATAAATCATAGAAATAGCGGTCGCTAGTAAATCCTAACCAATATTCTTTCAATAATTTTCCTTTCAGACTAAAGATCTTCAGATTAGGCTGACCATAGACTGGCAAGACAGCTATTTCTAATTGCTTATCACCATTTATATCTCCCAGGGCCACTCGGACACCGCTCTTTAAGTTATCAGGATAAGCTTTGAAGGCTCCCACCATCTTATTCTTAGCATTATAAATTTTAATATTAGCCTTAGTGCTAGTCGGACTACCCTCAACTCTGACGCCATTTAATATCACTTTTCTTTCCTTAATCTTAGACGCCTTGTTATTCTTCTCCGGCTTCACTAATTCCCCATTCTTGTAGGTATCACTACCCCACTGGTAATTATTATAAATCTGTTCGCCGTTAAGGTTATAAACCTGATAGCGATAATAATTTTTCAGGTAAAGATTCTGCACTCCCAAAACAGTTTCCAAAACCAGCGCATCCCGCGGACCAATAGTAACACGGGTCAATTCCCCGCCACTATTAACCACTGAATCTTGGCGGCCATAAAGCTTACGGTAACCGGACTCAATATCAAAGGTCTGCTCGGACAAGGAGTTGTTCACGAGCACCATGCCATTAGCAAAATCTCGGCGCCAAACATTCTGAATATTTTTATCATAATCCAACTTATAAGCACTGTTCAAAGCCAGTCCCAAAGAAAAATCATACTCGTCATACCACCAAGTCTGTCCATGGTCATAGACGCTATTATCAAAAGAAAAATAGACATCATTGAACAGCAAAGAGCTGGCTAAGCCATAGCGCATCTTGGAATAATTATCCTTTGGAGTATTGGTAGAATTAAAGATATAGATATTCGGCTTCACATTATAATTCTTGATCTCTTGATAACTATTGATATTTCCCTGCCAAGTTCCATCCTGTTCATAGGGGCTGGGAAAATCTTCAAACATTCGGCCATTCAAATATGGTTGATAGTCTTTGAAGGAAGAACTGTTAGCCATCAGGATATAATCATAACCGACTCGAGCCCGAGTCTTGCTCAAAATCTTCTTAACTCCATCCTGCCAAGTATTGTTGAGTTCAGCTGCCAGTTCTATTTGTCCGTCATTATCAATATCCACATTGCCATTGTTGAGCCAATTAATACTGTCCCAAAGATTATCAAAGAAGATGCCATCCCAAAGTCCAGTCGACAAAATCTCTTCATCGATAAAGCGCGGTAAGTAATCATTGAAGCGCTCACCTTTGTCGAGTGGAGCACTACCTGTAATATTAATCATCCAAGTCTTGTCCCAAAAGCTGATCTTGAAATTATTGTTGTCGCGCAAGTACCAGCTCTCCGGCAAACGAGCGAACATTTTCTGGCGCAAAGTCACTTCTGGATGGATAGCGGTGTCGTGTCTGATTTCTTGGGAACTGACATAAGCCAAAATGGTAACACTGGGATTCAATTGGCGAATTCTTTTCAGAAGCTCTGGGTTGTTAACCTGGTTCTCCATATCTAAAATAAGAACATCATAACGGGATAATCTTTCGGCGTCATCCAGAGTCAAATTCCAACGCAAAAAAGCATTAGCGGTTTTTGGATTCTTGGCGCTAATGTCAGAGGCATGAGTTGAAAATGGCAACAAGAACAAAATGGCTGCCAAAATGATTAATTTTTTCATTATTTTTTAATAAATCTTTGATAGATAGCTAACAATTTTAGGTAGTGTTTATCAAGAGTCAGGTCAGCTACAGTATTTTTAGCAGCTAATCCGATATTTTTCAAATTATAATTATCCAAAGCCTTGATCTTCTCAGCTAAGTCACTAGCGCTACCATTTTCAAACAAGAAACCACTTTCTCCCGGAACAATCAACTCCGGTAGTCCACCGGTCTTGGAAGCAATGACTACTTTCCCCAGGGCTAATGATTCCAGAAGCACAAACGGCATGTTCTCTGCCCAAACTGAAGGGATGATAACCGCTTTAGCCTTCAAGATGATCTCATTCAATTCAGCACCATACCGAGCACCCAAGAACTCAACGGTCTTTTCCAATCCCAAAGACTTCACACTAGCTTTCAAGCTATCAACAGATGGGCCAGAACCGACAATCTTCAAGGTAGGGTTGTTAGGGGTCAATTTCAAAGCTTGTAATAAGATGTTAATGCCCTTTTCTGGAGAGATGCGGCCATAGTACAAGAGGTAATCTTGAGAATCGACTACAGCTACTTCCGGCTGATCGATAAAATTATATAAGACTTCCACTTTTTCTTCTGGGATTCCGAAACTGACCACGGTCTTTTTCATGAATTCGCTCGGAGCGATATATAGACTGATATTCTTTTCATAGATTTTCCAAACGCGATGATGCAAGAACATCTCTATCGCTACCAAAATACTTTTTACCAAAGAGCCATTAAAACATCGGTGCTTAACAGCTTGGCAATACCTATGCTTCCGACAACGATAACAAATCTGGCCATCAACGAATAATTGGTAGTTAGGACAGACTAATTTATAATCATGTAAATGCATTACTACCGGGATATTATGCTTCCGAGCTACTGACAGAATGGATGGAGATAACTGATGATAGATATTATGGATATGAATGATATCTGGATGAAAATCATTCACTAATTTTTCAAACTTCCGCTTCGCTTCCAAGCTATAAATAATCCGACCCGGAGCTAACAGCTTGTCGCGCAATTTTGATTCATTGAAGCTGATGCGGGAAACAAAATATTTCTCCCAAGGACTAGGCAGGTTCTTAGGATGACGCATAGAAAAAACCGCCACCTCATGGCCGTCTTGACGCAGCGTTTCACTCATGTCTAAAAAGTATTTTTCTGCGCCGCCTCTTAAGTAATGGAATTTATTAACTTGAAGTATTTTCATAAATTATTTTTTGTCTAATAGATTTAAATAAAGCTTCTGGTATTTTTTGACGATGACCCGGATGTCAAAATGCGCTTGAATGTCTGTTTGCAAATCAACGCCCAAAGCATCCATGGCTGGTTGAGAAATATTCTCTAATATTTTCTTCAACTTCAAAACTAAATCGGCTTTATCATTAGAGTTAAACAGAATTCCATTCTGGCCGTCTTTGATGATTTCACAAATGCCATCAACCCGAGAAGCTAAGACTGGTAATCCGGCTAAGCCGGCTTCTAGAACAACTATCCCTAATCCTTCCCAGAGAGAAGGCAATATGAAAAGATCTAAGTCGGATAAGAATTTTTTGACATCTTTCTGGAGTCCCACCAATTTTATCCTGTCCTCTAATTTCAATTCAGTAATTCTCTGTTCTAAATCAGCGCGCAATTCGCCTTCTCCGGCCAAACGACACTCCCAATTATAGCCTTTAAGTTCCGCCAAAGCTTCAATCAATAATTGATAGTTCTTTTGACGGGTCAAGCGGCCGACAGAGCCAAGAATAATCTTATCAGACTTTGGTCGACGACTGGTGAGTATAAATTTGTTGACCTCTAAGCCATTATAAATAACTTCTAACTTACTTTCCGGCACAGCATAGCGCTTAACGGTATCTTTCTTCACCGCTTCTGAAATCGCCACAATCTTGTCAGCAAATTTAGCGGTCCATTTCTTCAGATGGTTGATGAGGAAATTTTCTCCGGTCTGCACATTCTGTTCAGTTGAGACTATTACCGGAACCTTGAGCAGATGAGCTACCAAACGGCCATAGACATCGCCCCCGAGTTGGGTGTGGACGATATCAGGCTGAAGTGTTTTGACAGCCCGATACAAAGAAACAAAGTTGGATAGATCCAATTTTACTCTCTTCTTCAAGATGATTAAATCTATTCCCATCTTCTGGGCTTCTTCCACAAAAAATCCGCCATGACTGAATAGAATCAGAGTTGGAGAAAATAAATTACGATCCAGACGACTGATTAGGTCCAGGATAAAACGTTCTGCCCCGCCAGCATCGAGCGACGGAACGATATAAGCAATTTTTATCTTTTTGTTTTCGCTCACAAAATTATTATTTAATGATTTTTTTTATCTTCTTAACCAAATCACCAATCTTCCATTCGCTCTTGATCAGATAATCAGATGCGGTATTTTCATCAAAGCTTTTTTCTCCACTCAATTGGGTTAGATTAGTCAGAACCATAACCTTAATCTTCTTGCCAACTTTGTCTTCGCGCAATTTCTCCATCATGGCAACCCCATCCATCACTGGCATGACGATATCCAGAAGAATCAGATCAGGAATTTCTTTCAAAGCCAGAGTCAAACCCTTCTTGCCATTGTCGGCCAACAATACTTGGAAACCTTCTCTCTCTAATTTCATTCTCAAAGGATTAGCAATAGTGGTTTCATCCTCAACGATTAAAATCTTTTTTGGAGCCTTAAGCATATATTTAAAATTATTTATTCTTTTTAGCATACTTCTGCTGGAGCAGATTCATAGCGGCGAGAGCCACAGCAATCGGCACCCAGAGCTTGCCTTTGTAATAAGATGTATTGAAAAATTGATAGACAAAGCCACCGAGGACCGCAATGGAAAGCGGGAGCAATAACTGAGTTTCTTTCTTATATATTTTCAACGCTCGATACAGGTTCCAGAAAATCAGTCCAATAAAGATAACAAAAGAAGCTGTTCCCAAGAACCCCACTTCTGCAATCAATTTCTGCCAGACTCCATGAGAATCTAATGGGTCGCCATACTTAGCGGTAAAGCGGACATTGTCACTGACTAGGGTCACAAACATTCCCGGACCAGAACCAACTATCGGATGTTTCAAGAAAGAGCGCCAAGCTATCTGGGTCAATAATAATCTGTTCTCAGTGGAACTGACGTTCTCTGCCTGCAAGCTAGTCATGCGCATAATAAAAGGCACCAGAATAACAACTGAAATTAGAATAGCAAAAATAATATTCTTGGAACTCCAGATCTTCCGTTTTAGATAAACTGTGTCTAAGAATAAGTAGAGACAAGCCCCCATTCCCAAAACGATCCAAGCAGTGCGAGAGAAAGTGCCAAAGGTCACAGCCATGAAGAATAAGAAAAGGATGTTGATAAAACGATTCACGCGCAAAGAATGAGACCAATGCTTCAAGGACAAAACCAAGAAAGTGATGATCACTAAAAACTCCGCAATCAAGTTATGATTACTACCGACTGGATAAATTCCAAACAAGGCTGTCGGTTGGATACGGAAGAAACTGTTGTACCAATCTTGGTAAGTCAGAGAAACGATTCCCATCACAGCCAGCCCTAAACCAGAAAGAGTCAAAGCGATAATAGTATTTTTCAAAATTCGACCGTCCTTGATGATGTTGTAAGGCACAGCCAGGTAAGCTAAATAGAAAAACAATAACCAGCGAATAGTATACCAAGAAGAAGACATAACATAACGGCCAAGCAGACTGGAGATAGCGGCGGCTATCAGGAAAAGCAAAAACGGCTGCCAGAGAGGCAACTTGATTTTCTGCCAGATATTTTTCCCTTGAAAAAAGAAATATAAATGATGTAAGATAAAAGAGATCAGAAGTAAAAGAGCTAGAATCTCCACAAAGGAAACACTCAGAGAATTCCAATCAAAATTCCAATTGATTAGTGGCAAAGAAAAAGCCAAGAGATATAATCCCCATTCCGGCTTGATTGAGAAGGTTAAAAGGATGGCTAACACTCCAACTGAAATAGCAATTAAAAGTGGATAAGGGATAACTAAAAACAAGGCGGCCACCAACAAGAGAGCGGAAAATATTAACCAAGTGTATTTTAATTTCATAAGTCTTAATTAAAAACTGACATTAACAAATCGATCAGCCTCGAAAACATCTTGGCCGCTTAAGAACCCACTGGAAGCCTGAGTAGCATTAACAAGGTTATCAGAATGATTCTTAATATTCTTACCAAACTTCAAAGACAAATCTAAGCTCTGAATATTATTACCAGCCTGCTTCTGCAAGTACAAGGAATAGCCACCGGAATTAATTTGCTCAACGATATTTTTCGGCAAGCGATATTCAAAAACTAAAGTATCGGACTTCCCTGGCTCGACCGAAATAAATCCGCCAAAAAAAGTCTTAGCGGCATCCGGTCGTCCGAAGTCTTCCACTCCTTGAGCGATATTATTATCATTAGTTCCCTCAGTCTTGATTAGTTCACTACCAACCGGAACATAGATGCGAACATAACTACGATAGCGGGTAGTCTTCCAATCGAATCCTCCAGTGTGTTTGTAATTCATCACAACCCGAGCGACAGCGCCACCATCTTTTTGTTCGACGGTATATGATACTTTCTTTTCCATCACGCGGTCAGTCTTGAAGGCCGCTAAGTTAGCGTCATCCAACATCACGTAATCACCAGGAACTGATTCTATCTCTCCACCCCAATTCGAACTGCGAGCGATTCCTTGGACCTGAGGATCATTGAAATAGAATAAGATATTTTTCTTTTCGATATTAGTATTCAAAGTAGCAACAAGATCTAAATATTTTTCTGTTGGTAAAGCGAATAAACGAGTCTTCAATTCTTTCATGATATCGCCGATAACTTTTTTACGATCCCATTCGGAAACTCCTTTTTCGCGATAAGCCATCTCCACTTCATATTGTAATAAGTCGGTAAAATTATCCTTGTTATATTCTTGTCCACCCACAGTGATCGGACCAACGATGTAAAGCAAGTCAGTCACTAAGCGTGGAGTGATAGCAACAACGCCATCGAACTGCGGCGTATTCTTGATAGCCGGATCAGAATTATATTTTGCTTCGTTGTAATAGAACCATTGAATCTTCTGAGCACTAGTCGGCCAATCAGGTGACCAATTACTATCGCGTAAGAACCAACGATCAGTACCTAAGTATTTAGCGATTGGAGCTGGTGGGGCCACTTTGAAATTCGGATCAAGACTGGCTGGCATATCCAAGTGATAAGCATCACTGGTTCGGAAGTTAACTAGATCACCTAAGTTGGTCTGTAAGACCCCCAAGGTACCCAAAAATCCTCCGGTTGGCCGCAGTTCATCGCTATTTTGTAATAAGACTAAGAAGTTAGCGGAATCAGGGTAACCAGCTAAGACTGGTAGTAATTGAGAAAGAGTAATAGTCTTAGACATCAGTTCGGCTCCGGTCTGAAGCTCTTCTTTGGCTAAAGCTAATTGGCCTTGAAGTGGTCCGAAGAAACCGGAGTTATCCACCTTCCTCAAATCCATCAAAGCTAAATCTAAATTAGCCTTGATACCATTTAGGTCTGGGACTGATTCATAAATTAATTTCAAAACCGCTGCCTTATCTTCTATTTTTAAATCAGAAAAACTAACACCAGGATTATCCGCTAAGATCGCATTAACCTTTTCACCGATAGCAGCCCCAGAAGAAAGTGAGCGAGCTAAAACTTCGGCGGTCTTCAACATGTATTCCAAATCTTTGACTTGAGTATAGAGTGAGTCAGAACGTTTGACCCAAAAATTATTTTCTAAAGTTTCTAAACGAGTAAAAGCAGTAACCAAACTATCCTCGGCATCACTAGCATAGACCACCGCATTTTCAAAATCATTATTCTTCAAGAAGTCTAAAGATTTCTGTAAGTCATTCTTCGCTGAGATACTGGAAGAATAAACCTTGGTCAGATTTCTAGCAGCCGCAAAATTCAAAAGCACTAAAAGTAGTAAGGCAGCAGAAACACTTAAAATAAAATAACGTAGATAGCGAGTCATAGATTGATAAGTTAGTTTAATGGAGATATGTCATTTTTTTCGGTAAAGATCAGGTCCCACTCATTGATCATAACTATTTTTTTGGACTCCAATATCTTACCTAAAAAAACATCGACGATTTCTTTACGGAACTTGAATTCATTCTCATCCATTACGGTATAATTTATTTCCTTCCCCAACTCCCCTTCCAATTTCTTGATGAGTTCCATCAGTTTGAGCTTTGGCACGTTAGCGACGAGCAGCATATCAGTGGGAAAATCATTCTGAGCCACGAAGACTCCAGTCAGGATTAGAAGTTTAGGCGTACAAATTTCTTGTAGTTCGGTTAAGAAGCTTTGGCCCACCATAGTCTGAGCCTTGAGAATTAAAGCTTTGATTTCTTGGTAAAGGATAAACTCTTTATTCACCTCATAATATTTCTTATCAGAGCTCGTCACCTTAGCCGGCAAATTATCCCCATCTTCATTAGACTTTAATTTTGAAAGTGTGCTATTATGATAATTGACTGAAACCAAAAGACCACAGGATTCTAAATGTTTCAATTCCCGTCTGACTGAGTTGACCTGAAGAGCTAAATCACGCGCCAGTTGACGCAGATAATATTTCTCTTCCGAGTTCAACAAAAATTGTTGCAAGATTTTTACCCGAGTTTTTGAGCCGAAAAAACCTTCTATCATACTTTTATTATATTTCCCTATTTTATAGTTTTATAGTATAATATTATATCATATTAGCCAAAAATACAAGCAGACAGACTATGTACACAAAAATTGCCCCCATTACTATCAACACGGAAAAGAAAGCTAATGGAGCAGCTAAAATTTTTATCGCCGAACCAGAGCCAGCTCAAGAACAACTGGCCGGTAAATTATTTATCCTCATCGAAGTTGAGGCCAAAAAAAGTGATGCTAACAAAATCATTGATTTTGTAATTTCCGATATTAATGAAAATTACTACCAGAATGAGAAGCTAATGCTCCGCGAAAAGATTGAAGCCCTCAAGATCGAAAATATCTTTGAAACTGTCCTGGTCAAGACCAACAAGAACTTGATCGATTTTTTGTCTAAAGAAAAGATCAACCTCTCCCCTAAAAGCATTAATGCCACTATCGGCATCATTTTTGGTAATGAACTCCATTTTTCCAATATCGGCACCAACCAAGCACTATTATTATATAAAGAAGATACTGACAGTGTATACAAAATGATCAACGTTGAGCGGAGCGAAGACACCAAAGACCAAAGCGGTGACAGTTTGAACTTCAAGAAGCTCTTCTCCTCCATCATTTCTGGAGAAATGCCAACAAAATCATACTTTATCTTCGCCAATGAAGCTTTGTCAGAATACCTGTTCAACCAAGAATTGATTGAAATCATCACAAAATTAGCACCACTCGGTGCGGCTGAACAAATAAAGAATACACTTTTCAAAATCAACTCTTTCATCCCATTCATGGGCATCATAGTCAAAAACAACCTGAGCCATGAAGAACCAGAAAGCATGGAAGAATATCGCCAAGTAGAAGCCACTAGAAACATTTCGAGCGAACAACAGAACCCAAATCTGACTAGAACTGAAGAAAATACTGCCAATATCCTGGCTCCAGCCAGTGCGGTTAGTACTAAGAAAATGTCCGGATTCTGCGTCAAAATGATCAGAAAAATCAACCCGCTCAAACCGATTGGAAAAATCATCAAATCACTTTATAAACCCAAAGAACATTCAGCTAATATTTCCGCTACTTCCCTAGACAAAAGTGCTCTTTCCGTTGAAGTCCCTAGAAATACTCGGAAATTGAAGAAAATATTACTGATTATCCTCGCTGTCGCTCTTTTAGCCTTCTTAGGCAACCTCATCTACCAAAAAACTCAGACCAAGAAGACTGAACAAGTTGAAGAGAACAAGGAATATGAGACCACTATCAAACAAAAAGAAAACCAGATCGATTCCTATCTCCTATATAATGATGAAAAATCCGCTAAAGGAATCTTGGAAGAATTGAAAGCCTATCTAGATAGCATCCCAGAAGAAAAAAAAGCCAAAATTGACAACTATAATGAGTTGAAAGCTAAGTTCGATAGCCAGATGGCTCAAGTCCAGCATATTACCAAGGTAGAGCAATTGAAAGTAGCCGCTGACTTCTCTGCCATCGGTAGCGACTTAAACATAGAAAACATCATGTTATCCAACGGCAAATTCTATGCTGCTGACAATAACAAGAAGACCATCTACCGCATCAACGCTAAAGATGGTGTCAGTGCCGTTATCAACCTCGACCAAGTCAAATCATATTTGAAATACCCAAGTACCAGCAAGGATGGTTCAGTCTATTACCTAGACGAAGGTCAGACAGTGGTCCTAAACCCTAAAGACGAAAAACTTTCCACTAAGAAGATGGGGATCGTCGAAGGCCAAAACCTAATCGGATTATTCAACTACAGCGACAAGCTTTATGCCTTAGATAAGGCCAAGAGCCAACTATACCGCTATGTTTCTACTAATAACGAATATCCAAGCGCTGAACCAAGACTCAAGAGCAAATTAGACGCTTCTGACGTCAATTCCTTCACTATTGATAATGCGGGAGGTCCAAGCGCTGTCGGTACCGTCTACTTCCTGAAATCATCCGGTGAAGTCAAAAAGTTCTATAACGGCTCTGAACAAAAATTCACCATTGATGCCATCGAACCAAAGTTATCCAATCCAACCAACATCAAGATCTTAAACGATATTTACATCCTAGACCCAGCTAACAAGCGCTTAACGGTCTTCGGTAGAGATGGTAAGGCTAAGAAGCAATACCAATCAGAACAGCTATCTAACCTCAAAGACTTCACTGTTGATGAGAAGAATAAGAAAGCTTATATGCTAACTGATAATATCGTTTTGGAATTACCTCTATAAAAACAACTATAAGTATATAAAAAAGAACCGCTTGATTAAGCGGTTCTTTTTTTACCAATCAAATTGACAAAACAATAAAAAGGTTTTAATATACCAAGTTATGTTAGATTGATTGTTGAACCTTTAAAACCAAAGTATCATGAGCAAGAAAAAAAGCAATTATCCATTCCTCATCATCCGTGGCCTTTATGACATTTCTCGTACCGGCTGGGTAGACCGAGGGGTCAAAGATCCAGAGAGTCTTGGTGAAAACACCGATGACCTAGTGATCATTGCCAAGAAATATTTCCCGAAAGTTGTTGGATTAGACCGGATGCTAGAAATCGTCCACTGGCCAAAATCAGACAAGGCAGTCGGAGAAATCAGAACTGACAGTTATTGCCCTGAAGGTCGCCGTCAAACCAAAGAGCAGAAATATGAATCTGAACTGGAAGTAATGGAAGAGATCTGTTCTCATCTGGGAGAAGTCGGAAGAACGATCCTGTTCGATTGGCTGGAACTAAAGAAAGGCGAAACGCAAAGAGCTAAACTGGTTAAAGAGATCAAGGCCTTCCAAATGGTACTCAAAGCTATCGAGTATCAGAAAAAAGGAGAACCAGTTATCGCTCAAGAATTCATTGATCATGACGGACACAAGGTGAATGACCCAGAGCTCAGAGAGATAATGCTCAAAGCTATCGCTGAGTTATAGCTAAAAAGAAAGAAAAAAGAATAAACAAAAAAAAGTAAAAGCGTTGATCCAATCAACGCTTTTTTTATTTTTCAAATTGACAAAATGATGACCATTAGTTAATCTGAAGGTAGTTCAAAAGTCTCAAATTGTTACCATTGATGAAATAATCATCGGGTAAAAGGCGAAGAGCATCCTGCTATAAAAATACCAGGAAGAGGCCCCGAAAGCGACCTTACACGTGCTAAAGTCACGAGTTAAGAAGGGGTTCCCTGGCCCCTTCTTTTTTTTATATCTAAAAAACAAAAAAAGGAAGCTACTTAGCTTCCTTTTTTCAAATAATAGAAATTAATTCTTCAAGCAACGAACAGGAAAACCATCCGATCTCTTGCCATTGTCATGATAAATATTGGAATAGTATTTACCCAAAAAACGATCAAAGGCATTATAAGAACTGGTAGGATCGGGGGTCGTTGCTCTAATATAAGTATAATCTCCATGAAATCTAAATAACAATTCCTCTCGATAACCTGTCGGGACGGCGTTAAATCCAGAAAGATTATTACTACTATCACCCCAAGCGGTAGCTGATTTCAACTTGTCTCCAGCTGGGACACACCCGTCACTCATAGAATCACAACCAGCTGTTCCCAAAAATTGTTCCAAGACTATCCACTCGTCATCACTCGGGACATGCCAACCAGTCGGACAAATGCCTTGATGTTTAGCTAGGATAGTTTGACTGCCACTACTTGGACAATTCAAAGTATAGGTACCATTACCATTATCAACGCTGCTAGCCCCATTACAGTCCGAAGGCAAAACAAGGGCTTCAGCCCATTCATAAAGACCGCCGTCAGTAGCACAATTATCCTCATCATTATCATAACAATATTTTTGAATGCCAGTATAACCCTGACATGACCAAATCAAGTTAGAATTAAAACCAATACAATCATCATTTGTTCCCAAAACATTGTCAGTGCCATTATTATCATTACCCGGATAAACCCGATCACCGATATTCAAATTCTTAGCCAGCCAAACTTGGGTTCCAATAGCAACTGTGGGATAATCTTCACCACCATAAGAACAAGTAGCTCCATTCACAGTACTAGCTGAGCAAGCAGTCACTCCTCCGCCAGAACAATCCGTATCAATAATCCCACCCGGAGTAAGACACTTAGGTCCAGGTGTTAGAGTTCCAGTGGTATTACCTAAGCAGAAAGAGATAGAATAAGAAGTGCCATCTTCAGATGGAATATAACCAACAGTATTCTTAGCATCAGTACAAGTACCATCGGCTGGGGTTGGAGCATTGGGAATAATCTGCATGTAGGTAGAAGTAACTCCGGAACTAGTAGAATAGATCTTTCCAGTATTCCATTCTTCCACTGTTGGGTATCTATTATTATCATTAAAGAAGAGTTCTAAGGCAGTCTGGATTTGTTTGACGTCACCAGCACGTTTCGCATCCCTACTTTTGGCCCTGGCATTGGATAATGCTAAGACTGAGATGGTCGCTAAGATGCCGATGATGGCAATCACTACTAGAAGTTCAATGAGGGTGAAAGCTTTTTTGGTTTGGTTCATAAAAATTAAAGAGATTTAATATGATTATATTATAGCATTTTACAACCCCACTCAACAAGCAATCAAAAACAAAAAACCGCCCTTTTGGAGCGGTCTTTCGTTATATAGAGATAAAAGCTTATTTCAAAGTTACCTTTGCACCAGCTTCTTCTAATTTCTTCTTGATAGCTTCAGCTTCTTCCTTCTTCAAACCTTCCTTAACTACTTTTGGAGCAGCATCAACTAAATCTTTAGCTTCCTTTAAGCCTAATTCAGTCAATTCACGAACAGCCTTAATAACGTTGATTTTGTTTGCACCTGATTCAGTGATTTCAACGTCGAAAGAAGATTTCTCTTCAACAGCTGCAGCAGCTGGACCAGCAGCCATCATCATAGCTGGAGCAGAAGCAGAAACGCCGAATTTTTCTTCTAAGATCTTAACTAATTCAGCTAAGTCTAAAACACTCATTTTTTCAATTTCCTCAACTAAAGATTTAAATTTAGCTGGGACTTCAATTTTTTTGTCTTCCATATTTTTAAACTTGATTATTGTCCTGACTAGCAGGCAATAAGATTAATAATTTATTTATTATTCGCTTTTAGCATCAGCAATAGCTTTTAAAGCTGTTACTAAGCCTCTCAAATTGCCAGCTAAGACATTAACGAAGCCGGAAATAGGAGCGTTCATAGAGCCCACCATCTTGGAATAAAGCTCTTGTTTGCTTGGCAATTGAGCCAGGCTCTCCATAT
>JBAXIF010000010.1:0-18297 GCA_037138515.1 Candidatus Falkowiibacteriota bacterium
TTTAGGTGTATTTTTTTATTTTTATATGTCCGAAAACAAGAAAGTAAAATCTAGTTATGGTGCTGATGCCATTACCGTCCTCGAAGGTTTAGACCCAGTCAGACGTCGTCCTGGTATGTATATCGGCTCCACTTCAGCTGCCGGTTTACACCATTTAATTTGGGAAGTGGTCGATAACTGTATCGATGAGGCCATGGCTGGTTATGCCAACGAAATCACCGTTACTCTTCAGAAGGATGGTATGGTTAGAGTTGAGGATAATGGCCGCGGTATTCCAGTCGAGAAACATAAGATTACTGGCCTTTCAGCTTTGGAAACAGTTTTAACCAAGCTTCATGCCGGTGGAAAATTCGGTGGAGGCGGTTACAAAGTTTCTGGCGGTTTACACGGCGTTGGTGTTTCCGTGGTTAATGCTTTAAGTGATTATTTAAGAGCGGAAATTCACCGTGATGGCCGAGCCTGGTATCAAGAATACAAAATTGGTATTCCTCAACATAAAGTAACTCCAATCGGAACCAGCAACAAAACTGGAACTATTATTACTTTTAAACCAGACGCTACTATCTTTACTGAAACTGAATTTGATTGGGGTAAAATCTTGGATCGCTTAAGACAACAATCTTACTTGAACAAAGGCATTACCATGAATGTGATTGATGAAAGAGAGGGACATAGCCCAAAACATTATCAGTTCTATTTTGAAGGTGGTATCAAATCCTATGTCAAAGCTTTACACCGCAATCAGACTGTCAAAAATGACACTATCTTTTATTGTGATAAAACCATGCATGACACTAGAGTAGAGGTTGCCTTACAATACAATGACCAATACAATGAAAACTCCATCTCTTTTGCTAACAACATTCACAACCCTGAAGGCGGTACCCATTTAATGGGCTTTAAAACTGCTTTAACTAGAACTTTAAACTCTTACGCTCGTAAACATAATATCATTAAAGAAAAGGATGAAAACCTAACTGGTGAAGATGTCCGCGAAGGTTTAACTGCAATTATCAGCGTTAAGATTGTTGACCCTCAATTTGAAGGCCAGACTAAAGCTAAATTAGGTAACGCTGAGGTTAAAACTTACGTCGAACAAATCTTCGGCGAAAGTTTCAGTACCTTTTTAGAAGAACATCCTAAAGAAGCTGAAGCGATGGTCGGAAAATGTATCTTATCCGCTCAGGCTAGATTAGCCGCCAGAACAGCTCGGGCTACAATTTTACGTAAAGGTGCCTTAGAAGGAATGACTCTACCAGGAAAACTGGCTGACTGCTCTTCCCGCCATCCAGAAGAATGTGAATTATACATCGTTGAGGGAGACTCCGCTGGAGGCAGCGCCAAACAAGGCCGTAACCGTAAATTCCAAGCTATTCTACCTTTACGTGGTAAGATCTTGAACGTCGAAAAAGCTCGTTTAGATAAAATGTTAGCTAATACCGAAATTAAGAATTTGGTTATCGCTATGGGCACTAACATTGATGATCAATTAGACTTAAGTAAATTAAGATATCATCGGATTATCATCATGACCGATGCCGACGTCGATGGTGCTCACATCCGAACCCTGCTTCTAACCCTATTCTTCCGTCACTTTGCTCCATTAGTTACCGGTGGCCATGTCTATATCGCTCAACCACCACTTTATCAAATTAAAAAAGGTACCTCCATTCACTATGCTTATTCCGATGAAGAAAAAGTAGAAATCATCAAGAACCTCGGCGGCGGCACTGCTGAAATCGTCGAACAAGTCGGCGGTGAAGGCGAAGAAGAGGAAGGAACTGAAGAAGAAATAAAAGAAGCTAGCGAAGCCAAAGAAAAGAAGGCTCCAAAAATCAATATCCAGAGATACAAAGGTTTGGGTGAAATGAATCCAGAACAACTTTGGGAAACAACTATGGATCCAGAAAAAAGAATCGTTAAACAAGTAACCGTAGAAGATGCTGCCTTAGCTGACAAAATTTTTGACATGTTAATGGGTGATGACGTTGCTCCTCGTAAGCACTTCATTCAAACTCATGCTAAAAATGTTACCAACTTAGACATTTAATATGCTTATTATCATCAGAGAATTTATCGCGCACCATTTAGTTTTAATAGTTCCTTTTGTAGCTGCAGCTACTGCTCAGATTATCAAGATTTCTATCAAGCAGAAGAAACAAAAATTAAAGATCAGAGATTTCTTTGTTTTCACCTACGCCGGAATGCCCTCTGGACACAGCGCCTTGATGGTTTCTCTAACAACCATCACCGGATTAACCGAAGGACTATTCTCTCCCCTGTTCGCTATTAGTTTTGTTATAGCTATAGTTATCATCAATGATGCTCTGCGCTTAAGAAACTATTTAAGTCAGCATGGAGAGGTGTTGAATATTTTAGTCAAAGATTTAGGTAACGATAATGTTCTGGATCGAA
Source organism: Candidatus Falkowiibacteriota bacterium (assembly GCA_037138515.1). Classification (GTDB taxonomy): domain Bacteria; phylum Patescibacteriota; class Patescibacteriia; order Patescibacteriales; family UBA12465; genus CG1-02-41-21. The sequence continues at coordinate 2,416 of JBAXIF010000010.1, forward strand.
AATATCCTCACCTTCTAGAAAAAATCGGCCACACGAAAAAAGAAGTTCTGGCTGGTAGCGCTCTAGGAATATTTGTCAGCTTATTAGCCTATGTCCTATTCTATTAATAGTTAAAAACAAAATTAGATAAAAAAATCCTAGCTCTGAGCTAGGATTTTTTTGATAATAAAAAAGACTTGATTGGTTCAAGCCTTTTGTTTTTAGAAGATTTTAAAAGATTATCTGGTTCGGCAACATAATATACCTTTGCCGTACCGACCAGAAAAAAGTGTTAACAAATCCAGGTCGTTTAAGATGTTATAATCTTTAGGAGTTGGATCATTTTTCCGAAAAAGAGTTCGTCGTGCCTCGTCATTTTTTTGATTTTCATAAAACTTTTTGGACAAATCCTCGGTGTAGCCAAGAGCTCCTAAAACATATCCATCTATAGCTGGAAACTGATGAAAGATTGATGGTCCCATGTTTTACGTATTTTTTTGAAAAAACTATAAACTATTACTTCAAAATTATCACTTATAACGCTGTTTGTCAAATAATATTCTACAAAAAACACCCCTTAAAGAAGGGGTATTTTATAAAATCTATTCTAATATCTTAAATCAAACTCTCTCCTTGCATGGTTTTAGGAGTATCTAATCCTAAGATATGCAAAATAGTCGGGGAGATATCTAAAAGTGAACCAATGGGATCCAGCAAACTTAAATCATTAGCTGGCGCCTCTTCTAAACCAATAGTCTTACCGGCATACTCTTCACCCACAATAATGAAAGGAACTGGGTTTTCAGTATTATCAGTCGTAGCTATGTCAGTCTGAAGGTCAAAAACCTGTTCAGCATAACCATGACTACTAGTAATAAGCAGTACGCCCTTTTGACTTAAAACTAACTGAGATATCTTTTTAAGAGCAGAGTCGATAAACTCAATCGCTTTGATAGTGTCTTTAAAATCACCAGAGTGACTAACACTATCAATATTAGCCAAACTTAAAAGAATAAAATCATAGCGGTCACTCTTTAGAGCCTTACCAAAATGCTTGATAACCTCAGGGGTAGCCATCTTAACATTAACAAGCTCCGAAGTATTAACAACTGATGGCACGAGATCATAATCTTCACCTAAAAATTTCTCTTCACTATTATTGAAGAAGCTGCTGACTAAAGCGAATTTCTCAGTCTCAGCAATCTTAATCTGCTTAAAACCATAACTGGAAATAATCTTAGACAAAGAGTCAGTTTCTAATTCCAAAGAACTAGTTCCGATCATGGCATAATTAGTACTATCTTTTTTAGCACTACCACTAATAACACCAGCTGGATAATGCGCTACCAGATTCTTAAAATTAGGTATTTTTGCTTGGCGAATAGCATTATTTTCTCTAGTTTCGGAAACTCCCCAGCCATCTAGAAGTAACAAAACTACTGGACGACGCAGGGGCTTTATGGGTGAGGGCTCAGATGATTGTTTAAGTTTATTCATAATTACCATTTTTTATTTAACTGTAATTCAATTTCCATTAAACGATTGTATTTAGCTAAGCGCTCACTACGAGCCAGTGATCCCGACTTAATGAAGTCAGCTGAAACAGCCACAGCCAAATCAGCAATGAAGTCATCTGCGGTTTCACCACTACGATGAGAGATCATCAATTTGTAATTATTTTTCTGAGCCAACTTAATAGTTTCCATAGTTTCGGTCACAGTACCAATCTGATTTAATTTGATAAGGACGGCGTTAGCAGCTTGATGTTCAATACCAATCTGTAAGCGTTCTTTGTTGGTTACAAACAAATCATCACCGATCAACAAAATCTTTTTACCTAAAGCCTTGGTCATAATCTGCCAATTATCCCAATCATTTTCCGCTAAACCATCTTCAATAGAAACGATTGGATATTTCTTAACCCAGTCAGAATAGATAGCCATTAATTCAGCGGCTGAATAATTTCTCTTATCTAAAGGCAAATAATATGTTTTCTTTTCTTCGTCATAGAATTCAGAAGAACCAATATCCATACCGAAAGAAATATCCTTACCTGGCTTGTAACCGGACTGTTTCATGGCCAAGATAATCATTTCAATAACCTGTTCACGAGATTTAATGTCTGGAGCATAACCACCTTCGTTGCCTAAATCAGTATCCATGTTATTAGCCTTCAAAACTCTGCCTAATTCATGAAAAACTTCAGCACCCATTCTAACCTTTTCTGCAAAAGAAGTTTTCTTGAGTGGCATAATCATGAATTCCTGAAAATCAAGATTAGTGGAAGCATGGGCTCCGCCATTGAAAATATTGAAAGATGGAGTCGGCAAGCTATATTTACTAGAAAATTTATAAGTCTTAGCTAAATGAACAAATAATTCTTGTTTTTTTTCTAAGGCTCCAACGCGAGCTACAGCCATAGATACCGCTAGGATAGCATTAGCGCCTAAACGACTCTTATTCTTAGTGCCATCAAGCTCTAACATCACCCTATCAATCATCTGTTGTTTGGTTGGATCTAATCCTTTCAATTTCGGTGCGATTATCTTATTAATATTATTAACCGCTTTCAAAGTTCCCTTGCCAGAATATCTTTTCTTGTTGCCATCACGAAGTTCTAAGGCTTCATGCATGCCAGTGGAAGCACCGCTTGGAACAGCAGCTTTAGCCATTAACTTATTGTCTAGCACTACCTTAGCTTCAACGGTAGGGTTGCCACGAGAATCAAGAATTTCTCTGGCGATAATCTGTTTGATTTTGCTCATAAAAATATATTATTAATTTTATTACCTCTCTATTATATTAGACTTTGAGTAATTACACAAATATTGACATTTCTTATTTAAAATTGTATAATACCAAAAGTCCTTTAAACCAAAAAAAATAGTCATGGGAATAAAAAAAATAAATGTATTGATAGTGGATGGCGACGAGATAACGCTATTTGCTTATCAAAAAATACTAGAAAAATATTTTGAAAGAATCCACAAAGCCCAAAACGGACAAGAAGCTAAGGACATTGTTTTTCTTTTAGAAAATGACAAACAACACATTGACTTGGCCTTGGTTCATGAATGGACTCAAGACTTAACAGGCAAAGAAATATGCCAATTAATCAGGGACAGGAACCCTGAAGCTAGAATCATTGCCGTCACCGCCAACCCCATTTACTACAAACCAGAAAATGCCAAAGAAGATGGTTTTGATGATTATTTATTAAAACCAAACAACGTCGAAGATTTTAAAAAAATTGTATTCAAAGAAAAATTTAAAGACTACTTATTAGAAACAAAATAATCATCTCCGGATGATCAAAAAGCCGTTCAAAAGAACGGCTTTTTTATTATCAAAAAACCCAATAATTCCGCTAAAATTGACAAAGTTATAAAAAAATTGTAAAATACTTTTAGATCTTTAATCCTTAAAAACACCAGGACATGGAAGAATCAAGAGTAGCAGTTATAGTTGATGGCGACCCAGTCTCCAGAAGCTATTATGAAAAAGTATTAGAAAAATATTTTACAGAGGTTCACAAGGCCAAAAATGACCAAGAAGCCCAAGAAATTATTTTATCCCTAGAAAGTTGCCAAAAAAATATCAGCCTAGCGTTGGTCTGTCGACATGCAGAAGATGTGGCCGGTAAAAATATTTGCAGATTAATCAGGAACAAAAATCCTAAATCTAGGATAATTGCGGTGACAGCCGATGTAATTCGGTATAAACTTGAAAATTCTATAGCCGAAGGTTTCGATGGCTATCTAATGAAACCAAGCACGATAGAAAATATTTTGGCGTTTATTCCTAAATAAAAAATTCAAAATAAAAAAGCTGTTCCATAGAACAGCTTTTTTTCTTATCTAAAAATATTAAATTCTATTTTATAATTCCTTTTAATCCCGGCAACTTCTCTCCACCTAGATAAGATAACATCGCGCCTCCTCCAGTTGAAACCCAATCCATATATTCAGCCATCTTACTTAGATTCAAGGCCTCGATCGTTTCTCCGCCGCCAATAACACCATAAGCATGACCGCTAGCACGAGAAGCAATTAAACGAGCCATAATAACAGTTCCCTGACGGAAGTTAGGGATTTCAAACATTCCCATTGGTCCGTTCCAAACGATAGTTTGAGCCTTCTTAATATACTTAGAAAATAATCCAATAGTGTCTGGTCCAATATCACAAATGTATTCATCTTTTTCAATTTCATCCGCTTGTCTGATTCTAATAACATTACCGGAAGCAATTTGATGTTCATCATCCAACTTAGTACTGGTAATAACATCAACCGGCAAGACAATCTTGGGCCGACGAGAAAATAATAATCTATTTTTTTTCAAAAGAGTTTTAGCTACCTTAATACTTTCTTCATCAGTCATCGAACCGCCCACTTCATAACCCTTAGCCACAAAAAAGCTATTAGCTAATGCCCCACCCACTAAAATATGAGAAGCTGATTTAAATAAATTCTTAATCAAAGTAGTTTTAGTTTCAATTTTAGCGCCACCAATTAAAACCACTAGGGGTTTCTTTGGGTGTAATACTTTATTCAAATTAACAATCTCTTGTTCTAATAATAAGCCCGCAAAGGCTGGCAAAAATTTCTTAATAGCAGACACCGAGGCATCGGCCCGATGACAAACAGCAAAAGCGTTGTTAACATAGACATCGGCCAAGCTAGCTAAATTTTCCGCCCACTTCAAATCATCACTTTGCTCCCCTTTGTTGAAACGAAGATTTTCCAAAAAAGCCACCTCTCCGGGTTTCATTTTTTGGATAGTCTTTTTAGCTGCTCCAAAATCTTTAGCCTTAGTAACATCCAAAAAATTAATTTTCTTCTTAATAACCTTAGCTAATAAAGTAGCAATTGGCTTAGTAGATAAATCAGGCACAATCTTGCCTTTAGGTCCACCCAAGTGAGTAGCGATAATTACCTTTGCCCCATGTTCTAAGAGATAATCAATATCTTCCAATGACTGGCGGATCTTAAAATCTTCTAAGACTTTTCCCTTTTTAATTGGAACATTAAAATCAACCCGCAAAAAAACGGCCTGACCACTTAAGTTCTTTATCTGTCTAATGGTTCTAATTGCCATATATTTATACTATTTTAATTCACCTAATTTAATATCAGCGCTATTTACGGCATCGCCGCGTAAAAATTTGATAGTCACCATATCGCTTGGTTGATATGACTGAATAACAGCCGCTAAATCATGTTCGCCGTTAATTTCGATATTATCAACTGAAATAATGATATCACCAGTTTTAATACCAGCTTTTTCCGCTGGGCTATTCTTAACCACAGACACCTTAGAGTCATCTAAAACCACAACTGCACCATTCTGTCCGAGTGAGTTAAAAGACTTGGAAGAAGCTAGGGCTAAATTAGAAAGACTGGAGTAGTTAACCCCTAAGAATGGGGTAGAAAACTGTTTAGTCTTTAAAAAAGCATAAATAGCCGAGTTAATATTAGCTACTGTCACTACCTGCAACTCATCATTAACCAAAGCGACTAACTCACCACCTAAACCAAAAAGCCAAGAGCCTTTGAAACGATTATCAATTACCTCTCCCAAGACCATTGTCTCTGATAAACGGTCGCTAGATTTAATAACTTGGTTTTTGGATGGCAAGGAAACTATAGAGTTCAAGACAGCGTCATTATTCCAATTAACCGCTAACAGCATTTGCCCAACTGACAAATTGTCAGCAGTTGATAAAGTCTTAACCAATAAATTATCAGCTGAAACTAAATGAACCATCCATAAGCTCTGTTTTTTGTATTCTACCATCTGGTCCAAGGAATAAACTTTTTTATCTTTACCAATAGCCACATAATCCTTTAGCGGAAATTTGGCATTAATCTTTTCGCTGCCCACCATAATCCAGCCATCCGCTGTTAAAGCTAACCCGGTAAATTCTGGCTTAGTCAGATCATAATAACGAGCCCGATTGAATTCCTTACTAGCATCAGTAGATTCAGGCAAGCGCTTAAAAAATCCGATCAAGCTATCATTAGCAGCATTAATTGTTTCCTGCACTTTCAAGTCTTGATTAACTACCACTTTCTTAGGGTCCTGAATAACTACATTGGAACGGCCATAAAGACCGCTAGACAAATTCAACTCTCCACTACTAGTAATAGCCGGAGAGACATCCTTAAACCAATAAAAACGAATTAATAAATCAGCACTAACCCCACCAATAATTCCGAATAGCAAACATAAAAGCAGAACATTAAGACTAAGATTGATAACTTTATTTTTCATATATTTTATTTTTTATTTTAGCGCCACTTAAGCGTCAAAAGAACTAAGAGCATAATAGTCCCAGCAAAAATTAGCAAAGATTGCAGATTTTTTTTATTCCAATTATGACTCAGATAGAGACGGGTAAGATTTAAAAAGACATAATAAATTAAGGCCATTATAATCCCTAAAGAATTATAATCAAAAGGCAAAAAATAAGCACTCCAAGCCAGTTGAGAAACTACAAAAGCAGACAAGAACACAAAGATATAATTTTCCTTCCCTCGAAGATTATTAATCCACAAATACTGATAAGTAGTTAGAAGTGCCGAGACTATTAAAACAATAATCAATATCCAATAAGACAAATTCAAAAATAACTGCAAGCCATAAATAGCCGAAAGCATAAAGAACCAAGACAGAAAACTAAAATTAGCCGAAATATTCGGCAGATTATTAGGTTGATCAGAATGAAAAACGGAATTATAAATATTCTTAAAATAAGAAAAATTAAAACCGATAATCAAAATAAACAAAGCCTGAATAAATAATTTATTAAACCAGATATCCTGAGGAATTAAAATAGCATAAGCTACAACGCTATTTAAAACCAAAAACGGTAATATCCAAAAATTCCACCAAGCTCGACCCAACTCCGCTTTACGCATTAAGGAGTAAACAGCTGTAATCAAGGTGATGTTCAATAATAACAAAATTAAATAAAAGAACTTCGGCCAAAAAATAAATATTTCCAGCAAAATCCAAGTAGACAAGTTGGTTAAGACAATAATCTGTCCGGGTTTCATATAATTTTAATTAATAACCTTGAAGTCATCGTTAACTCCCTTTTTTAATTCAATCTTCTTAACATCCTTCAAATCACTAATAGTATTCACTTTCAAATAATTATTAGAGAGTGTATACAAATTATTCTCAATATACAAGCTTCGCTTGACTGAGTTGTCATAATAGTTAACACCACCGAAATAATCCGGAGTAGAAACTGCACCGCCATCAGAGTGATCGATCTTGCCAGTGTAGTTGATTTTTTTATCTTTCAGACTAAAGACCATAGCTCCAGAGAAGTTGATTTCTCCCCACTGGTTCTGGCCAGATGATTTTCGAAGAGCTACGGGCAATACCAATAAATCTTTTTCCTTAGAGAACAAAAAGGCTTTATGATCATAAAGAGCAACAGAATCACTGCCCATATCACCCATTAAATATTTATCTAGTTCTTTAGGACTAGAAACATCGGAAACATCAAACAAAGAAATTTTCAGGCCTTTAGCAACAGTATTGCCATATTCATTTTCTCCAGCATCCTTACCAAAACCAATTAAAGTATTTTCATCATAAGGATGTAAGTAGTTAGAGAATCCTGGGACCTTCAATTGTCCTAAAACTTTAGGATTTTTAACATCACTTAAATCAATAGCAAAAAGTGGATCAACTTGCTTGAAGGTGACCAAATAAGCACGATTACCCATAAAACGAACAGAGTAGATTCTTTCACCTTCGGCTAAATTTTCTAAAGTTCCTACTGTTTTCATATCAGCATCTAAAACATAAAGGTTGTTATAAGAGGCTTTTTCCTGACCTTCAAAACGGCTCCAAGTAGCATTGCGAGTGGTAGCAATACGGAAATAACCATTATTCTCATCCATCGCAAACTGATTTAAAACCGAACCAGTCACCTCACCGCTGGATTTATACTGCAGGCTACTACCAGAAATAGCAATCTTATGAACAATAGTCTTTTCTAATTCTTTAGATAAGTCGGTATATTTTTGCTTCATTTTAGCTGCCAATTCTTTTTCATAAGCAACTTGTTCATCGGAGGTCAAAGAAGACAAATATCTTTCTAAAACTTGTTGGACTTTAGCCTTCTTTTCATTCTGACTCAAAATATCATCAGCCACTTCTTCAATCTTGGCGATTCTAGTTCTATCACTATCGCTTAAACGAGACAATAATAATTCTCGGCTAACCTGCATCTCTAAATCATACTCACTGATATATTTTGTGTAGGTGATATAAAGATTTTCTGGTGACACAAACATGTTCTGGGTACTGGATAAAAGATAAACATCGCCACCAATCTTCTCTGAATTATTTTTGATATTAATAGCTGAGATGGTAGTGAAGTTATAAGAATCGTAAGGAATATCAAAATAATAAATATTTGGACTGAAACATTTAACATTAGCCCCCTCACACTTTTCCGCTAAAGCTACACCAGAATCTAAAACACGAGGAACTACCGGCTCTGGACCAATAGAGTAATTATAATTATTAGTAACAAAATAAACATAATCGCCGATCATCCTAGAATTGAAATAGCTTCCCTCAAAATTCAAATCACGAACTTGAGTTGGGTTCTTCTTATCAGAGATATCAAAAACCTTGAAGAAGGTATATTGGTTCTGACGTCTGAAGCTTCTATAAAAATCCATAGTATAAATCTGATCATCATAACCGAAAACCGCTAAATTATTTCCATTAATATAAAGATCCGTAGGACGAGACTTAAATTCAACTTGAGACACTATTTCAGAGCTCTCCCCTGGATAAGCCTTAATAATATACAAGGTGTTATAAGAGACAGCATAAATATAATTACCATCAGTCTTGATAATATCAGCCTCGTCGACACCAGCTATCTGGACATTAGTCTTAGAAAAATCATTAGTAACGCCAGCAGCATCAGAAACAACAGCACTAGGAGCAATTCCCGCGTTAGCAGTGGCCTCCATAGCTGGGCGAGCCATATCAAGAGAAGCTCCAGTGCCCTTGACCATCATTGAGTAGTTAGGAGTATTGGCTTGTTGGCTTTCCAAAAACTGTTTAACCTCATCATAAGTTCCAAACTTTTTAATCTGACCAGTACCACCGATCTTGGCTAAAGTATTTTCATCCTTACCGACCGTCACATCTACTTTGTCTTTGTTTTGATCTAGCTTGCTTTTCTTGTCTTGTTGAATTTTTAAATAAATAGCCGAGATAGCAATCGCTAAAATAAGACCGAACAAAAGAATATTTTTGACTTTTTTAAAACCTTCCATAATTTTAAAAATTAATAATTAATTCCCCTTTATTATATCACAAAAACTAGAGAGTGCCAAAAAACTAACGCCAATAAACAATATTGACAATAATAATAAAAAATGATAAAGTTTTCCCATCATTAAACGCATTATTGTTCATTTAAAAACCCAGAAAACATGAAAAACAATAGAAAAATTTTAGTGATTGAAGACAACATCACCATGCAAAAAATGTTTAAGAAGCTACTATCTCCTTATGGCGAAATAATCCAGGCATTCAACCTCAAAGAGGCAGCGGATAAATTTACCGAAGAAAAAGATATTACTCATATAATAGTTGATGGTCGTTTAGGCAAAAGTCTTCCAAACGAAAAACCAAACATCACTGACGAATTAGTGGTAGAAATGCGAAAAACTTTTAAAGGCCCGATGATTGCTGTTTCTGGTGATATAACTCACAATGAAAAACTAAGATTGCTAGGTTGCGATCACTCCATTATCAAAGAAGATTCGGTATTTTACATTATGGAGCTATTAGATAAAGAATTATAAAGAACAAACAAAAAAGGAAGCAACAATGCTTCCTTTTTTTCATAATCAATAATCCTTTGACAATAACAATGAAAGATGATAATGTCTTTCTACTAATGAAATAAATAGATCATTTAAAAACAAAAAACGAAACGAGAAAATGGAGAAGAAGAGAATTTTAGTAATTGAAGATTATGGCAATGTTCAAAAAATGTTTAAAGAAAACTTATCACCCTATGCCGAAGTAATTCAGGCATTCACGCTAGAAGATGCCGAAAAGGAATTTTCTGATGGCAAGTTTGATTATATCTTTATTGATGCTGAATTAGGTTTTCAAGAAAACAAAAAAGTACAGGACACCACAAAATTAGTGATAAAAATGAGAAAGACTTTTTCTGGGCCAATGATTGCTATCTCCTGCAATGATACTTACAACGGATTATTAAGATCATCGGGTTGCGATCAGGCAGTTTATAAAGGTAATTCTCTTAGCTATGCTATCAGATTATTAGAAAACGCCTCTTAAAAAACAAAAAAGGAAGCAATAATGCTTCCTTTTTTTCTTATCTATTTTTTATCTAAAATAATTTTAACCTCTTTTAGCAAACTCACAACCACAATATTTTTGTCGATAAAGTCCCATATCCCTAATTATTCCCATTGATTTTTTTGTTCCATCATCATCCTTAAAATCTTTAGACAAAAATTCTATTCCTGCTTTTTCCCCAATCTCCTCCCCTAAAGACATAATTACCTGACTATCTTTATAAGGACTAGCAGTAAGCGAAGTAGTAAAATAATCAAACTTCTTAGATTTAGCCATTATTGCTGATTTTTCCAAGCGCTCCCTAAAACAAACAGTACAACGACTGCCACCCTCTGGATCTATCTCATAGCCAGCAACCTTCTCCAGCCAAGGGCCATGCTTGTAGGGCTCAATAATTAACGGCAAATTATATTTTTTGGAAAATGCTTTTACCGCCTCCAGTCTTTTTTCCCACTCTTCTTCTTTATCAATATTGGGATTATAAAAAAATAAGGTAATGTCATAATCCTTAACTAAAACTTGGGATGCGATATAAGCCACGCAAGGAGCACAACAAGTATGAACCAATAATCTCGGCTTCCGCTTTTTTCTATCTAAAAAACTAAAACCAATCACCAAAAAAACCATAGAGATAAACAAAAGTAAGAGGATTAATATTTTTCCCTTGCTTTGCAAAAACAACCCACTCAAACCAAAAGTCGCTGACAAAATATAAAACACTAGGACAGTTTGTTTTTGATTTAAACCAAAATCGAGCAGACGATGATGCAAATGTTTTCTATCGGCAAACTTAAAAGGATTTTTTCCAGTAATTGTCCTTCTAATAATAGTCCACAAAACATCTAGGATTGGAACGCCCATAATCAAAAGAGCAATAGCAATCTTTCCACCAGAGATAATGGCGAGCACTCCCAAGATATATCCCAAAAATAATGAACCGCCCTCTCCTAGAAAGATCTTAGCCGGATTAAAATTAAAAACCCAGAATCCCAAAATACTACCAGCCAAAATAATTGCTGCCAAAGCGATGTCCGGCTGATAATATCTAGTAGTAACCGTAAACAAAAAGATCACCAAACTACCAATAGCTGAAACACCCGAGACTAGACCATCAACTCCATCTAACAGCTTAGTGGTATACATCATACCTAAAAGCCAGATTCCAATCAGCAAGGCAGAAATCAGTGCCGGAATATAAACAAAACCACCGCCAGGACTAGTAACTTTTTCAATTTCAACTCCACCCAAGATTACGCATAAAGCCGCTAAGATTGGAAAAACTATCTGATAGCTAGGTTTGAAATTAAATTTATCGTCACCAAAACCGCCGATCATCAAGATTAATCCTCCCAAAAACACCCCCAACCAATGATGATACTGCAGATTGCCAGCGGTCAGTTGCCCAAAAACACCAAAAGATACTATTGAAAAGCTCAAAAATATCGCTAAACCGCCTAAAAGTGGTATAGGCTTAGTGTGAATTTTACGAAAATTATCAGGCAAATCAACAATATTCCACTTCAAAGCTAGCTTGCCTATTAAAATAGTCAAAACTGACGACAAAGAAAAAGCGATTAAAGCGGGTAAAAAATAGTTCATAATTTTATTGGTTCATTGACAGTATAGCGTATTTTTGTTAAAATATTCAAGACGTACTTTTATAATAAACAACAAAACTAAAAAAAATTAAGGACCCATGGGAATTGAAAGATCAGAACAAGAGTTTAATTGGCAAACATTAAGACAAATGACGCCAGAAGAATTGATGAAAATTGAATGGTTAAAAGATGAGGTGAAAAAAAATAGCCTAGAGGATTTAATCTTATATAATCCGGCTATCGAAAGTGTCATAAACCTAATCAAAGGAAATAAAAGTTTTTCATCGGATCAAAAGGCAGAAAAAACGCCAGATAATTTCGAATATCTTTTAGAGAAAGAAAAAATGTTCGCGTTAATCAACAAGTACGAAAAAGAAAGCTTAAAGTTTGCCAAGAAAAATTAAAATCAAAAAACAAGAAAGGAAGCAACCGCTTCCTTTTTTTCTTACCTAAAAATTTATTTATCAATTAATTACAAGACTCTTCCCTTTTCTACTTGGACATTTCCCTCTTCATCGATAACGATTGTATCACGGCGCTTAATAGACTTAGCTAAGAATAAATTAGCGATCTGATTTTCTGTCTTATCTTGCAGTAAACGACGAAGAGGTCTGGCGCCAAACTTCGGATCATAACCCTGGCGAGCTAATTCTTTAACACCAGCTTCACTAGCAACCAACTCAATGCCCTTAGGCTCTAAGTTTTTTCCAATCTTTTTTAACATCAACTTAGCTACGGACACCACATTATCAAAACTAAGCGGTTTAAAGACAATCACACCATCAAAACGATTAATAAGCTCTGGACGCATAATTTTATTCAATTGATTATCAATCAATTCTTGTTTGATGATATTCATATCAACCCCCTTGGAAACAGCTTCTTCAATATATAAAGCACCGGCGTTAGAAGTGGCTACTATAATAGAGTTAGTAAAATTAATAGTCCGACCCTGGCCATCAGTTAAACGGCCGTCATCCATCATCTGTAAGAATAGATTTAAAACATCCGGATGAGCTTTCTCGACTTCATCTAAAAGCACTAAGGAAAAAGGCTTCTTCCGGACCGCTTCAGTCAGATATCCCAGAGAACCAGAAGTAGAATCACCAATCATCTTTTTAACACTATCAGCTAATTGGTATTCGCTCATATCTAAACGGATCATATAATTCTCATCACCGAAATAAACTTCAGCCACAGTCTTAGCCAGCTCAGTCTTACCGACACCGGTTGGACCAAGAAACAAGAAACTAGCAATCGGCCGCTTGCTTTCACGGAGCTCGGCCCGAGCTCGACGCAGACTACCGGAGATGGCGATAACCGCCTCTTCTTGGCCAATCATGCGAGCATGAATACTGTCTTCCAATGATAATAATTTTTGAGTTTCACTTTCACTAACTTTGGAAACTGGAATTCCAGTCTGCTCGGAAATAACAAAAGCAATATCATCCTGACTGCAAAACCCTTGTCCCTTAGTAGATTTAGAAACTTTAACAGCGGTGAGCTGCATGATATTAATAGCCTTCTCCGGCAAAAATTTATCATTGATATACCGGGAAGACAAATCAACTGCTTGTTCAACAGCATGATAATTAATATAAACATTATACTTGCCCTCGAAGAATCCGACCTTGCTCTCCAACATCTGAATTGCTTGATCATGAGTCGGCTCACTAACACCAACGGTGGTCATAATTTCACCCAAAGACTTCTCTTCAATATACTTAGAATAATTTTCACTAGAGGCGCAAGCTAAACAAAAAATATTTTGTCGGCTCAAAGCATCTGATAAAACTTCTGACAATTCTAGACTACCTTCGCCACCTGAAGAAATACCAACGATCGTTTCAATGTTATCAATAAACAAAACAACATTTTTGGAATGCATCGCCTCACCCATCACAGCTAATAGTCTTTCTTGGGCTTCGGCCGGAGAAGTACCACCGACCAAACGAGAAATATCTAATTCTACTAAACGCTTATCCTTTAAAAAAACCGGAACCTCTTCTTTGACCATTAATTGGGCTAGGCCCTCCACAATGCTACGCTTACCAACGCCCACTGGACCGACCAGTAATACGCCGGAGTGGCCGCTCTCCATCGCTTCAAAGATAGCCTTGATTTCTTTTTCTCTAGCTACGCAAATTTCCAAATAACCATACTTAGCCATCAAGGTCATGTCATGAGAATAGTAATCTAAGGTTGGAGTGGCTACGGCAGTATAAGCCCGGTTCATACCGCTTCCCGGCTTCAATCGAGCCATTTTTCGATAAATCTTATAATTAGATTGCATCTGCTCGTTAACCCTAAACCACTTAATAGCATTAGCTATTTTGTTATCAGTAATTTCTTGATCATATAATATTTCTTGAATCAACTCATCCTGGCCATAAGCAAACATAAACAAATCCAGAGCGTCGATACTAACCCGTCCTTCATTCCAAGCTTGCTCATAGGATTTAGTCAAAGCGTTTTTAGCTACCTCAGAAAAACCCAAAAGTTTTTCACCACTATCATTATTTTCCGCCAGATAATTTTTTAGTTTATCAACTAAAGTTGGCAGATCAACATCTAAACGGATCAATAGTGACTTAATTTTCTTGTCAGTAAGCACCGCCCGAAAAATATGCCGAGCAGTAACTTCTTTTTGTTTCAGTTTCGACGCCAGAAGATAAGCATCTTCGACAAATTTCAAAGAATAATCTGAAAGCCCAGAAGAAATATCAATTTTTTTCTTGTGAGTCCGACGATTAATCTTAAACTTATTAGCCTCGTTTTCACTGGAACGATAATATAAAAACATGTCAAAAATAATTGAGATAAAAAACAGAAGCAACCAAGGACTAGATTCTTTATAAAAAGATAAAAAATTAAGTGGAGAGACTAAGATCCAATCTTGATGAAGATAAACCCAGTAAACCAAGCTAGCCATACCACCAAAAGCTATCAGAGCTGAAATCAAATTAACAGCCACATCAAACTTAGCCTTCAAGCGTTTTAAAGCGATAGAAGAGCGGCTTAAGGCTAATCCCCAAAATAAGATTGGCGGTTGGTTATCCATATATTATATAAATTGATAAAGGATAGCAGCAATAACTAACGGCGGTAATAACAGCCAGAAAGCAATCATAATTAAAGCTATCAATATCCAAAAAAGCATTAATATCCCCCGAACGATAATCTGGACTAAGCGCATAAAAAAACTAATCAGCTTACCCATAAAATCTCTTTGGCCATACATTGGAGTAAAGATGTTCTTAACCCAAACTCCCAACCCCAAACTGATTTGCTGTTCTTCTAAAAAAGTACCAACCCGCAACAAGGTTCGCCATAATCCAACACTGTACCACCAAAGCGGAAAATACAAAAAATCCCGCAAGATCTGCAGTAGAATTTTCGGGAGGTAAATTAAGAAGTGGCTACTATTCATAAATAGTTAGACAGAGGCGCTAAATTGCGCTAAAATATATATTAATAATAACATAAAATTAAAAGAAAACCAAAACCATTGACAAATTAATTAAAATATGATATAATTATATCATCTTAAAAAATAAAATAAAGGACTAAATACTACAAAAGCTATTTAGTTTTAATAAATAATATGAACTTTGAAACACCACAAACAGAAAAAGTAAAAACTAAACAAGAACGTATTAACGACAAAATAATGGAAGCAGACAAAATACAACGAGAAGTTGACGAACTTTTGGATAAGATGCCAGAAGGAGAGTTAAAGGCAAGCCTAAAAGCCAAAACTCAAGAGTTAAAAAAATGCTACGAGGAAATCACAGAACTCATCGCCGAAGAAGATGAGCTTGATATCAAAAAATAAAACAGTCTAGATAGATCTTCAAAGCGGAATAGAAATATTCCGCTTTTATTTTGTATTGACACCTCTCATTATATATATTATATTACTCTTAGC
>JBAXIF010000011.1:0-17743 GCA_037138515.1 Candidatus Falkowiibacteriota bacterium
TAAACTATATTTATGACAAAAACAAATCAAAAACTCGTAATTATCTATGGAAATGCCATCATCCACCGCAGTTTTCATGCTCTTCCACCAACCATGACGACTAAGTCCGGCCAAGTGGTTAATGCTGTCTATGGCTTTACCACTTTCCTGATAAAAGCCTTAACCGACCTAAAACCAGACTATATTGTACTAACATTAGACCGCAAAGAAACAACTTTTAGACGTTTAGAATACAAGGAATATAAAGCTCAGCGCGTCAAAGCTCCCGATGAACTCTATGAGCAGATTCCACTTGTTAAAGAAGTGGCCAAAGCTTTCGATATCCCAATTTATGACTTAGCCGGCTATGAAGCTGACGACTTGATCGGAACAATTTCCCGCCAAGTTAATTCTGACATCAAAAAAATCATCATGACTGGTGATATGGATACCCTACAACTGATAAACGACCACACCCAAGTTTACGCCATGAGTCGGGGAATTACTGACAGTGTTTTATATAGCGCCAAAGAAGTAGAAGAGAGATATGGCCTCAAACCAGAGCAGATGATTGATTACAAGGCTTTGAGAGGTGATGTCAGTGATAATATTCCAGGAGTAAAAGGAATTGGAGAAAAGACCGCCTCTGAGCTGCTTAATAACTTCAAAACCTTGGACAAAGTCTACGATGCCGTGGACAGAAGTGACGAAAAAATCAAACCCCGCATCCTAGGATTATTAAAAGACCACAAAGAAGAAGCCTATTTAAGCCAAAAACTAGCGACAATCGACCTGAAGACTCCAATCAAGTTTGATTTGGAAGCTTCCCGCTGTCAAAAACTAGATAAAGACAAGATTATAGCCCTTTTTAGCGAACTAGAGTTCAAGTCTTTAGCTTCCCGTCTCAACAATCTAGATGCCTATCTACTACCAGCTAAAGACCAAAAACCAGAAGAGCCTTTGAACCTTTTCACCATCTCAGATAAATTTGCTCGTGACGAACGAGAATTCAAATATAAACTGATTGATAGTGATGCCGATTTCAAAATCTTCTTAAAAACATTATCCCAACAAAAAATATTCTCTCTAGATACCGAAACAAATTCGCTTGATCCATTTGATGCCACTCTCTTGGGAATATCTTTTTCATTTAAAGAAGGCGAGGCCTATTACCTAAACATCAATAATAAAAATACTCATTGGTTAAAAGAATTAGCTCCAATACTAGAAGACAAAAATATAAAAAAATGCGGTCATAATATTAAATTTGATTTGCGCATTTTAAGCAACCAAGGGGTAAAAGTTAATGGTGTTTATTTCGACACCATGATTGCCTCCTATCTTTTGAATCCAGAGAACCGCCAACACAATTTAGATGCTATTACTTTTGCTGAATTTAGTTTTGAAAAGATAAGCCACAAAGATTTATTAGGAGAAAAATTTATAGCCGAAGATTTTGCTAACGTCCCCTTACAAAAAATGGCAACCTATTCTTGTGAAGATGCTGACTTCACTTTCCGCTTAGTTACTATTCTAGAAAAGAAATTAAAAACTGAAAAACTCTGGGATCTTTTCCAGAACATCGAAGTGCCTCTTATTCCAGTGTTAGCTAAAATGGAAGACGAAGGAATTTTGCTGGATAAAAAAATATTAAGCGAGATGTCCAAAGAATTAAAAATAGAAGTAGCTAAGCTAGAAAAAGAAATCCATAATTTAGCTGGAGAAAAATTCAATATTAAATCTACCAAGCAATTAAAAGAAGTCTTATACGAAAAATTGGCTATTGCCACTAAGGGAATCAAGAAAACTAAAACCGGACTATCAACGGCAGCTGATCAATTAGAAAAATTAAAAGACGCCCACCCAATCATTCCTCTACTACAAAATTATCGCGAGCTGACTAAACTACTCAGCACTTATATCGAAGCCTTACCGGATTTAGTAAACAAAAAAACCAAACGGCTACACACCAGCTTCAATCAAACCATTACTGCTACTGGAAGACTATCTTCAGCTGACCCAAACCTGCAAAATATCCCTACTAAAACCGCTTTAGGTAAAAAGATCCGAGAAGCTTTTGTCGCTGAAAAAGGCTATATTTTAGCTAGTTTAGACTATTCCCAGATTGAACTGCGCCTAGTTGCCCACATGTCAGCTGATAAGAGAATGCTAGAAGCTTTCACTAATAACGAAGATATTCATAGAATTACTGCCGCCGCTATTAATGAAGTAGAGTTAGATGAAGTGACCTCCAAAATGAGAAGCGAAGCTAAGGCGGTTAACTTTGGAGTCATCTACGGCCAAGGTCCTCACGGCTTAAGCCAAGGGGCTGGAATTCCTTATCAGAAAGCCCAGGAGTTTATCGCTAAATATTTTGAAACTTATTCCGGCATCAAAAAATACATTGCCACCAACTTAGAATTCGCTAAGAAGCATGGCTATGTTGAAACTCTCTTGGGACGTCGTCGCAATCTACCGGAAATAAATTCCAGCATTGTAATGATCCAGAAAAGCGCTGAGCGTATGGCAATAAATATGCCTTTCCAAGGAACCGCAGCTGATATGATTAAATTAGCTATGATCAAAGTGGCAGAATTAATCGAAGATAAAGATGATATTAAAATGATTCTGCAAGTACACGATGAATTAATTTTTGAAATCAAGAAAGAAAGCATTAAAAAATATATCAGCCAGATAAAAGCTATTATGGAAAATATCATTGAATTAAAAGTTCCGATTATCGCCGATACTAAAGTTGGTCTTAACTGGGGAGAGATGAAATAAAAAAAAGATGGTTTATAATTAAATAAAAACCATCTTTAAACACGTTCAGCTCCTAAGAACCAGAGTAGAAAACAAATTAACAAGTGGGCTAAGGTATATGCTATTAACAAGATAATATTGTAAGCTAATCCATATAAAGGAGAGCCGCCAACGTAAGAAAAATACACCATAGCTGCTGTTAAAAGAATTAACAACGAATACCCAGAATACTCTATTCTAGAATACGGAAATTTGAAATAGATAATCTTACGTAGATATCTCATCAAATTAAACCATATTGATAAAAATAAAATATTCCACCAACCAGATAAAGAATACTTTAATCCAAAATCATCGTAACTAATATCAACCCAGCTCTCAGGAAAACAAACTGTTAAGGCCGGCAAATCAATTTCAGTTATTTGCTTTAAGTCGCCATTAATTAAATAGAAAACAACATAAAACAAAGCAATGGGGATTAAAATAAACAAGAAGCTGATAATTTCCTCGGGAACCTGATAAAACAATAAGATTTTCAATTTTTCTTTTTGAAAATCGGTCATCCACTTCCATTTTACCAACCAAGGGGAAAGTAAAAATAGCAGGATTAAAAAAACAGAAATTACAAGAAATGACATAAGCAGCCTCCTTTCTGGCTTAAATTAAAATTTGAAAGATCAATTAACTATTAATACCACCACTTAATCATAATTTATAAGATATGTCAATAAATATCAAGAAGCAATTAGACGGCAAAAAGATTGCTATCCTAGGACTGGGAATAGAAAACCAGGCGCTATTAAAATACCTTCTAAAACAAAAAATAAATAACCCTATCACTATCTGCGACTCCCGTTCTGTTAAAGAATTAGGAGATAGATACCTTGGTCTTAAAGATCATAAACAAATCAAATGGCACCTAAAAGAAAAATTCAATAAAAATTTATTTGAGTTTGATCTTTTATTCCGCTCTCCTGGTTGGCCGATACTTTGCCCTGGCATTCAAGAAGCTCTTAAGCATGAAGTGGAGTTAAGCAGTGCTATGAATTTATTTTTTACCCTCTGCCCCACTAAAAATATTATTGGCGTTTCCGGAACCAAAGGAAAAGGCACTACCTCCAGCCTAATTTACCAGATTTTAAAAACAGCCGGCAAAAAAGTTTTCTTAGGCGGTAACATTGGCATTGCTCCTTTTGATTTTTTACCAAAAATAAAAAATAACGATTGGGTCGTTTTAGAATTATCCAGTTTTCAGTTAGAAGATTTAAAATTCAGTCCTAAATATTCTGTCATCACTAATCTTTATAAAGAACACTTGGCTCCGGCCGATCCTTTAAATCCAAACTACCATCGTAGCTTCAAATCTTACATCTTAGCTAAACTGAATTTAGCCCACTATCAAGAAAAAACCGACCATCTTTTTATCAATAAAAAGTTTCAAAAATTATTTACCAGCTACAAAAAATATATCGGTGCTGGCAAAAAAATATATTTCACCACATCTAAACTAAAAAGTCGTTTAGTCGGAAACTATAATCAAGAAAATATCAGCGCCGCTGTTTCTCTAGCCAAGACTTTAAAAATCTCTGACGACGTAATCAAAAAATCCGTAGCCACTTTCCAGGGGCTGGAACATCGTTTAGAATTTGTAACTGAAAAAAATGGCGTCACTTATTACGACAATAGTTTTGCTACTACACCAGAAAGCACCGTCATGGATTTGCAATCTTTCAAAGAGCCGATTATATTACTAGTAGGCGGATCTGACAAGGGGGCAAACTTTAAACCATGAGCGTCGGCTATTAAGAAGAAAGTAAAACTAACAATACTATTAGAAGGCACTGGCACCAAAAGAATCAAAAATGAATTAATAAAAATAAAATACGGCGCTAAGAATATGGTCACAGTCTTTAGCATGGAAGAAGCTATTAAAAAAGCTCAAGAATTTGCTCAAAAGAATGATATTGTTTTATTATCAACAGCCTGTGCCAGTTTTGGAATGTTTAAAAACTATAAAGAAAGAGGTAATTTATTCAAACACTATGTCAATCAATAAAAATATCATCGGAGTTTTTGATTCGGGCTTAGGAGGCTTAAGCGTCTTTAAGCATTTCCTCAAAAAATTACCAGAATTCAATTATCTTTACTTAGGCGATAATGCTCGGGTCCCTTATGGTGGCAAATCAAAAGAAGTTATTTATGAATATACTAAAGAAGCCATAGACTTTCTCTTTGCTCAAGGCGCAAACCTGATTGTTATTGCTTGTAATACCGCCTCAGCTGAGGCTCTCCGCAAAATACAACAAGAATATTTACCTAAAAAATATCCCGGCAAAAAAGTGTTGGGAGTTATCAGACCGCTAGCCGAGGCTGCTAGCCAAAATAAAAAATTAAATAAGGTTGGGGTTATCGGAACTAAAGCCACAATCAATTCTGATGTTTATAAAATTGAAATCAACAAACTCAACCCAAAGATAAAAGTCTACCAGGTTAGTGCACCGCTCTTGGTTCCACTAATAGAAGAAGGCTGGGCTCATAAACCAGAAACTAAGAATATTTTAAAATCATATCTTAAGCCACTTAAAGCAAAAAATTTAGACGCTTTAATTCTAGGCTGCACCCATTATCCTTTCTTGTTAACAGAAGCTAAAAAAATTATGGGACCAAAATGTTTTGTTCCCAACACCGGTGAAATAATTGCCAAGAGCTTAAAAGATTATTTAAAGCGTCATCCAGAATTAAATATCAAGCCAAGTAAACCAGCGACTGTTAAATTTTATACTACCGACGACATTGAGCGGTTCAAAAAATTGGGTGAAAAATTCTTAGGACAAAAAATAACTCAGATTGAAAAAATAGAATTATAGTATGATCATTTTCCTTTACGGCGAAAATAATTTCAAAGCCAAACAGAAAATCAACGAACTCAAACAAAAGTTCTTTCAGGAAGTCGATCCGAACGAGCACAGCTTTAACGTGCTCGATTGCATTGCAGCTGACTTAAATGAAATTGGACAAACCATTAACACCGGATCTCTTTTTACTAAAAAAAGATTAACCCTAATTGAAAATGTTTTTAGCAATAAGAAGCCTAGTTTCTTGGAAGAGTTCTTGGACTATCTGAAAAAAAATAATCTGGATAAGAGTGATGATATTTTAATTATCTACGAACCCAAGATTAAAAGCCAAAAAGGGAAGATAGTTAAAGCTAGTTCTGATAGGGATGCGGCTTTAAACATTAAAGAAAAAAAATTATTTGAATTCTTAAGCGAACAAAAATTTGTCCAAGAGTTTAAGTCCTTTTCCAACTCGGAATTAGTCGCTTGGATTAAATCTGAAGTAGAAAAAAGGGGCAGCTCCATTAAACCTAGCGCTATTTCTGAGCTCATCAACCACAGCAACAATGACTTATGGCAGATTAACAATGAAATTGAAAAGTTAGTTAATTATAAAAAGGTTGGTAATATTCAAACTGAAATTGAAAATATCGATATTGAAAAAATTTGTGTTAAGGCTGTGGATGATAATATCTTTGCTTTGACAGATGCTTTAGGAAACAAGAATAAGGCCTTGGCTTTAAAAATTTTAGAAGATCAATATCATTTAGATGCCGCCGATGAATACCTTTTAGCGATGCTACTTCGTCAATTCAAAATTATTCTACAATTGAAAGTTGTGGTAGAAAATGGCGAAAACCCTAGTAAAGTTGGGCCATCATTAGGTTTACACCCTTATGTCGCCCAAAAAAGCGCCGCCCAAACTAATTATTTTAGCCTTCCCCAATTAAAAGAAATTGTCAGTGATTTAACCCATTTAGACTATCTTAATAAGACCGGACAAACTGATTTCAAAACTGGATTAAATCTCTTGATTGCTAAGATGTAAAAAATCGGTCGTCGAACTATTGCTTTTTTATTTTGATTATTATATATTATTTAAGAGCTTTAGAGCTCTACTATTTTTTTTATCAGACACGGGCAATTAGCTCAGTTGGTTAGAGCGCAACACTGATAATGTTGAGGTCGGAGGTTCGAATCCTCCATTGCCCACATAGATTATCGCGGGGTAGAGCAGTTGGCAGCTCGCCGGGCCCATAACCCGGAGGTCGTCGGTTCGAATCCGACCCCCGCAACATATTTTCGCCTCGGTAGCTCAGTGGTAGAGCAAAGGATTGAAAATCCTTGTGTCGTCAGTTCAATTCTGACCCGGGGCACAAGCTAATCGTTTTAATTTTCACGGGGTGTGGCCCAGTTGGTAAGGCGTCTGGTTTGGGACCAGAAGATCGTGGGTTCGAGTCCCGCCACCCCGACGAATTAAATCATAATATAAATAAAAACAAAAAACTTGATTTTTGTTTATTATTATGTTATGATTTTTTTATATTTAATTAATCTATTTCATATCTACTATGCCTAATAAACAATCGGCTAAAAAAGAATTACGTAAAACCGTAAAAAGAAAAAAGGCTAACAATAGCGTTAAATCTGCTACTAAAAAGTTAGTAAAAGATGTTATCAAGAACATTGCATCCAAAGAAGTTAAAGTTAAAGAAAACATTAGCGGCGCTATTCAAGCTATTGATAAAATGGTTAAAAAAGGAATTATCAAAAAGAATACTGCTTCCCGTCAGAAATCTAAATTACAAAAAAAGGTTAACAAAGTTAAATAATTAATAATATTGCCCATTCTTGGATATGGTTTAGACCATACCTCGGATTGGGGATGAAAAGACTATGTTAGATAAAAAAGGAAAAGAAAAGTTAATTAAGAAGTTTCGAACTCATGACAGTGATACTGGATCCCCACAAGTTCAAATCGCCATTTTAACTGCCGAAATTGAACAATTGTCAGAACATTTGAAAGCTCACAAACACGATTATTCTTCTCGCCGTGGTTTATTGAAGAAAGTTGCTGAAAGACGCCGTTTGTTAAAATATTTACAAAAGGAAGATTCCAAAGCATTTGCTGATTTAGCAATTAAATTAAAATTAAAGATTGCTAATAAATTACAGGAAGAGGAAGAAGAAAAGGCTAAGAAAGAAAAGAAGTTTGACGAAGTATTAGGTGAGGGTGAGCCAGAAGAAGAGATCGAAGAAAAATAATCATTAATATGATAAAACATCGCGAACAAAGAGTTGGAGTTCTGGTAGACGTTTCTAACATGTACCATAGCGCCAAGAATTTATACGGAAAAAAGGTTAATTTTCGCGAAATTTTGACCCAAGCAGTAGCTGATCGAAAATTGATTCGGGCTACCGCTTACGTTATTAAAACCGAAAACAAAGATGAAATGGCTTTCTTTGAAGCTTTGAGCCAACAAGGGTTTGAAGTTAAGATGAAAGATTTACAAATCTTTGCCGGTGGAGCTAAAAAGGGTGATTGGGATGTCGGTATTACCATTGATGCCATTAAGTTGGGCGACAAACTAGATGTTATTATTCTAGTTTCCGGTGATGGTGACTATTTACCAGTTGTCTCTTACCTCCAAAACAATAAAGGCTGCTTAGTTGAGATTATGGCCTTTAGAAAGACTGCTTCCTCCCGTTTAGTTGAAGAATCTGATGATTTCATTGATTTAGGAGCAAGCAAGAAATTCTTGATTTAATCGAACTCAATATATATCAAAAAAGACCTGTATTTTATAGGTCTTTTTTGTTTTAGGTTAATTTTAACTTAAAAATCTCAGCTATTTACAAAACTTAATATTTATTATAAACTAAAAATGTTTTTAAAAGGGCTTTTCCTGCAAAAATAACTTATTAATAAAGCCTTGACCGGCAGATACATAGCACTGTTAGAACGAATCTACAGTCTTATAATCTGGCGGCCAAGCAATACAATTTATGAACAACAAAGAAACTGTTGTCTCCTGTGATTGGTTAGGCCGCACCCTCTCCATTAAAACAGGCAAACTGGCTAAACAAGCTGATGCTTGCGTAACAGTTCAATACGGCGAAACCGTCTTAATGGCGACCGTCGTCGAAAATCGCAAAGAACGTGAAGGCGTTGACTTCTTCCCTTTAATGGTAGAGTTTGACGAAAAACTTTACGCCGCTGGTATCATTAAGGGTTCCCAGTGGATTAAACGTGAAGGTCGTCCAACTGATCAAGCCATCTTAACTGGTCGAATGATCGATCGTGCTATCAGACCTTTATTTGAAGCTTCAAAAAAAGACATTCAAGTAATCATCACTGTTTTGTCAGTTGACGGAGTAAATGATCATGATGTTTTGGGCTTGATTGCTGCTTCTGCAGTATTGTCTATCGCCGGCGTAAAATGGAATGGCCCTATCGGTGGTGTCCGTGTTGGCTTAATTGAAAATCAATTAGTCTTTAATCCAACTTATGAACAACAAGCTTTGAGCTCATTAGATTTAATCGTTGCTGGTACTGATCAGAAGGTTATCATGTTAGAAGCTGGTGCTAACGAAGTTCATGAGGACACTGTCTTTAACGCTATTATGGCTGGACAGAAAGAAATGCAACCTGCCATCAACTTAATCAAAGACTTAGCTAAAGAAATTGCTACCCCTCAAAAAGAAGAAGCTAAGAAATTAGTTACTCCAGAAGAAGAAAAGGCTAAAGAAGAAAAGTCTAAGATGTTAGAAATCGGTGAAGCTTGGATGAATGAAAACATCAAAAAATATTTATTCGACAAAGAATTAAATACTAAAGGTGAGCGTAAAGGAGCTGTCAGAGCTATTAAAGAAAATTTAGATGAATATCTTTTTTCTCAAGGCATCGACAAATCTACTCGTGAATTCATTGTCAAAAAATTAGCTGAAGACATGATTGAAGCGGAAGTAACTCGCTCTATTTTAGAAGAAGGTCGTCGCGTTGATGGCCGAGCACTAAATGAAATCCGTGAATTATCAGGCGAGGTTGGCTATTTACCACGTACTCATGGTACTGGAATCTTCTCTCGTGGAGAAACTCAAGTTATGTCCGTTGTGACATTAGGCGCTCCTGGACTTGAACAAAGTTTAGAGGGACTTGAAGGCAAGAGTAAAAAACGTTACATGCATCACTATAATTTCCCTCCATACAGTGTTGGTGAAGCTGCTCCAATGAGAGGTACTGGTCGTCGTGAAGTTGGTCATGGAGCATTAGCCGAAAAAGCTATCACTCCAGTTTTACCAGCTCAAGATGTCTTTGCTTATACTATCCGTGTTGTTAGTGAAACTTTGGGTTCTAATGGCTCATCTTCAATGGCTTCGACTTGCGGTTCAACTTTATCCTTAATGGATGCTGGTGTGCCAATTAAGCGCCATGTGGGTGGTATCGCTATGGGACTTGCTTCCAACCATAACATGAGTAAATGGGAAGTCTTAACTGACCTTCAAGATTTAGAAGATGGCGATGGTGGTATGGATTTCAAAATCACTGGAACCGACGAAGGTTTGACTGCTATTCAATTAGATACTAAGACTACCGGATTAACTGAAGAGATTATTAAAAAAACTTTAGTTCAAGGCCGCGAAGCTTTGAACCAAGTATTAGCAGTATTAAAAGAAGCTATTCCAGCTCCAAGAGCTGAGCTTTCTAAATATGCTCCAAGAATTATTTCATTCAAAATTGATCCAGCTAAAATTGGTGCAGTTATTGGAAGCGGTGGAAAAACTATCAACAAGATTATTGATGAATTTGAAGTTTCTATCGATATTGAAGATGATGGCCAAGTAAATATCTGCGGTGTTGATGCTGAAAAGTGTCTTGCTGCCGAAAAAGTTATCAAAGATATCATCCGTGAATTCGAAGTCGGAGAAGTATTTACTGGTAAAGTTGTCCGTCTTATGGACTTCGGTGCTTTCTTAGAATTAGGTGGTGGCAACGACGGATTAATCCGCGTTAGTGAAATGGCCCCTTACTTCATTTCTTCTCCAAGTGAATTCTTGAATGTCGGAGATGTTGTAACTGCTAAGATCAAAGAAATTGATGACCAAGGCCGAGTTAATCTAACTATGAAAGGATTAGAAGAAAATATGCCACTTTGGAAAGACGAAAAAGGTAAATCAGAGGCTCGTCCTAGTACTGGCGGATTCAACCGTGGAGGCGGAAATCGCCCTAACGGAGGTGGTTTCGGAGGACCTCGCCGACCTCGATTCTAAAAGCTATTGACTTTTAACCCCTATTAAGATAATATTTTTCTATAAAATTAACGAATAAACAACCATTATGTTAACTATCAGACTATCTCAAGTCGGAAAAAAGAACAAAAAAATGTTCCGGTTGATTGTTTCCGAGAAGACTAAGGATCCATTTGGTGATTCTTTAGAAATCTTGGGTTCATATAATCCACATTCCAAGGACTTGCAAGTAAAAGCCGACCGAGTAAAACACTGGATTGAAAATGGTGCGGAATTATCCCCAACCGTTCACAATTTACTAGTTGAAAAGAAGGTTATTGCCGGTAAAAAAGTTACCAGCTCAAGTATTAGTAATAAAAGAAACGAAAAAATTACTAAGAAGCAAGAAGATGTCAAAAAAGCTGCTGCCGATAAAGCTGCAAAAGCTGCCGCTGCTGAAGAGGCCGCTAAGGCTCCAGCTGAAGAACCAGTAGTAGAAGAAACTTCAGAAAAAACCGAAGAAACAGCTGCGTAAATTGACAATATTTAGCTCTCTGCTATACTTAATATTATAAATTGCCTGTTAGAGCAGGCAAATGTAATTAATAATTTTTTGACAAATTTGAGAGATCTTAGATCCGTCAATTTGTTAGAGAAAGAATCGTATGAAGGACAAGGAATTCTTAGAGATGATTGTAAAAAACATCGTTTCCAGCCCGGACGCTGTTGTGGTTGATAGAACCGTAGATGAAATGGGCGTTCTTTTGACTTTAAAAATCGATCCAGCTGACATGGGTTATGTCATCGGTCGTCGTGGTCAAACAGCACAAGCTATCAGAACTTTGTTAAAGATCGTTGGTGCTAAAAACAACTCACGTGTTAACTTAAAGATCTACGATCCAAATGGCGGTGCAAAACCAACAAGCATGCCAAGAAGAGACGAAATGGATGAAAGAGCAAATATCGACACTTCTGCAGTTGATGACTTAAAAATCTAGTTTTCAAAATCATCATATAAATAAAAAACCACAGCTCATTTAACTGTGGTTTTTTATTTAATAATTAATTTATGAATTTCAAAATAATTACTATCTTCCCTAAAATCTTTGACTCTTATTTTTCCGAAGGGATTGTTAGAAGAGCTCAAAACCAAGGAATTATCAGTGTTTCCAGCCAAGATTTGAGAGAGTTTACCTCTGATCGTCACAAAACCATTGATGACACTCCTTATGGTGGTGGGGCTGGAATGCTCATGAAGATAGAGCCACTCTACCAAGCGATAAAAAAATTAGCTCCTCGAGCTAATAAAAAAAGAAAGATTGTTTTGCTTTCAGCTCAAGGAAAAAAATGGACCCAACAATTGGCGCAAGAATATTCCAAATTAGATGAAGTAGTTTTTATCTGCGGCCGCTATGAAGGAGTAGATGAAAGAATAAAAAACTTTATAGATGAAGAAATTTCTATCGGCGACTATGTTTTAACCGGCGGAGAATTAGGAACAATGATTATGATTGATTCCATTACTAGGCTTCTTCCGGGAGCACTTGGTAATGAAGCTAGTTCGCAAGACGAATCTCATTCCCAGGCTGGAGTATTAGAATATCCACAGTATACTAAACCGGAGAAATTCAAAGTCAAAGGAAAAAGTTATGATGTTCCTGAAATTCTACTCTCTGGAAATCACCCCAAAATCAAAGAATGGAAAGAAAAACATAAGAAAAACACCCTATAACTAGGGTGTTTTTTATTACCTATTGACAAATCTACATTTATATGATATTATTAATAAACATTTAGAACATTGACAACCGTTTTTCATAATAGTTGATAATAAAGATTTTACCGGTCTTCTTAGAAGGCTGTTAGAATCTTTATTATCAAACCAGTTCTTAATTTGTTTAACCAAAAAAACCAGTATATTATGAAAACAAGCATGAGTCTTATTTTTATGATGATCGTAGCGATTATCATGACCACGAGTTGCAAAAAGTATGAAATGGACGATGTTTCGCCCGTTAAACCAGTGCCTCCTACGGGAAGCGAACAACTTCGTTATGAACGTAATGACGGTAATAAAAATTTAATGAGTGGCGTCATTGTTGATGGCCAAACATTGAGTTTTACCAGCAAGGGTATTAATACCTTTTTCTATTTAGAAGATCAGTCTGGCGGTGCATTAGTTGGCAACTGGACTATTACTCAAACAGTAGGCGGAAACGCTAATTACACTAAAAGCGGAACAGACCAAATTATGTGGGACTTCCCTAATGAAGGTAATTATACTGTAGTAGTTAGTGGAATTAATCCCACTACCAGTATCGCCTTCTCACACACCTTCTACGTACACGTTGGAACTACTGTAATACCAACATCGAATGTTCCAGTAAAATGGGTTAGCACAGTTCCAATTACCGGCGGATGGCAAGTAACTATGAAGTTTTTCTTGACACCTGGCGGCTTAGGAACAACAGCTGCTCCTTATGGCCACGCCTGGATTAACGAATGTCAACCATCGCTTTACGATCATTTAGCATTAACATTCACAGGCGACTCCACGTTGGTAACCTTTACTATCATGAATACAAATAACAATTTGTATTATACCAACACTAATGGCAGTAGATTCAAATTCACTTACCTGGCAAAGAGCCAGTCTGGAAACGGCACATCTGGCGCAAATGGCCAATGGGCATCTCCAACTGGTGAATATTTTGCTAATAACACTACAGGCAGCGGAAGTATGTTCGAATTTTACATTAACCTTTCTAACGGTGTCATTACCACCCCTGGCGGTACTGTTCACACACCCGGTTCTGTAAATTTTAGCATGCCCGGAGCTGTTGGGGACAACATCTTCCGGGCGCAAAAGATTGGAACTACTATGTACTTCTGGTCTTTGTATCCAACCAACCTTGTAAGCAGCGTTTACAAACGTGCTCAATACAAAATTGGTTTATCCGGAACTTGGATTAACTTTCCCAACACTCCAGCTCAATGGAACAACACCGAATACTTTGGAAGCACTATTGCTTATTCAACAGTCTCTGGTGTAGGTGATGTATTTATTCGTTTCGGCGAAGAAATTAGTGGCACTTTTACCATTAATCCTAACGCCTCAACTTCACCGTCCTACAATGCAGCAGCTGGGGGATTTTCCTTCAGATAAACTAACCGATAGAACCAATCTATCAAAAAATACAAAAAGCCATTTCTTTGAAATGGCTTTTTTTCTTATCTAAAAAATATTTTATAATCTAATATTCAAATTCCCAGCCATCATTCTTCTGAATAATTTTTCCATGGGTCAATAAACCGCTAGCCTTAGGATGTCCGCCGCCGCCAAAAAGAGAGGCCAAGCGAGAAATATCAATTTCTGGATCAGAAGTTCGGAGACTAGCCTTTACCCTTCCGTCTAGCTCTTCGCGGAATAAAATCACCCCCTTCATACCGCCTAAATTACCCAAAAGCCCAATAATATCACCAAAAACATCACTACTGGCTTCATCAAAACCAACCTCATTTTTAACCTCGGCAATTTCTTCTTTAGTCAGAACAGAAACAGCTAAGTCATACTTGGAATTTAATTTTAAATTTTTCAAAGCTAGTCCCCACAATTTCATGGAAGCTAGATTTTTATTTTGCAAAGTGTTCTGAAATATTTTTGGCAACTGAGCACCAGACCGCAACATCTCGGAAGCGATGTTAATAGTCTCATCACTGGTTGATGGGTATAAAAAATTTCCAGTGTCAGTCAAGATTCCTGAAAGCAGAAGACTGGAAAGATTTTTGTTTATGGTAATATTATTAACTTTCAAAAAATGATAAAGCACTTCAGTCGCTGAAGCTAAATGAGGTACCCTAATTTCAATATCAGCAAAATGATCAACCGGAGGATGATGATCAAATTCAACCACATAGATTTTTTTCTTATTACGATTATGAAGCGCCTCGGCTAATCCAGTTCTGTTAATCGCTCCGCAGTCTAAAACTATAACTAAGTCATAGTCATTAAAAGAAAAACCAATTGGTAGCTTGGAGTGGATTCTTTCAGAGTGAGGTAAAAAATCAAAAATCTTTTCATCCTTGTCAGAGGCATAAGCTAAATATTTTTTATCTAAACTTTCAGCTAATTCAATCATAATTCCAACCGAAGACAGGGCATCAACATCCGGATGCAAATGAGAAACTATTAAGATGTTGTTGGCCGCCAAAATCTTTTGGTAGGCCTTTTGGCAATAATTTAAATATTCTTCATTCATATACATAAAATGCCCGCAGAACGGGCATTTTTATTATTCTTCTAGTTTCAAACGTTCCATTTCTTCAGCTTCTTCAGCAATTGCCCGTTCAATAATACCAGCTTCTCTTTCAGTAACATCCAAATTCCAGGTTATTTGGGGTATTTTGCGAATAGCGGTCCTTTTTTGCAATAACTTGGCTATCAGACCACTTTTAGACCGAAGAGCCCTTAAAGCGGTACCAGCGAGCCTGTCCGGCAATACTGAAACTCCAACCCTAGCGTATTTAAGATCGTCCGAACAGTTAACATAGGAGATTGTTACCAAAGCATTCCTTAACTCCAATTCTTTATTAAGAATAATAGCTAATTCATTTCTAAGGCCTTCATCAATTTGGGCTAAACGGGACATATTTTAAATTTTATTTATAATTTCTTCCTCAGTGTAAACATTTAAAATATCGCCAACTAGAACAACTGGGTGTCCTTCGTATTGTAAGCCACATTCTTGGTCCTGTTCAACTGTCTTAACATTTTCCTTACCAGATTGTAGTCTGACTAATTTACCAGAATCAATAATAACCTTTTCTCGAATAACCTCCACTAAAGTATCATTCTGAATTATTCCATCTAAAACCTTTCCACCTAAAATTTGAGAATTGTTTTCAGTTCTAAAGATAGCTAAAACTTTCAAGCGACCTAAATCCTTTCTAACTAAATCAGCTTTAACTAATTCTTGCATCTGAGCTTTAACATCCTTAATCAAATCATAAATAATAGTATAAAGATTAACCTTGATTTGTTTTTCACGTAAAAGAGCTTCGGTTTGAGGTTGAATTTTAACATTAAAACCAACAACTTGAGCGCCACTATCTTCAGCGCGCTTGATATCACCTTCACCGATATTTCCTAAACCTTTATAAATGATTTTTACTCTAACTTTATTATTATTTAATTTCATGAGAGATTCTTCAATCGCTTCAGCTGAACCCAACACATCACTCTTAATAATTAAATTTAATTTAGCCACCTGATCATCGGCATCTTCTTTAGCAGTAACCGCTTTGCTGATAGCTAAATTGGTAGAAGCAATTTTCTTAATCTTCATTTTTTCACCTTCACCTACCTCCAACATATCACCAACCTCTGGTAATATTTTTAATCCTAAAATTCTAACTGGGGTAGAGGGACCAGCTTCTTCAATAGCCTCTCCTTTATAGTTATTTAAAGCCTTAACCTTACCATAAACTATCTTATTGAAGCATAATTGATCACCAACGCGAAGGGTTCCATTTTGAACTAAAATAGTGGCCACTGGACCAGCGCCTTTATCAACTTTAGCTTCAATAACGGTGCCAGCAGCATCAGAGAAGGGGTTAGCTTTTAAATTTTCTTCTTCCGTTTCAGCTACCAACAATAACATGTCTAATAAATCGTCAATTCCCTTTCCATCCTTAGCAGAGACTGGAACACAAATTGCTTTGCCACCCCAATCTTCAGAATTGATATTTAACTGGTTAGACAACTCTTGTTTAGTTTTATTAATATCAGCTTCTGGTTTATCAATCTTATTAATAGCCACCACATAAGGAATTTTAGCCGCCTCAATAATACGAAAAGCTTCAACAGTTTGAGGTTTAACACCATCATCAGCTGCTACCACTAAAATAGCAATATCAGCCACCTTAGCACCACGACTACGCATAGCGGTAAAAGCTTCGTGACCTGGAGTATCAATAAAAGTAATTGGTTGATTTTTGTGCTTAACTTGATAAGCGCCAATATGTTGAGTAATTCCACCAGCTTCACCGGCCACCACATTAGTAGTTCTAATGGCGTCTAATAATTTAGTCTTACCATGATCAACATGTCCCATCACAACAATAACCGGGGAGCGTTCTAACATTTCTTTTTTATTTTCACCCTGAAGTATTTGATCTAATCTTTTTTCATCCTTAGTGTCAGAAATTTCATCCTTCTCTATCATTTTTTTAACATCCAAGTTTAAATCAGCTCCAACAATAGAGGCAGTATCAAAATCAATCTTCTCATTCATAGAAACGAAGATGCCATTTTTCATCAGCTCTCCTAAAACTTTACTAATTGACAACTCGGCTTGAGAAGCAAAATCACGAACAGTAATAAAAGAAGGAATACTAATCTCCTTTTTAACAATTTCAATTTCAGCAATCGCCGCTTCCTTTTCTCTATTTTCAGCCGCCTTCTTTAAATCTAGTTGGCGTTTTAAAGTTGGCCATTCTTTGATAATTTTTCGAGCAGTATGGTTATCTACTTTAATCGCTTTTTGACCAATATTAAAACCCATCTGTGGTAACAGATCTTTTAATTCTTGTGGATTAATCCGGAGGACACGGGCTAGTTCAGTAACATTCATAAAAAATAATTAATTTTATTAAAATAATAAGGGATTTTGAAAGAATAGTCAATAAAATTCACTAATTTTAGACCATTTATCAACACCTTATCCACAAAAAAATATTGTTTAATATTAGCCAAAATATTTAGAATAGTCCACAATTTTCTGGACTTATCCACCGAGATAAAATAATAAACCAAAACCAATAAATTTTTTAGGGCTTAAAGACTATTAAAGCCGGTCTAGGGCCGGCTTTATGATCATTTTGTGGACCATAAGGGACTTGAACCCTTGACCTCTTCCATGCCATGGAAGCACTCT
>JBAXIF010000012.1:0-17639 GCA_037138515.1 Candidatus Falkowiibacteriota bacterium
AGCTACCCCATCTAGTCTTTTGATTGCGGATGCTAATTTTGGAAAATTTAAATTGATAATCTAGATTAAGTTTATCTATCTTTTGAGCAATTAATCTTTCGGCTTGTTTCTTATAAATTAAATACTCTTTCTGGCTGCTTCGGAAAATATTAACCTTATTGGTTTTTTTAAGGTGTTCAATTTTCTCTATTATCCAATCAGCTTTTTCCCTGATAAACTTTTCAATAGACCTTTCGCTTAAGTACCAAGGTTTACTAGCAACTAAACTGCCATTACTACTAATAACTAGACGGATATTTTTGGTGCCTCGATATTTTTTGATAGTATATTCAATTTTCTGACCATCAACAATTATTTCTTTTTTCATTTGTCCATTATAACAAAAATAACTATTAGGAGCTAATTTTATACAAATTTAAAGATTTATGCTATAATTATTATCATATAAATATTTTATTAATCTATTTTAATATGCTTTATACTTTAACGCCAATATCTTTAACTCTGCTTATCAACTCAGCTCTCCTAATTTTTCTGGGATTCTATTTGTGGCGACGAGGAACTTATTATTATTTCTCATTAGCCATGTTTGCAGCTGCCTTCTGGGCTTTTAGCGGATCAATGGAAAATGGATTATTGGAAATATCAGACAAGATACTATGGGCCAAGATAACTTATGTTGGGATCTATACCATGACCCCTTTTTGGTTCTTATTTTGTCTACAGTACTCCAAATTCAAAAAAAATATCCTTAAAACATTAAGCTATCTTGTTTGGATAATTCCTATCATGCTTTTTTCATTAACTATAACCAATGAATACCATGGACTTTTTTGGACCAGTATTTTACCAATAGATAATGATATTACTAAAGGACTTCTTTATAGCCGAGGCATAGGGGTCTATTTTTCAATGGTCTACTCTTACCTGCTTATTTTCTTAGGGGTATTAGCTCTAGCTATTTACGCTTTCAAAACCACTAAGATTCAAAGACTTCAGATATTTACTCTCTTTATAGGAATTTTAATCCCATGGATAGTTAACTTCTTTTATTTAACTTATTCCCCTGAAGTTTCTCAAGGAATAGACTTGACCCCGGTAGCCTTTGCTGTCACGGGCATATTTGCTGCTCTCAGTATTTTTAAGTACAAGCTCTCCGATCTTATTCCTGCCGCCAAAGACCTGGTTTATTCCAACCTAGAAGTCGGGGTGATTGTAGTTAATAATGAGAATGTTATCGTTGACTTTAATCCAATGGCTAAGAAAATTTTAAGAGATAATCTAGTTAACGGAGTGATTGCTGAAAAAGTTTATTTAACAGACAGTTTAGCCCTAAAAGTAATTATCGAAGAAGGAAAAAATAGAATTATTAATCTATTAGAATCAAACCAGTGGTTAGATATTCACATCAGTGATTTAAATGATCGAAGCGGACATCTAATCGGAAAAACGATTCTAATCTACAATATCACAAATCAAAAAAACGTAGAACAAAAACTAGAACAATCTAATAAATTCTTTTCTGATCTAACCGACTTCTTACCAGACCCAATATTTGTTCTTGATACTGAAAGAAAAATAGTCTTCTGGAATAAAGCTATGGAAGAATTAACTGGAATGAAATCAGAAGACATAATCGGCAAAGGCAACTACGAATACGCCATCCCTTTCTATGGAAAAAAACGTCCCATGTTGGTTGATTTAATTTTAGACAACGATTCTTCAAGTGAGACCTGGAAATTATACGAAAACGAAAAAGTAGAAAAAGAGGGTGATGTTATAACTATAAAAACATATAACAACGTATTAAGAAAAGATGGTATTTATTTATGGATATTAGCCCAACCAATATTTGATAATAACGGTAAAATTATTTATGCCATAGAATCAATCAGAGATGTTAATGACATTCATGAATACCAAGAAGAACTTAAAACTAAAATCGATGAGTTGTCAGCTATGAATAAAGTTATGGTTAATCGCGAATTAAAAATGATTAGACTAAAAGAAGAACTAAACTTACTAAAAACAAAAACCACCTCCAAATAAAAATAAAAAAGCCTTGGTCTATTCCAAGGCTTTTTTATTGCTCAAAAACTATTTCTATTTTGAATATTTATCAATTATCACTTCAGCTACAGTGAGTCCATCAATTGCTGAAGAAACTATCCCACCAGCATATCCTGCTCCTTCTCCAGCCGGATAAACGCCAGAAATATTTGACTCACACTTCTCATCACGCTCCAAGCGGACTGGTGATGAGCTTCTAGTTTCTACTCCGGTCAAGATAGCCTCAGGATGGGCAAAACCCCTAATCTTTCTATCCATCAAAGGCAGGGCTTCCCTAATACTTTCAATTACATAATCCGGAAGGCAAGAATCTAAAGAGGTTAGTTTTACCCCGGGCAAATAGCTAGGTTTGACGCTCTTTACTTGCTTAGAAGCCTGCTTGTTCAAAAAATCACCAACTAATTGGGCTGGAGCCGAGTAATTGCTGCCACCAGCTAGATAAGCCTTTCTTTCCCATTCGCGTTGGAACTCTATTCCAGCTAAAGGATGATCAGAACTAAAATCGCTAGGCATTACCGGCACTAACAAGGCACTATTAGAATTTTTTTCATCTTGATAATACTTACTCATACCATTAGTGACTACAGATCCTTCCTCAGAAGTAGCTGCCATCACAAAACCGCCTGGGCACATGCAAAAAGTATAAACAGAACGATTATTATCCGAGTGTTGAACTAATTTGTATTTAGCTGTGCCTAATTTAGGATGATTATAAAAGATTCCATATTGAGATTTGTTAATCATCTCAGCTTGATGCTCAATCCGCAATCCGATGGAAAAAGCCTTAGCCTCCATCTTCAACTTACGATCATAAAGCATTTGGTAAGTATCACGAGCAGAATGACCGGTAGCTAAAATCAGATCATCAACCAATATTTTTTCCTCACCATTTAAAACTATAGCTACTACTTTATCTTTCTCAATCTCTAAATCAGTCAGGCAAGTTTCAAATCTAATCTCACCGCCCAGCTTGATTATTTTTTTTCTGATATTCTTGATAACTTGGCGCAACTTGTCAGTTCCGATATGAGGCGTTCCGCTCCAAGCGATTTCTTCCGGCGCTCCAGCTTTGACCAATTCTGAAAAAATATATTTAGAACGAGGATCATTGATCAAGGTATACAACTTACCATCAGAAAAAGTTCCAGCCCCGCCTTCGCCGAATTGAATGTTTGATTTAGGATTAAAATTTCCATCTTGAGTGAAGCTCTCAACGTCTTCCACACGAGAATCAATATTCTTTCCTCTCTCAATCATGAGCGGTTTAAGTCCGGCCTTAGCCAGCAACAAAGTGGTAAACAATCCACAAGGACCACTGCCGACAACCACAATCTTCTTATCGATCTCCTTATTAATAATTTTTTCTTGATAAACAAATGGTTCGTGTTTTCTAACCCGATGACGTCCATCCCAAGATTTAATCGCCTCAGGATCTTCAACTTCAACGTCCAAAGAATAGACAAAAAGGATGTTTCTTTTCTGACGAGAGTCAATATTTTTCTTGACGATATTATATTTGATAATTTCCTTTTCCGGTAAACCCAAAATCTGAGAAATTTTAGATTTCAAGATCTCTTCATCATCATTCAATTCTAGAGTCACTTCTTCAATTCGAATCATTTATTTATTCTTTAATTCATAAAACAAGATAGCGGCCGCAGTCGCTACATTCAAAGACTCTATTCTGTCAGACATTTCAATCTGGATAGTCTTATCGGCTGATTTGATTATTTCTGGATCCACACCATGACTTTCACTACCCAGAACCAAGCAGAAGGCCTTGGATGGCTTAAATTTGCCCAAATCAACGCCTAAGTGAGAACTAGTGGTATAAACAGGTAGTTTATTACTCTTAAGCCAATTAGCCGCCTTATCCTCAATAATATTTAATTTGAAAATCGCATCTTTAGCAGCACTGATCACCTTGGGGTTATAAGCATCGACGCAGGTTTCATCCAGAACTAGATTGGTAAAACCAAAAGCTAAAGCGCTGCGCATGATAGTGCCCAGATTCCCTGGGTCACTAATTCCATTGAGATAAATAACAGAACTCTTGTCTAACTTCTTGTCGACAATATCATAGATAGCAGTAATGCCCGATGGAGTGTCCAGACTGGAATAATGTTTATTTAATTTAGAATCTATCAGATAGAAATTTGAAGACTTAGAATTACTTTGGATATATTCCAATTGCTCTGGATGCTTATCAGCAAACTCTTCAGTCACAAAAAAATCTTCAAAATCATAACCATCTTTTAGAGCATCTAAAATAATTGCCAAATTCTCCACCAAGAACTGCTTATTCTCTTGGCGATATTTCTTAGCACCTAACTTCCCTAATAACTTTATCTGATTATTTTGTGAGCTAGTTATTTCTTGGTATTTTTCCTTAATCATATTTTTTGCTTAGTCTTATGGCTTCTAATTTTTTTATCCTTGATAATTTCTTGATACGGGTCTCTTCTTTGGATGCTGTTGACCGAGATTCAAATTCCTGAGAGTAAATCAATTTGACTGGCCGACGACCGCGAGTATATTTAGCTCCGAGATCAGATGAATTATGTTCCTCGACTCGACGCTTTAAATCGGTAGTAATCCCGGTATAAAAAGTTGAATCGGAACACTCTAAAATATAAAGATAATATTTCTTATCCACGTTATTTTTTACTTATTTTAATATTATTCAATTTTTCAATTTCCTGATTCTTTTCTTTCAAACTTTTAGAAATAAAAATAGTATCAAAGTTGCCCCTTAAAAAATCATCAGCCCGAACAACCTTCCTGATACGCCAGAAGATCCATAAAAAATCTTGCCTGATCTTATCCTTAATTCCGACTCCAGTATCAAACCCGGCTTCTTCGAAAGAAACATTGATAAGCTGAGTACAGAAATAACGGTCATTGCGGTGCTCCAATAAAAAATCATATGGCTTGCCAATTTGCTTATGAGCAAAGACAATTACCTTCTCAATAGTCTCCTCATAATTATCTTTGATTTGAGGTCGTAAGATGGTTAGAGTGTCATAGGCAGTAAAAAGCTCTTTAAACGGTATAGTATCAACACCATCAGCGTCAGCGTGAATACATTCACCATTACCAACATACAACAAGGAATGGGTAAAGAATTTGCCCATGAAGATTCCAGAAATAGCTCGAAAGCCGCCGGCCAAAACCAAATCACCTTTTTGGATTAATTTTTCAGCCATCAACTCATCATCTTTTTCCAAATGATTCTGACGCATAGTCACCTTGGTAACCAAAAAAGCGAACAAAGCCTGGCTCAGCATTCTTTTGAAAATCGAACTCCTTTTAGGGAAGTTATCGATTCGATGATAATTGTTTAATCTGAATATTTTTGTCATATTATTTGATAAACCACTGTTTGATAACTTCTTCAGCTGGTTTGTTTCTGAAACTCGGGGAGATACTGATCTTAACTTTAACGTCAGGATCCATAGCATCATCCCACCAGAAGTTATTAGCGGTTATTCTTTCAATATTTTGATATTTGGTAATTTCGTTAAAAAAGGCTTGCCAAGCGATAGCTTGATGGTCCCAATCTTTTTCAGTCAGCTTAATCTGACTATTCATTACATCCATATACTCGACTATACCATTGTTAATGGCATTAGGATAGCTGAAGGGGCTAAAGAAGATACTGAGCTTAATTCCCTGCTGACCAGACCAAGAATCTAAATCTTTCAAAAGCTCATCAATCCCGACCTGAATCTGAGCCATATCAGCTTTATCAGAAACTTTATATTTGTCAGTTGGTAAGTTATAGACCCGAACTTCTTTGATATCAGCTGATTTATAATAATCATACTTAGTCCAGTCTTCCTTGCCGTCCACTCCATCTAAAATTCCATAAAAGCTTAATTCTACCTGAATCTGTCCATCAAAAGCTTTTCTGACATTAGTGATTAATTGCTTATTCAATTCATTGGCTAGAGCTTCTTGCCCCTGGAAAGTCGGACCCATCCAGCCCGGTGTCAGACTGATAATATCAACTCCATGCTTGTTATAAAGCTCAGCCCTTAACAACATCCGTTTTTCCCACTTAGAAAAATAATCCCGGACCCACTCTTCACTATGACTGGAATTAAATTTATTATAATCTTCTTTAACACTAGAATCAATCTCTCCGGTAAGACCTTTAGAAATATATTTTCCGATATCAACGAAGGCCATATTCTGCTTGATACCCAGTTTCAAACCCTTGTCATGTGCCGCCTTCACCAACTTTTCCAAATCTTCTTCAGTCATCGATTCATCACGCATATCATTTAGAAAAACCTCATCCTCAATCTGGTAATTTAAACTGGCAAAGTTATCCTTGGAGTCATTATAAACCGCTCTTTGGAAATCATGGACATAAACTTCTTGTGCCCCCATTTCAGCTACCCGACTAAAAGAACTCTCAATATCATTACGGGTATTCTCCAACATGTTGAAGTTATAATTTCTACCCCAAGTATCAAACATATTAACCGCCTTAACCTGACTCAAATGACTAGTCTCGATCTTCATATCATAGGTTGGTCGCTTAAATGATGAACTAGCACACCAAGGTGGCGAGATCCATGGTCCTTGAGGTGGACAAATATCAAAAGCAAACATAAAGACCACTATAACAACCAATAACAAGAATAAGGCTGATAATATTTTTACAATTATTTTCATATGATTTTTTGATAATATCAGGATAATTATAGCAAAAATAGCCAAAAAAAGCGAATATCAAAAAAGACCTGTCTAAAACAGATCTTTTTATAAACTATTTTAAGCTAACTCCTCTAACACTTCCTTAATTCCCAATTTTTTCTCAGCTGAGAACGGGATAATCTTGTGGTTACCAACCAGATTGGCGATCTTCTTGAATTGATTGGTGTATTCTGATTTCTTAATCTTATCAATCTTGTTAGCAATAATCACCACATTATTTTTGTATTCATCCATAGCGATTAGAAGTTCCAGGTAATCCTTGGTCGGACCAACTTTAGCATCGATAATTACAAAGATTTTTTTCTGTTCATAACCAGAAACGAAGAAATACCAATTAATCAATATCTCAATTTCCTGTCTCTTGTCTTGGGGTAATTTAGCATAACCATAACCCGGCAGATCGATTAGATAAAAAGAGTTGTTTATCAAAAACAGATTAATCTCCTTGGTCTTACCAGGAAAAGAACTGGTCTTGGCCAAACCCTTCTGTCCAGTCAAAGTATTAATAACACTCGACTTACCGACATTAGAGCGGCCGATAAAAGCGATATGAGCTCTAGCGCCTTCAAAGATCTTATCTGGTCCGACAGCACCTTTGACGAATTCGGCTGATTTGATAATCATATGTATTATTTTAAAATAAGATTGAATAAATAACCGGTTATCATAATTCCCAAACCAACTACGGAGGCAAAGATAATAATTAGTCTTAATTTCATAACCTTCTTAAGGATCATGAACTCTGGTAATGATAAAGCGGTTACTGACATCATGAAAGCTAAAGTAGTTCCCATGGCAACCCCCTTCTCTGTTAATACACTAATTAACGGAATAATACCAGCGGCGTTGGAATAAAGCGGTATACCAATCAAGACGGCAAGTGGCACGGCAGACCATTTATCCGCTCCGGCATATTGGGCCAAGAAATCAGCTGGGACATAACCGTGGATCCAAGCGCCAATACCGATACCGATAATAACATAAAGCCAGACTTTCTTTAATATTTCCAAAGAATAATTCTTAGCATAAATAACCCGATCTCTTCTGGTCATTTTAAGCAGCTTAAAATTAGCATTAATCTTGTTTTCAAAGACAAAGGGTTCAACTAAACTTTCCATCTTCATCTTTCCAATAATTATTCCCGACAAGATAGAAATGAGTAGCCCACTAATAACATATATCAGAGCAATCTTCCAACCAAAGAGACCAATCAATAAAACTAGAGCCACTTCATTAATCATGGGTGAGGCTACCAAAAAAGAAAAAGTGATTCCCAACGGAACTCCAGCCTGGATGAATCCTAAAAATAAAGGAATGGCCGAGCAAGAACAAAATGGCGTAATTATTCCCAAGAGAGCCGCCAAAATATTGCCGGTGTATTTATTCTTATGGGATAAAATCTTTCTAATCTTCTCCGGTGGTAGATATGACCTAACAAAAGAAACCACAAAAATAATTACTAATAAAAGTAACATTATCTTAATGGTATCAAAAATAAAAAAACTGACCGACTCAGCCAAGACTGTCTCTGACTTAATTCTGAAGACTGAATATGTCAGCCGTGAAGCCAAAAGTTCGATTGGATAAAAAATATTCATAGTTTAGTGATGATGATGTCCACAACCGCATTCTTCTTCATCTTCTGTTAATCCTTCTTGAAGGATTTCTTTCAATTGTTCAACGCTAGGCAATTGTCCAGCCATGATAGCTTGGCCATTTATCGCTAAGACTGGCATAGAAATAATTCCCAAATTAAGCATCTCTTGAATATCGGTAATATATTCCACTTCCACCTCTAAGCCTAATTGCTTAACAGCTTCTTGAGTGGTCACAAACAACTTGTGGCAATTTGGGCAACCTGATCCTAAAACTTGGATTGATTCGATTTGATTATTCATATTGATTATATTTTATTTAATTTTTTAGATAATTTTTGAGCTTCTTTCAACAAGACTTCAACCTCATCAATTCCTTTTTTCCAAAACAACTTGTTATGGATATCTATCCCCAGATTATTGAAAATATCCCGAGGCGATTCTGACAATCCGGCCGACAAGAAATATTTAACATCTTCAATAAATCCTTTATCTTTAGACACCTGACCCTGTAGTGACTTAGAGATGAGCAGGCCGCTGACATAAGAATAAACGTAAAAGAAAGCTCTGATGTGTGACCAATAAAGCCACCAATTTTCCGATCCTTTAGATTGCTCTACAGAATCACCCATATAAGCCGACATATGCTTTTGGAATAATTGGCCAATCTCAACCGAACTCAAATAACCCTTAGCCCTGAATTGCTGGTGCAGTTCTTTTTCAAATAAATAAAGAGCGGTCTGACGAAAAATAGTGCTAACATCCTGATTAAGTTTTTCCATTATCAATCCCAACCGAGTCTCATCATCAACTTCCTGAGATAGCGCTTTAAGAATAAAGTCTTCAAAGAAAGTACTAGCCACTTCAGCAGTTGATAGCGGAGTACCGAAATTCAAAGCATTCTGTTTCTGACGCATCAATTCATTGTTTATTCCATGGCCAACCTCATGAGCTAGCGTCAAAACATCATTCAACTTGTCGTTATGATTCAACATGATGAATGTCGGATTGGAAAGCGATTCAGAAACACAGAAAGCTCCAGAGCGCTTACCGGATTTTGGATAGACATCAATAAAACCAGACTGATCAAAATCATTAAAGATGGCAACAAACTCTGAATCTAATTCTGCTAATACCCCCTGCAATAATTTTTTAGAATCATTATAACTATATTTAATTTCCACTTTTCCAATTAGAACACTTCTTTCGTGATATTTTAATTTTTTAACTTTAAGCAACTGGGCTTTCAGTTTATAATACTTCTGTGACAGAGAAAAATTATCAGAGACCACTTGCACCATAGAATCAACAACAGAACTATCAATATCATCACTTAAGTGACGTGCCAAATCAGGACGCTTTAAGCCACGCAACTCATCATCTACTTTCTTGTTGGCTAAAATAGAATTCAATTCATTCTCTCCAACCTTAATATTCTTTTCCAAAATCTGATTAAAAGCTTTAGCCGCCCCGTTTCGCACCTTCTTATTCTTGCTACTAATCAATCCTGATATCTCGGAAAAAGATTTCACTGAGTATTTGCCATTCTCCAACAGCACCTTAGCGCTTTCGGCTGATAAAAAACCAGAAGTCATCTTAGTCCAATTAGAATTACTAGTTTGTTCTTTCAGTCTCAGTAATTTTTCTTCCTGGTCGCTTAAGAGATAATCAGATTGGGCAAATAATCTTTCCAAAAAATGCTTATATGGTTTCAGGTCGGAAGATTTAATAAACTTACTTCGCAGATTCTGCGGCAAGCGAGCTAATCTCAATTCAAAAAATTGCAGCTTATTACTCAAATCAAGAGCAAAGTCAGTGATCTGATTATTCTTAGCCTTCACCTCTGAATTATTTTCATCAATTTCTGATTTCAACCAATAATAATAACCCTCTTCAGCGCCATTATTATAAAAGCGGATCAGATTTTCAAACTCATCCAAAGCTTTCCTTAAAACAGCCGGATCCTCCAACCAATCGCTTCTCTTTTGCCATTTCTTGATAAATTTATCATGTTCCAGAGCTATTTTCTTCCTTTTTTGTGAGAAATTAACCTTAGTTAGGACACTTAAATCCCATTCATTCTTATTTTTCATGCTTTTTATA
Source organism: Candidatus Falkowiibacteriota bacterium (assembly GCA_037138515.1). Classification (GTDB taxonomy): domain Bacteria; phylum Patescibacteriota; class Patescibacteriia; order Patescibacteriales; family UBA12465; genus CG1-02-41-21. The sequence continues at coordinate 10,494 of JBAXIF010000012.1, forward strand.
GTTTTATTTTAGTCCTTATAAAATACCAAAAAAATGCTTAAAAATCAAATGTAATATTATACAAAAAAGCCAAGTCTTAAAAAACTTGGCTTTCTTTTTTTTGTTTTTATTTACTGTACTGTTCAGTATAAATCTGATTAAGCTCTGTTATGATTGTATCTTTCTTTCCGTAGATAGGGTGACCTTCTTCCAAGCTATTTAACTTTGTCAACACCGCTTCAATCACTGACTTATATTTTCTTTTTAATTTCTGATATTTTTCACTGGTTGAGTCTAAAGAATGAAGATCAATATTAACCGACAAATCTGCCAACTTTAAAGTAAATAACTCTGGGTCGCTGATAATATCTTCAACATGTTCAGCGTATAGCTTGTTGATAAAATCATGCTTGGCATCGCCCTCTAAACCAGAGTCATCTGCCAAGGAGTAATAATCATGGTTAGTCATACTTTCAACATAACCCTTAACATTGTCACCGAATTTTTCTTTTAACTCCCTAAAACTCCAAGCCTTAAAAACTTCTTTATGTTTCTTTTTCCCTTCTTCATTAATTTTGATATTCAAAAAATTTCTATCCGGATATTTTCGATTAAATCTTTCCAAGAAAATACGGTCAGACTGATCCTCCACGCTATCATGGATCAAAGCAGCGATAGCTAGCTCCGGATTGTCGCTTAACTCCATTACCCGCTCAGCTACAGCCAAGGGATGGCTGGCAAATGGCTTACCATCAACCCGATCTGCTTGGGGCAAATGAATCTTCAACATAAAATCCAAAGCTTCAGTCACTTTTTCCAAATCAGTATCAGCAAATTTTTCTGAAATCTTACCTTTAAAATTATTAATTTCATCTTCAATCCTCTCTCGGCGAGCATCTAACTCCTCTTGATTTGAAGGTATTTCGAATGACATATAGTTTAAGTTTAATTATTTAATAGTATTATTATAACACTTCCTTAAATTTAGGAAAAATATGACTTGAAATATGGAATATGCCAAAGAGTATGATAAATGGAAATTAAGATCATTATATAACCAATTTCAATATGTAAAAAACTTATATTTAAAGAAGAATAAAGATCGATTCCATAATTTAACTGCAACAACAAAACAATAGAAGTAAAAATCGTAATAGCAAAAGATATTAAGAGTAATATATTCCAAATCTTTCTGTTAACAATAAATGATAGATACTTCTTTTTGACTAAAAACAAAGACAACAGATAAGCAGCTGTAAAAAAGATGGTTAATTGCCACATATAATATTCCTTATTCACCTTAACAGCCTCCACAGGAACAGGATCATTCAAATTGATACTTGATACATTTTTAGTATTATCTTCGCTCAAATCACAGATACTATTACTATCCTCATCCACATAAAGGCCGCAAACCCCTGGAGCCGGATCATTAACCAGCCCCCTTGGGCACTCTTGAGCATTAGCGACAGACAAGCAAAAAAACAACAAAGACAAACTAAGTGAAAATATAGTAAAAAGTTTAAAATATTTGCTACTCATAAAATTTTATTATTTTAATTAAAAACAGTCCAAAATTGAACTGTTTTTTATATTAACATATTTTTATCTTTCAACCAATAAACAATCACAAGGTTTGTTTTTCAATAATATCTCTTGTTCTAAAACGGTATTAATAAACGCATCCTGTTCACCCTTCCCTTTAGCCAACTTCTTATCAAGCGGGGTATGATGCTTATATCCACGCCAACTAAACTCTTTCACTAAAGTCTCGTGGCGATTATAAAGCGCTAAGGTTTTACCGACCCAACGCAAAGTTTCCGGATGATGCGAATAGCCACCCTTGCCATCATGCTTGGTTAATATATTCCAAAGCCCATGTAGTTCCCGATGTTCGGCCACTAAATGCTTATGGCATAAATATTTTGGATCGACATCCCAAATGCGCATAAAATTGAGATTGATTGCTTATAAAATTTAATTTATATTTCCATTATAACACATCCCGATTTATCCAACCATAAAAACGGCTAAACAGTGGAAATATTACTATTTATCATCAGACAACAAGAAAATTATATACTTTTTATATTTCAACTGTTCAGCAATAGTATTATCCATCTCCAGCCCGATCACTTTTCCAAAGACAAATTTAGGTAATTCAATTAGATAATCAAAATCATGAATTGATTTTGGATGATGGACATCTTCATTCTTTTTATAATCATAACCATTCAAGTGATTGCAGGCAAAGAGCTTGGAATTTTTCCTATGCCGATTAATATAATCAGCCTCAATCATTCCAGCCACAGACTCAAACTTAAAATGAGACAAATCGACACAGAAACCGCCGATCTTCTCTACTTTAACCATCGGATCAATCTTGTTCAAAGATCCAAATTCCAAATAAAGATACTTGTAGAAACCGCGCCAATTCTTCATCACCTGAAAATGGTAAGGATGGATAGTGAAGCATCTGGACTTGAAGTTATTAAACAAGAACTCCAGTTCTTCCCCGCTCATATCATCCCTGATGTGGACCATCGGAATCTCTTTGATATTCGACTTCAACAAAGCATCATAAATAGCCAAGCGCTGTTTCAGCTTGAATCTTTCCAAAAACAAAGTTACTCGGGGAATACCTAGCTTATCGATATCCTTGATTTTGGATTGCCAATCATTATTGGTATAGCCAGTGATCCCGACTAATATCATCTTTTCTAACTTTTCTTTAGTCATATTTAAGATTATTAATATTCTACTTCTATCTCAAAAACGCCCAATAATGATAAGACCTCTGGATAAGAAAAGCGGGCCTTTTTCATTTTGTTAAAGCGGGGATCAATATAATAACTGGTAGCGCCGACAAACCTAACCCCCTCTAAATTAGAGTTATGAAATTTACTATTCAGCAAGTCTGAACCAGAAAAATCCGATTCGCTTAAATCAGTATTGATAAACTCGCAGTCCCGTACCTCGCACTCCAAAAACTGGCTACCTTTCATATCTAATCCGCTAAAATCGCAGAGCGCTATCTGACACTTTTCATATTTCCAGCCGATCAAGAAAGTGTTTATCACTGAAAATAAAATGCCTAGTAGTTTACAGCTCTCAAATATAATATTTTGGAAACTGCAATTATCCACCTTGATGTTAGAAAGATTGCAATTTGAGAAAGTACAGTCGATAAAAGAAGAGCTAGACAATCTACAACCACTAAAATCACACTTCTTGAAAGTGCAATCAGAAAACTCCTTGTCGCTCAAATCATATTGAGACAAGGAAATATTTTGAAATGATTGTTTGTTGTATGCTGACAAAGAAAAATCCATATTAAACTTTTAAGATCCCGGCCTTTTTTAATTTCAATAACAACTCATCCAGAGTATCTACTAATGGAATCTTGAACTTCTCACAGATAAACTCCACATTACCCCGTCGCCAGAACTTCTTCGGACAGCAACAGATTATCTTATGGCTGCGAGAAAATAATCCAAGCTCCAATAAAGAAATTGGGCTCTTAGAACCAGGAGCAAAGTACATTACAATATAATCACTCTGAGCCAGACCATTGAATTCCCACTCTAACTGCTCCTTGAATTTCTTATTCTTGATACTCTGTTTCCAATCATATCCCCAATGTTCTCGACGAGGATTAAGCAAGGTGCCGGAATATTTTTCTAAGCGCTGAGCAATTTCAGTCTGCCAATCTTCAGCCTTACCCATTTCAATGCTGCCAGCTAAAAAGATAATCGGTTTTTTAGCCTTAACTATGACTTGAGGTGCAATGATTGTCTTCATAATTTTATTTTAATTATCTTTTTATCACCTTTGATTATAGCACTTTATCAAAATTTCAGAAAACTGATGATGTTGACAATAACCCATAACGCCACTATTATAGATGAAAGTAACCAAAAGTTCTTTTAATATGGAAACAAAAAACTCTTCTTCACAGAAATTAATCCTATTTCTACTCACTATGATGACATGGCTAATCCTAGGATCAATATTTCATCCAGTGCAATTAGTTATTGAGACTATCAACAACTTCTTTCCTCTACCAGAAGAATCAGAAAACTATTATCTAGCTGCGGCTATAATTGGCCTAACAATGATTATCGCCATTTATTATTTCTGGCACCGATATCACAAGAAGATATTTGGCTGTCTTGGAGAATGTTAAACCAAAAAACGACCAAAAGGTCGTTTTTTTATTTAGTGATAATTAATTTTTTTCTAATCCTATCATCCAAAGTAAAGTCTTTTATCTTTCCAACATCACCACTCAAAGCCTCTATACCCATCTTGTCATAACGTGGCACCAGATGCCAATGAACATGATTAACTTCATCCATATAAAGCAAATAAACTTTTTTAACTTTCAAGGTTTTCATCATTGCCTTCCGGATGTCACTTACTCTATCCATCAGATATTCAAAATCTTTTCGCTTCAAAAGATTTAGATCCTTGACCGGCTCATTCCAAACCACCACCACATGCCCTTCGGCTAATGGATTGTTAGCCAAACAAGCATAAAGCTTCTTGTCCTGATAGATGATGGCACTCTTAAATGGTTTGGGGAAATTATTTTTCATATGTATAAATAATAACACTTTTATCATTTACTGTAAAAATATCCATAACTAAAATAGAAAAGCCGCCCTTGAACCAGGCGGCTTTTATTCTTTTTAGATATTTCGATTTTTTCGAGCTGCAGCTAAAAGCTTTTGATTAGAATATTTTTTTCTTTCAATTTCAGAAAAATCATCTTCTAAATCTCCACCTCCAGCGGGACGAATAATCCTCACTAAATTAAAACTGGAAGATAATTCTTTTTCAGAATCAAAGGGATCACTTCTGGTATAATGAATAATTGAACAATTAGGGACTCTTCCCCATTCTTCTTCGGTTGTCAAAAATTCATTGATTCTCTGCAGCGACATTCTTTCCAATATTATCCTAAAAACTCTCATCACATGTCCATGACACACAATAATTACATTAGTTCCGTCGCATTCTCGAGCCAAGGTATCTAAAACCACCTTAACCCTTAAACAGACATCGGCCAGACTCTCACCTTGAGGCGGACGAAAAAAGAAAGGTTGAACATCATTAAACCTCTGTTCATTAGGATAATTCAAATCTTTATTTGATGGCTTAATAACATTAAATAAACCACTATCCCTTTCTCTTAGATTAAAATCCTCCATCCAAAGAGCTTGCGGCAAGTTCAGATAAGCTGCGGTTTGCATCGCTCTCACATTATTAGATACGAGCATCCGATCAAAAGAAATGATATTATTTTTTTGAAACCATCTACCAGCTTTTTCAGCTTGCTCAATACCTAGCGCAGTAAGAGCGTATTGTGACTCATGAAGATTCATGAATTCATCAGAAAATGAAGACTCATTGCTAGTTTCTTCAAATTCCCTCCTAACTTTATTCCCTTCAGACTGTCCATGTCTTACTAAGAATAGATTTCTCGGCATTCCCATTTTTATAGATTTTAGTTAAACAATTTATTGGGCTATCTAAATCCCTCTTATAATTAAAGAGATTTAGATAGTCCAATAAACATAAAAAAAATCAAAAATGTTAAAGTGCTATATAACACCAAAAACATAGCACTAATACTATGTTTTTGTCAATTAATTTCAGGTTTAAATTACTTAGATGATTTACTTAATAACTCAATAATCCTATCTAATTTCTCTGTCTCAATCCGAGCCAAAGCTGTCTGTAACTCTTCGATCTCTCTCTTAGCATCAATATTAGTCTGATAATCCTTCTTGGCCTGATAACGATCACGGTCATTCTGTCGATTCTGAGACATCATAATGATCGGAGCGGCATAAGCAGCCTGAGTAGAAAAGATCAGGTTAAGTAAAATAAAAGGATAGACATCCCAATGATTTATAAGAGCTAAGCAATTAAGAGTCATCCAGATAATCACAAAGACAGTCTGACCAACAATAAACTTCCAAGAACCCATGAATTTAGCGGTACTATCAGCCACTCTTTGCCCGATGGTGGAGCTAGCCATATGTTCTTCGTGCCAAGTTCTTTTATCTTTCCTTAATTCTTCCATATGATTATTATTTAGATTATAAATTATTTAATATTGATTTCCGCTTCTTATCGATCAATTCCTCAGTAGCGCTTTTCTCATGAGCTTTATTAGCTACCGAACTTATAAAACTCAGGATAACTCCAACTCCGGAAAAGATGTAGAAAACTGTAAATATTTTTCCCGCATCAGTCTTCGGCGAAAGATCACCATAACCGACAGTGGTCAGCGACATAGAACTGAAATAAAAAGAATCCAGCCAACGCCAGCCTTCTACCTTATGATAAAAGAAGGTGCCAATTAGCAAGATGATCAGTACAAAAAATAAAAGACTGCGAAACTTTGCATCTTTCATCCCGCGCAAGATCGAACCGAAAAACTTAAGAACATTTTTCAAAATTACAGACATCTAATTTAAGGATTATTATTTTAATTTTTCTTCAAGTCTCTTTAGCTTGTTATTCATCTCATGAATTTCATTTTTTATACTATCACTTTCTTCCAATTCCAATCTAATTTCCCCTTCAGTTCTCTCAACCAGCTTCTTCTCTTTCCTTAATCCAGAGATGATAATTTCATTACCGATAAGACTGGTAACAAATAAACCAATAATCAATAATAAAATAGATCCGATTAATATTGACAACGGTCCGTCCCACCAAGGAAAACGAGAGACACTATCTCCCTCAACAAATAATAAATCCATAATTAAATCAGCCGTGTTCCAAATTCCCCGCCAAAAAATAACCACCCCAGTACCACCGATAAGAGCATAGATAATTGGATAATGACTAAGCTTCTCCCGGACTCTATCTTCAAATTTATCTCCGGTCGTATAGATTTTTTTTAAAAGCATATTTTTATAATTTTAAAGTATTTATTATATGTTATTTGATTGAGCATGGTTCTATTATAGCATATTTTATTACCAAAAATAGATTTCTTTTAAATTTTTAACAACAGAAATATCAAACAATTATTGGTTTCATAACCTTCAACAACTCATCGAATATTATCTTATGCCCAGATTCATTTGGATGTAATTATAATGGTCCAGTAATCCTGCACACAATCTGACCTATTAAAAAGTTGGTTCC
>JBAXIF010000013.1:0-16873 GCA_037138515.1 Candidatus Falkowiibacteriota bacterium
AGCAATCATTATTTTGAGTACAGCTTTGGCCATTAGTCTTAGCCGCAGAATCATTATTAACGATTCTAATAGTATCTTTAACTTCTCCGGCACTACCAGAAACAGTAATTGGATTAACAGCTTCATTAAAATTAATCTGGATAATAGAATTCATCGGCTTGTCTTTTTTATCTTTAACAATCGCTACTTGAGCACTATCAGTTCCACCATGCATAGCTACAATAGTAAAAGTAGTATAATTATTTGTAGACAAATTAATACTATTACCAGCAAAACCGCCAGCCTTAGATTCAATATTAACCGTAATACTATTAGCACTAGCTAAAACATCAGTTCGAGAACTTAAAGCCGCCGCAATATTAACAGCCTGTTGAGTTGGGTTACTGTCAATTTCAATATTATAACCACTGCCAGCACCACTAACAAAATTATAAGTATCAGCCCCAACCATAATTGTATCAGCTCTTTGAGCGGCTGAAATGGTGGCTAACCACATATTACCAACGGTATGAGTTTCATCTCCACCGACAGTTAAAGTAAAGTATCCTGGGAAAGTAACACTATTACCATTAAAATCAGTTACCCCTAAAACAGTAGTCCCTTTTTGCAGTTGAGCTTTATCGCCCAATATAACTGTAATAGAAAATTCAGTTTCAACTGTCTCGTTATAATTAGCCTCTAAAGCAATGGTGGCTGGTTGAGAGTTGGCTGTCTGTGAAATGATAGATTGAACCTGAGCTGGAACATAAGCTTTGGGGGTGTCATTAACCTTAAAACTGCCGACAGCTGAAGCTAAAACTGAATTAGTAGTAATAACATCGCGGATATTATCTGGATCTGGGAAAATTCCACCTAAAACCATCTGGGGCGGGGTTAAATCTAATTTATTACTAACCTCAAATTGCCAGCGATAATAATCAGTGGCGCAAGTATCAAACATACCACAAGAAGCTGCTCCATTAGGACAACCAGTGGTGGCCTGAACATCATTAGAAATATAAGTTGTATACCAAGTGTTATTAGCCGGAGAACCTAACGGCAAAACCGGAGTGATGACCAAAGTTTTATTATCTCCCACTGGGTGGTTGACGATGGCATCGGTAGAGGTGGCGTCTCCAGGCAAACCAGCTCCTTCATAAATTTTAAAATAATTCTTATTAAGCCGATTGCAAGCAGTGGTATTATCACAAGCACAAGCAGCGCCTCCGGCATCAAGACAAACAGTATCTAACTTTAGATCTTCTTTAAAAGTAATAATAATAGCGGTATTACGAGGAACCTCTTTCTGCTCTGGCTCTGGATAAACGCTTTGAATAGTACAAGTTCCCAAAGCTCCACCACCAGCCAATACACCATATTTAGTGCCACCCCCGCTAGTTCCTCCACTACCAGTGTCGCCAATTAATCTTCCCAAAATAAAGGTAACAATACCCCAAGATGATAAAATAATCACTAAACCGATTACTGCATTTTTTAAAATCTTCTTAGCGGCATCAATGTTTTCTTCATTACCATTGGAAGTCATCCATTTAAAACCGGCAAAGATAACTAGACTAACAGCGATAATACCCAAAAACATCATGAAGAAATTAATAATCCGAGCCGCAATCTTAATTGGATTATCAGTAGTCAATTGAATGGTATTAGAAATCTCATTACTGCCAACATCCAAAGCTGACGCAGTATGAATTGAAGCTAAAGCTAAAGCCAAGCAGGAAAAAAAAGCCAAAATATATTTATTGTTTTTAGTCATTTGATTTTTATCTTAATTTATTGAGATAACATCAAGATTATACCATAAAAAAAGAAAATAAAAAAGCGCCCAGAAAGGGCACTTAATAACTCGGATTAAGGCTGATATTGGCCCTTTCCCGTCTCATAAATTTCTTTAAATTTATCAACAACTTCCCTTACTTCCGCAGAATTTTCCAAATAATCCCAAAAGTTACCCTGACCACTATTTAAATAGAACTGGATTTCCGCATATTTCTCTGACACTAAACCAAAAACATCTCCAACATAAGGAATTTTACTAGGATCATTCCGGTCAGGATTAGAGTCGTTAAACCAATAAAAACAAAAACCAGTTAAGATTAAAAACAATAAGACATTAACAATAAAGCGCATATATTTTAAATTATTTTTTATTTTTTATTTTTTCCTTATCACTAAAAATATTAACAACACCATACTCACCATCAAATCCTGGATGGACAATCAACTCTCCCATCCGAACCCGCCTTATTCCCTCAACGATCAAAGCAGGTGTTACCTCCCCCATTTTTTTTAAATCAACATCCAAAAGAATATCTAATTCACTACCAAAATTTTTAATTAATTTATGGTATTCTGCTTGGACTTTTTTTGACTGCCGACTTTTAACACTAAAAGATTCGGCAATAATCTTTTCTAACCCGACTAACTTCCTATAGCCAGAAATATTTTTAGGAACAAAGCCAAGCGGTCTATCAGCTAACTCATCAACTCGATAAGCTACTCCCAGAGTTAAAGGTTTTTTACAGATCGGGCAAAGCCCTTTATTTTTTTTACTCACCTCGGGCGAACAACTAAAATGACAAGCGCGATGCCCATCAAAATGATACATACCTTCTTCCGGATAGAACTCAATAGTCTCTTTTATCTTCTTTATATCCTTATTTTTAATAGCTTGATAAATCTCATTATAAGTAACTTCATCCAAATCTAAAATAGTAGCTTCTCGGCCAATATTAGCCAAACTATGAGCATCAGAACTAGACAATAGGGTTAATTTATCTAAAGCAGATAAGCGCCAGTTCATTTCTGGATCACTAGATAATCCCGTCTCATAAGCATAGATATTTTTAGTCTCTTCTCCAAAACACTCAGCTATAGAATCAAACCCAGATTTAGAACCAAAGACTGCAAACCATGGAGTCCAAATATGAGCCGGATAAATTAAAAATCGTTTATCAATCTTCAAACAATCTTGCACAAGTTGTGGCGCACTCATTCCTAATATCGGCCGGCCATCAGAACGCAGATTAAATCTCTTGCTCCATTCATCATTTAATTTTTCGGCCGCTTCAATATTGGGAGCATGAATCACTAAATGAATTTTTCTAACCTTATTTTGATCCTTATAGATCAGCGCTACTTCGGACGATAAAATAAATTTTACTTTTTTATTATTGGAAGATTTTAAATAGTACAAACCAGAACCAGTATTAGTTTCCACTAACTCCTTCTTAATATGCAAAAACCACCGGGGATGGGTAAAATCGCCGGTGGCTACAATGTCTATTCCTTTAATTTCACAGGCAATCTCAATATTAGGGAGAGTTAAATCCGGAGAACAAGCTCTAGAATAACGAGAGTGGATATGGGCATCTAATATTTGACGCATAGTCTAAACTAATAAAGATAATTCATCTAATTGGCTCTGAGCCACCTCTTTGCTCAGCAATCCTTTCTCGTAAAGCTCTTTAATATCGCGAGTCAAACTGATCATACCATCACTATAACTAGTTTCAATGACGTTTTTAATCTGGATAATCTTCTGCTCTCTAATCAAGTTAGCAATAGCTGAATTTCTAACCATAATTTCTCTGGCCACCACACGACCACCACCAACCTTAGGTAATAAGCGTTGGGAAATAACCGCGGCCAAGATCATGGAAAGCTGAGAGCGGACCTGATTCTGTTGGAAAGGAGGAAAAATATCAATAATTCTATCAACAGTCTGAGAGGCGTTAAAAGTATGAAGAGTGGCCAAAACTAAGTGTCCAGTTTCAGCTAAAGTGATAGCTGAAGAAATAGTTTCTAAATCACGCATTTCACCCACCATAATAACATTCGGATCTTGGCGAAGTACATGTCTTAAACCACTAGCAAAAGAAGGGAAGTCAGTGCCTAATTGTCTTTGAGTAATAATACTCTTATTAGACTTGAACATGAATTCAATCGGATCTTCAAAAGTAACTATATTATAATTATATTTTTCATTTAAATAATTAAGCATAGCTGCTAGAGATGTTGACTTACCACAACCAGTTGGACCAGTTAAAAGAATTAGTCCTTGCTTCATGTCCAATAAATTATAAATTATTGGAGGCATGTTAACGTCTTCTAAGGTTGGGCTCTGGTTATTAATGACACGAGCCACCACCTTTAAGTTATCACGCTCATAGGACAAATTAACACGGAAACGATAAATATCGACTGAATAACCAAAATCTAAATCTTTTTCTTTCATTAAACGCTCTCTCTGTTCCGGTTTAATCATGCTATCAGCGATAGCTTCTAAGTCAGCACTAGTCAAAGGATAAAAAACTCCATCCTCGCTCTTGCGACGAGCTCCTTTTAAGATTTCACCTTCTTCTGACAGAACATAGATATCATTATTATACTCTGGGGCAGCTTGACCATTATCAATAGATGTCTGATTTTTCTTCAAAGCCTCATCTATGGGGACTAGTTGTCCATCAATACGTAAAATAGGCTTTAAATCTTTAACTAAATGAAGATCGGAAGCCTTCTGTTCAGCGGCAATTGTTAAAAGTTTTTTGATATCCATAAATAATTTTACCAGCCCTTTTTCTCCAAACCCGCCTGAGCGGCTTTGACTTGAGCCTCTTGTTTAGATAAACCATCACCCTCAGAAACCAATTCTTCTCCCAGGTAAAGACCGACCGTAAATAATTTTTCATGATCCGGTCCTTCTTCTTTAATTGTTTTATAGATTGGGGTAACGCCTTCTTTCTCTTGAGCCAATTCCTGAAATCTAGATTTAGGATCTAAATAAGTCTGATTTTTTAAAATTTCATCCAAATGGGAAACGATATTTTTGATAATAAATCCTTTAGCTGCTTCGATTCCTTGATCTAAATAAATAGAGCCGATAATAGCTTCAATAGAATTGGCTAAGATATATTGGCGAGCCTTAGTATTTTTATCTTTAGCCTCACCCTTAGACAAAAGTAGATAGTTTTCTACCCCTAAAGCATCGGCTACAACATAAAGCATCTTGGAATTAACCAAGCTAGCTCTCCAGTTAGTTAGATCACCCTCTGGGGTATTAGGGAAGTTAACAAAAAGATGTTCAGTGACCACAATTTCTAAAACAGCATCACCTAAAAATTCCAAGCGCTCATTATGGCCATGCTTGAATTCAGGGTGTTCATTGAGATAAGACCTGTGAGTTAAAGCCTGTTGAAACAGACTTTTATTTTGGAAATTAATTCCGATTGCTTCCTCCAACTTGGCTAAATTGGACATATAAGAGAATCATTAAAGTGTTAAATTGTTAAACTGTAATCAAAACAATTTAGCAATTTAGCAGTTTAATAAATTAATTATTAAGCTCTGCTAAATAAGTTTATTCGACTTCTTTTGTTTCTTCTGACTCTTCTTGACCTTCTTCTGATTTAGCTCTAGAGTCTTTAGCTTCTTGTAATTTTTGAGTAATAGCTTCACGTCTAGTTCTTTCAGTTTCTGGCATATCTTTATAAATAGCACCTAAGACGCCATTAATAAATTTACCGGAAGATTCACCACCAAAAGCTTTAGCGATTTCGATCGCTTCGTTAATAGCTACTCGAGGAGGGATATTTTCTGAATATAACAATTCATAAATACCAATCCGCAAAACATTCCGATCAACGATAGTAATCTGCTCTAGAGGCCACTCAGTGGCGTAACGACGGATATAATTATCAATCTCTTCGTTGTGCTCTAAGATATTCTTAATTGTCTCTCTAACAAATCCGCCATCATCGAACTGAGGCGCAAAATTTTCAAAATTTTCGTCAATTAAAGCATTAACATTATCGTTTTTCTTGCCATTAAAATCCCAAGCAAACAAAGTCTGCATGGCAATGGTTCGAGCTAAGTGACGATTAGACATATTATTTTTTCTTAGCTACTGGTTTTTTAGCAGCCTTAGTTTCAACTTTTAAAACAGTCTTGCCTTTGTAGCTACCACAGAATTCACAAGCAGAATGAGGTTGAACAGCTACACCGCATTTTGGACATTTGTTCAAAGTTTTTGCAGTTAAAGCTAAATGAGCTCTATTCTTACCAACCGCACTCTTAGTTCTTCTCTTTTTTGGATTTGCCATAAAATTAAAATTAAAATTTTTTTATTTATATTTCTGTTAAACTAATAACTTTATCGTCTTTATCGAGAGTAACTCGGGTCAAGCCTTTTTTGCTATCAATACCGACATGCATATAGCGTTGGCCTCGATCATCAATTATCGCTCCCATATAAGTAATCTTATTACCACTAGCCTCTAATTCTTCTCTGACCCTGTCTCTAACCATAATCTGCTCCCCCGAAGCATTGCGCCAAGACATTTCAGTCAGCTCATTCCTAACTGCCTCACGGTGGTTTTCTTCTTCAATTTTTCTCTTAGCACTCATTCTGGTCTTTTTTTCCTCTATTGGAACAATAATTCTACAATCTGGGGTCTGTTTATCGGCAACACCAGGCTCTTCCTGAATCTCATTAAGTGGTGTTTCTACTGTTTTTTCTGGGGTAATAAAACCCATTTCTTTTGTCATATTCTTTATTATTAAGACAATTAAAGCATATCATACCATCTAAAATAGTCAAGAAAATAGCCAATTTTAGACTACTTTCGGACCAACAATAGACTCAAAGACATCTTTTTCGATAGTTTCCTTTTCTAATAATTCAGCCACTATCTTTTCTAAATATTCCTTTTTGTCTCTAATAATACCAACGGCAACCCGACCAGCCTCAGAAATAAAGGAGTTAATTTCTTCATCAATCTTTTCAGCTACCTTTTCGCTATAATCCCGTTGTTCATGAATCTCGCGACCCAAGAAGATCATTTCTTCTTTGTCACCAAAAGTTCTTGGACCAAGCACGTCACTCATACCAAAGTCAGTAATCAATCTACGAGCTAAAGAGGTTGCTCGACGTAAATCAGAGGTCGCTCCAGTAGTCACTTCACCAAAAATTTCCTTTTCAGCAAAATGTCCTGCCAAAAGGACAGCCAACTCTTCAATATACTCAGTCTTAGAATGCATGTGACGATCAACACTTGGAAGTTTTAGCGTGTAACCCCCAGCTGATCCACGAGCAATAATAGAGACTTTGTGGACTGAATCAGTATTAGGCAAGAAATGGGCCACAATAGCATGACCAGCTTCGTGATAAGCAGTAATCTTCTTTTCCTTGTCAGTAATAACTCGACTCTTTCTTTCTGGTCCCATCATTACCTTTTCAATAGATTCATACATTTCTTCCATACCAATCACCTTCTTATCTTTTCGAGCAGCTAAAATAGCCGCTTCATTTAAAACATTTTCTAAATCAGCTCCAGAAAATCCTGGAGTTCTTTCAGCAATCTTATGTAAATCCGCTCCTTCAGCCAAAGGCTTCTTGCGAGCATGAACTTGTAAAATCTCATCACGATCCTTGATATCAGGAACATCGATTACCACTTGTCTATCAAAACGTCCTGGACGCAATAAAGCGGCATCAAGCACATCGGGACGATTAGTTGCAGCGATAACGATGATATTATCATTAGGCTCAAAACCATCCATTTCCACTAAAATCTGATTTAAGGTCTGCTCTCTTTCATCATGGGAACCACCCATACCGGAACCGCGTTTGCGGCCGACAGCATCAATTTCATCAATGAAAACGATACAAGGAGAGCTCTTTTTAGCCTTCTGAAACAATGATCTAACACGAGAAGCACCAACACCCACAAACATCTCCACAAACTCTGAACCAGAGATATGAAAGAAAGGAACATTAGCTTCACCGGCGACACCACGAGCCATCAAAGTTTTTCCAGTTCCAGGGCTACCCAAAAGCAAAACCCCCTTAGGAATTCGAGCTCCTAAGTCATGGAATTTTTTTGGTAAACGCAAGAACTCGACTACCTCTTTCAATTCTTCTTTAGCTTCCTTAGCACCAGCAATATCGTTAAAAGTAACTTTATTTTTTTCATCAATCTTAAATTCTTTAGCCCCACTTTGACCAAAAGTCATTGCCCGAGAGTTAGCGCTAGACACTCCCCGCATTGTAAAATACAGAAAAGCTCCGATAAGCAAAATTGGCAGTAATATTGGCAAAACAGTCATCAACCAAAAACTAGTACTATCAGCCTCTTTAACGCTAATATTTACAGCTGACAACTTTTGACTATCAACTTTAAGGTTGCTAAGTAGGGCTGATAATGATTCTCCAGTCTCTTTTTGAGCCACTTTTTTGGCTCCATCCTTCATGGTAATCTCCACTTGATCACCGTCAACTAAAACTGAGGCAACTTGGCCATTGTTAATCTCATTTACCAAGAATTCTAAGCCTACTTTGTCACTTTTTTGGGATTTAGAGCTAAAAGCGCTAAAAATACTGGCAATAATTAAAAAAGCCAAAAAATAAATCAAAAAATTTTTAAACAAATTTTTCATAAATAATAGTAATTAAAGTAATCTAATATAGACTTAGTATATAACAGCCGGGCTATTTTAGCAAATAAAAGGGGCAAAATTGCCCCTTTTATTATTCTATCTACAGTTTTAACAAATTTTAACTATTCTTTGTCAGCCTCAACTTCTTCAGCCTCTTCTTTCTTGGCTTTTTTGACTGGTTTCTTTTCAGCTTCAGCTTCTTCTTTCTTAACTGATTTTTCTTTCTTACCTTCCTTAACCAGTTTTAAAGCTAAACGATGATCTGAAGGAGAAATAGACAAGATTTCGAAATCACGTTCTTCGTTGATCTTGAACAATTCATTGATCTTTTCAGTCTTGCTTAAACCTAATTGAGTGATGTGAGCTAAACCATGAATATCATCGTCTAACTTCACAAACAAACCAAAAGGATTAACCTTCAAGATGCTTCCTTTAACAGCCTGACCAACAACATATTTGTTAACAGCCTCTAACCATGGATCTTTCATGATCTTTTTAGCACTCAAGAAAATCTTGTTGCCATCGATGTTAACGATTTCAGCTTTAATCTTATCACCTACCTTGTATAAAGTGCTAGGAGAATCAATTCTCTGCCAAGCTAATTCAGAAATATGGATCAAACCTTCAATATTATCATCAAAACTGACAAATACACCGAAGTTAGTAACAGCAGTGATTTTACCTTCAACCACCATATTAACTTTATATTTCTCTAAGATTGGTTTTTGTTTCTTATTCCAAACATCCTTTTCACTGAAAATAATCTTACCTTCGTCTTCATTTAAAGTAATAACATTAACTTCAAATTCTTGAGCGACAAAAGATTTCAATTTCTCTAAAATTTTACTCTTATCACCACCACTGATACGTGGATAGTTTTCTGGAGCTAATTGAGAAACTGGTAAGAAACCACTAATCTGACGGTAATTACAAAGTAATCCACCTTTATTAGCATCAGCTACCTTAACAAAAACAGTAGTCTTGCTCTTGAAAGCTTCACGTAAATTATCCCAAGCCTTACCTTGACCAACTTGGCGGAAAGACAATTCTAATTCACCGTTCTCATTTTCAGCATCAACCACCATAGCCTCAACTTCACGGCCTGGTTCTAAATCAGTATATTCGTCAGCTTCCAAATATAACTCTGGACCACGAACAATACCAGTCATCACGCCATCGATGTCAAGACGAACCTCTGCTTTAGAAGCAGCGATTACTAAACCCTTAACGATGTCGCCAACTTGTGGAATTTTTAAATCTTCTTTTTCCAAGAGGGCGCTAAAAACGTCACTCTTAGCAGTATCTTTATTCATATATAAAAGCGTATTTGTTTCTATAACCTAAACTAAATTTAGATAATAAAAAAAGCGCTTTTAACCTTCCCGAGGGAAAGCCTTTTGGCCACCTTGAAACCAAAAGCTTAATAGAGGTGTATATTAAATTATGCCTATATATTATATTATTCCTTATAAAAAATCAAGACCAACAAAAAACACCCCTAATTGGGGTGTTTTTTGGTTTTATATAGAGTATTAAGCAGCAATTTTTTTATCAGGAGCAATTTCATTAACAGTCTTACGAGAGAATACTGACTCCATCATAACTTTTTGAGTGATGCCACCAGCAGCGAAAGCACCAGCGGAATTACCAGCCTTTTTTTCAGCTTCTTTAGCCATCATCATGATATCTTCTTGTTGTTGCTCAGTTAAGATGCTTTCAGCTAAATCCTTTTGGAAATTTTCAAAAGGAGTATCTGAACTACCTAAATTACGAGCTAAGAAGCCACGATCGTCATAACCATTCTTAGCATAAAATTTAGACAAACCATCTAAAGCCATATAACCGTCAGTCTTTTTGTTAGCATGCTGTATTAAGGCAGGATACGGTCTCAAAGCCTGATCCTTCTTCATTTCAGCTGTTTTTAAGACAGAGCCAATCTTTGCTAATAATAAATTAGCTCCACCCTTTTCACTTGGGCTAAATGTTTTTCTTCCAATAGTCATCAAGAAATCTTGAGTCTTTTCTAATGATAAGATTTGAAATTTATTATAAGCTTCAACGCTAGACAATCCAGCAAATTCAGCTTTAGCTGCTTCTAAAGATTCAGCGTCGAAACCGACATTTTCATATAAACGCTTTTCAGCTTCAGTCTGAGGCATAGACTCAACCTTACCTTTAATCATTTCACCACCAGCCATTTTTCTAATTTCATTAGAAGTCTCAGCAATAACAGCCCCAGCCTTTTCTAAATCTTTAGCTAATTTTTCAGCAGCTTCCTGAGAAGGAGCTTCTGCTTTAAAAATAGTAGACTCACTTTCTTTTGAATTACTTTCAACTGTTTCTTGCTTTTTTAAATTTTCCATGGACATATTTTTAAAAATTAATATTAATAAAGGTTAAAGACTAATGAACTTTTATTAATATAGGTTAAATGAGTAACAAATATATTATACCACATAAATCAAAAACAGTCAAGTGATTATTTTTGGCTTAGTTTAGTATTATTTTAATAATAGCATTTTAAGAAAAAAAATAAAAGCCCATCTTTAGATTGATGGGCTTTGAGATACTTGTAGGCAGCTAGTTAATTATAGCTGAAGAATGGAAGGCACGGTCTTGGCTTTGTAACCGCGGTTTCCTTTTCTTGTTCTGGAAAACAATCTTGAATTAGTTTTTCAACGGCAGCGTCTCGATCTTTTGTAGCGGAATAACACTCATATTCTTTAAGCTCTTTTTCGAATTGTTGTTTTGACCTTCGAAAAAGTTTACTAAGAATATAATCCCTATCTGGAATGTAATCCATAAAAAGTGATTTAACAATAGTGCCATCGGGCATAATTGTTTCACTTCTCGGAATTTCATATTCGGGCAAAAGCTTCCGGGCATCAACAATGGAAAAAGAAGAAGCTTTAATATTAATATTTGTAGCTGCGTTTGAAAAATGAATTGAAAATATTTTTTCCAAAAAGAACTTTAAGTTTTTATTCATGGGAACCTCCCCTCAGTTTTTTATTAGAATTAGCTTAGTTTAAGCTATATAAGTCTTATCATAATATTATAGACTTGTCAACAGTAGTTTTCCACAAACAAAATAAAAGCGCTATAATTAGCGCTTTTATTATCTATATATTGTATAATATTTTAAACTTTAATAACTACCGGGAGAACCATTGGACGTCTCTTGGTCTGAGAGAACAAGAATTGACCAACCTCAACTCTAATTTTATTCTTGATAAAATCTTCATCGATTGGCAAACTGCCGGCCTGATCTTTTACAATCTTCTTGGCAATCATCCTAGTCTTTTCAATTAAATCTTTGTTTTCTTTCATATAAACAAAGCCACGAGAAATCAAATCTGGATTACCAATGATATCGTTAGTCTTAGTATCCAGAGTCGCAATGACCACGATCATACCATCTTCAGCCATCATCTGTCTGTCTTTCAAGACAACATCAGAGACATCGCCGACACCCAAACCATCAACCATCACATAATCAGTATTTACTTTTTCCTTGGTCAAAGTTCCCATAATCTTGCTGCCATTTCTTTTCAGCTCAATCACTTGTCCATTATCAGCCACGAAAATATTTTCTCGAGGGATACCAACTTGTTCCGCTAAATCAGCATGAGCGCGTAACATGTAATGGTTAGCTTCAATTGGCATAAAGAATTCTGGTTTCAGTAAACGCATCATCAATTTCAAATCTTCCTGCTTAGCATGTCCACCAGCGTGCACGTCCATCATTCGATAGTTAATAACTTTAGCGCCCTGACGGACAATCTTATCCATCAAAGTCTGGATTGATCTTTCATTACCAGGAATGACTGAGGAGGAGAAAATAACAGTATCACCAGTCTTAAAATGGATCAAACGATGTTCACCGTTAACCACTTTGTTCAAGAAAGCACCGCCTTTTTCACCTTGAGCACCAGTACCAATAATCACCAATTGACTGTCTGGAATCTTATTAACATCTCTTTCATCTACTAATAAACGAGGGTTGAATTTCAAATAACCAACTTGATGAGCCACCTCAACGTTATCATTCATACTACGACCTTGAAGTAAAACACGACGGCCGTGCTTAGTAGCGTTATCAAATATCTTTTGAACACGAGATAACTGAGAAGCAAAAGTTCCGATAATTATCCGGCCATTTATTTTTTCAAATAATTTTTCCATCTCATCACCGATAGCTGATTCTGAAATCTGATAACCGGCATGAGTCGCATCGGTTGAATCTGAAAGCAACATCAAGACACCTCCAGCACCGATTTGAGCAATACGATTCAAGTCAGCCGGCTTATCATTAACTGGAGTAAAATCAATCTTGAAGTCACCAGTATGAACCACCTTTCCTAAAGGAGTTTCAATAATAACAGCAAAACAATCTGGGATCGAGTGGTTAACACGCAAGAATTCTAAATTAAAATTCTGACCTAATTTTACCTTACTGGTCTCATCAATTTCTTTAATATTCAAAGTTGGAGAACTGTGGAATTCCACATTTCTTTTACGTACCAGGCCCGCAGTTAACTTACCCATAAACATTAAGGGGTTACCGATTCGGCCCATGATATGAGGAATGCCACCAATATGATCATAGTGACCATGAGTAATAACAACGCCTTTAATCCAATCTTTCTTATCTTCTAAATATGAGATATTTGGAATAATATAATCAATGCCTAACATGTCTTCTTCCGGAAACTGTAGACCCATATCAACGATAATGATTTCTTTGTTGTATTCAATCAGCATCATGTTACGTCCGACCTCTTCCAGACCACCAAGGGCCATAACACGAAGAGAGCCTAAAGCGCCTTGAGCACTGAAGACCTGACGAAAAGGAGCTCTTGGACCTCTTAAAGTGGCCCGAGGAGCGTTGTTAGAAAATTGAGGTCTGCTCTGATTACTAGAACTAGGGCTAGAGGTAACTCTAGGGCGAGGACTAGACATAGGAGAGCTATATGGCCGTCTCATTGGCGGACGGCTATCTTTACTTGGAAGCGGACGACTATCAGGAGTGGCCGCTGATTTGTACTTACTAATCATGAGGTTAAGAGAAATAGTTTAAGATAAAATAAAAAACAAAAAAAATATTTTATTTTATCGACAAAGCTATTTGTATAATTAAAGAGAAATAATGGTTAAATTAAAAGCTACCATTTCAGCTTTTTCTTAGTCTTCTCATACCAATTAGCGATGCCTGAAAAGCGATCGGCCGGATCGGTAATGACTTGTTTATTGAAGCCCTTGATTTGTTTATTTTGGGGATAATTATAATAGGATGAATATAAAAAGATAGCAGGTAATTCGTCGGTAATTATTTCCTGGAATTTATTATACTTTTCAATTCTCTGTCCTTGGTCAGTAGCTAAGCGAGCACTTTCTAAAAGCGCATCAACATCCTTATTACGATAGTCAGCTAAATTCGGACCACCTTCTCCAGCTTGAGATGAATGCCAAAAAGGATAAACATCAGGATCAGAACCTAAAACTTGACTGAATAATAAAATCTCAAAATTACGAGGCTTAACTACATCGCCTTCAGCACTGGAAGCTGAAATTGATTTGATATCGGTTTTAACACCAAGATCACTCCATAACTTTTTAATTTCATCAGCTACCTTTAAATTATCAACTGAATCGACAACAGTTAAAGACACTGTTAAATACTGACGAGCAACGCCCTTAGCCTTAGGAGTTTTTACTCTCCAATTACCAGCGATTTCTAGACCACTGGAACTAGCATAAGCGGCAATATCACGCTGCATAGACATATTAGCGTCCTTGCCGGCTTCTTCTTCGGTGATATTAACAGCCCGAGCTGCTTCTTCAGTATTGATAGTTACTTTCTGCCAGCCAGATTCGTCTAATAATTTTTCTGCCGCACCGAAATCATAACCATACTTTTTTAAAGCCTGGTTATAGGCAAAACTATCAGGTAAAATCGGGCCGTCAATAACTTGAGCGTCACCGCTTAAAGCTTCATTAACAATCTTAGATTTATCTAGAGATAAAGCTAAAGCTGTCTTGATGCTTTTATCATTTAAATAAGCATTAGCTTTCTTGTTGAAAAATAAAGCTGTCAGTCTTGGCATCTTCAGCTTATAAAAATTCATAGAATTCTTAGCTAAGACATCAGACTGATTTTCATGAGGTAAATAACTTAAGCCGTCAACGGAATTATTATTCAAAGCGCTAACCGCCTCTTGAATGTTAGGGAAAAACTTAAAAACTATCTTGCTGATATATGGTTCTTTCTGAAAATAATCACTATTAGCCTCTAAGTTATATTCCTTGATCTCACCGGCTTTATTTTTTGTTAGAGTCTTAAACTTATAAGGACCAGAACCAATTGGCTTCAAATTTAAGTCCGCTAAATCAGCAGTTTCAGGATTAATTGAAGTCCATAAATTTTGGGGTAAAATACCAAAAGTCAAAAGCTCTAAGAATGGAGCATAGGACTCGCCCAGCGTAAATTTAATTGTCCGGTCATCTATCTTTTCAATCTCAGCTCCTAAAAACATCTGGCGCCAAGGAGAATTATATTCCGGATTCTTGATAGCCTCAAAAGTAAAAACAACATCATCAGCTATCAGCTTATCACCATTATGAAATTTAACATTATCACGCAAAGTAATAGTGTAAGTTTTAGTGTCTTCTCCCACCTCCCATTTTTCCGCTAAATCCGAAGCTAGCTTACCAGCATCATCATGCTTAAAAAGGCTAGAAAAAATCAGAGCACTTAAATCACTATCAACATCTCGATTATAATTATAAAGCGGGTTGATATATTTAGGAGCTCCAACTAATCCCTCACTATAAGATCCGCCTTCAATTGGGGATAGTTCTAAATGATCTCGATAAAATTTTATTCCCAAAAATAAAAGGCTAGAAACCAAAACCAAAACAGAAATTCTAAGCCACAATTTTTCTTGTGGTCCTAAAATTTTCTTCAAATGTTTTATTTGGTTGGAATTAGGGATCTTTTTTGGAGATAAAGAATAGACCAACTGTCGATCCATTTGTTCGGATCGTTTTTGTCGGTCATAATTCTTTTTTAATTTCAAAAAGCGACCAGAAGCAGTAACTAACTTCTGGCTGGTCGCTTTAAAAAATCCTAAAATTTTCTTGCTGTGAGAATTCACAAGGAGTATTGAAACTTAAAAGATGATAATCGCTAAAGAGGTTAAGAAAAAAAGAGCAGAAATAACTATAGTAGCTATAAATAACTTTTTTTCCAAGCCACGCTTAGCCAAGTAGACACCACCGGAACCACCGAATACACCACCTAAACCAGCTCCGCGGTTCTGCAATAGAATCGCCAAAATCAATAGGACTCCTAAAATAAATTGTGCGATTTTAAACCAGTACATCATAATAATTATTTCTTAATCTTTTCAATGATTTTAGCTAAAACTTCTGGGTTTGAAACAGCTAATTCTGCTAAAACTTTACGATCGATTTCAATATTGTTAGCTTTTAAACCAGCAATAAATTTAGAGTAAGATAATTCATACTCACGAACAAAGGCGTTAATCTTAATCAACCACAAAGCACGCATAGTGCGTTTCTTTTTACGGCGATCAGTATAAGCATGAGCACCAGCCTTAGTACGGGCGGTTTTTGCTACCTTAATCAAATTCTTACGACCCCATTTGTATCCTTTGGTCGCTTTATGTAACTTTCTTCTTTTTTTAACATGGGAAGTACCGCGTTTTACTCTAGGCATAGTAGTATATTCAGCAGTTATGAGCCAGTTCTTTTAAATAATAAAAGAGGACTCAAACTTTGAACTAGTTATATGGAATTAATTGTTTGATTGTCTTAGTTAAAGTGTCGGTAGTAGTGATATCACGACGCTTAGCACGGGTTTCATTACCAGTATTACGGGCATTGAAATGGTCTTGACCACCTTTACGCTGCTTAACCTTACCTTTACCGGTTAGGGAAAAACGCTTACTGGTTGCTTTGTGGGTTTTGATTTTCGGCATATCTTTATAATATTTCTTAAGTGATAATAAAAAACAGGTTAAAACCTGATTTTGACTTTAATTACTTTTTATTGGCTAATATTATACTAAACCCTGAAGGGGCTTTTGTCAAGGGTTGATCTTCCTCAATTACCATGTCTGGTTTACTTTTCAAAGCAGTAATGAATTCCATCATTAATTCACGGGCTCTATCAAAATGTTGGCGTTCACGACCACGTAAAAACATCTCTACCTTGACCTTATCGGCTTTAGCTAAGAACTTCTCGGCTAAACCTAAACGAACATCTCTATCGTGTGGGCTAATTCTAAAAGTGAGCTTAACCACCTTAGTTTCCACCTTTTTCTGTAAAACCTTCTGTTTATGAAGCTTTTTCTCACGTTCGTATTTAAATTGGCCCAAATTGACCAATTTAGCGACTGGAGGATTAGCTTTAGGA
>JBAXIF010000014.1:0-15673 GCA_037138515.1 Candidatus Falkowiibacteriota bacterium
TAGAAGATTGGTTGGTAGATCATTTACTCAACCTTGACCGTAAATATGTAGAATGTTTTCATCAGCATGGATTAGTTTAATATTTTTTAAAAAATGGAAATAAAAAAACCGGAATTGTTTCCGGTTTTTTGTTTTAGTTAAGGGAGTTTTTAAACTCCCAATGTTTGTTGATAGAGATAATCCTCATTCTTTAAAAGGAAGCTGGGTGTGAATAGTTTCTTCCATTCTGCTAGGATGATTTCCTGAGAAAATAATTTTTGTAATGCGGCATTGTAAATATCAATCTGTGTTTGTTCGATATCTAAGTCGTTTGATATTCGCAATCTCGCCTCTGGAATAAATGTTTCAATGGAAACAATTTTTTCTTCCTGTTTACTGGCTTCTTTTAGAAGCTCAAACGATTCAATGAAAGAAGTGGCTATTGTTTCTCTGATGGCCAGTCTTTCTTTACTTGGTTCGAAAACATTAAAGCAGGCTATCTGCACAATCCGATAAGCATCTTCGTGCCCTAATCTCAATTCTGATAAGTTTGTTTTGAGAAATTCCTTTACTTCGCTTGAAGCATAAACTCCGCGCGATTCATGGATTTCTTTCAGCATATTATCAGGATAAACATTAAGCCCGGTTAGAACGCCAGTCAGAACTTTTATAGACTGAGCGGTGACATGGAACAAATCAGGCCAAGCAACTCGCTCAACGCTGGATTGTTCAATGGCTCTTTCTTCCCAGGTTACGATGTTGTCGGTGATCATTCCCATATATCCTTTAGCCATTCGAGCCATACCTTCTAATTGTTCAGTCCTGATGGTATTTTTCTTATGAGGCATGGCCGATGATCCTTTCTGTTTCTTTTTGAAAGGTTCTTGCAGCAGCGGTCTTCCACTTCTGGATGCTAGTCGGATATCAAGTCCGATCTTGTTTATGACGCAGACTAGGTTGCATAAGCTTTGGGCAATGGGCGCATAAAGCACCCTGGGCATAATTTGAGTCGCTCCAATAAACGGTTCAAAATTTAGGATTTTTAAGGCTTCTTTTTCGATCTTAGGATCGAGGCTGCCATATTTTCCGATAGCTCCAGATAATTTTGAGTATCTGAGATTTTCTAATGATTGTTTAAATGCTTTCTGGGCTATGCGGCAATCTGAAATCCAGGATAAGCATTTAGCGCCAAAGCTTTGCATTTCAGCTTCCTGCCCATGGGTCCGGCCATTCATAATTGTATAACGGTGTTCAATGGCTAAGTTGTACAATGAATTGTTTAGACTTTTGTTAATTAATTTTATTGTTTCAGCTGCTTCAAATAATGAACGAGCAAAGGCTGGTTCTTCGGTGTCATAAGAGGTTATATTCTTATGGAAGAATTGTTGTAGGTGTTTAGGAATAAATCTTAAACGTTCATCTAGGAAAGCATTGAGATCGTGGTGGATTTCTTCGTCTCTTTTTTTCCACCATTCAATGTTAATTGGATTGGTTTTTAGGGCTTCTTCGACGACATCGTAATCATCTTTTTTCATCATGTCGAAGTTGACCATCGCTCGCATGACGGCCAGTTCAGTTTTTTGCCATAAAGCTAATTTGTGTTTGTCGCTGAAAATTTCTGCAATTTTTTCATTCTCATAGCGTTGTACCATTATTTCCTCCTTTTTTAAGTTAGTGATTTTGTTTTTAATGTTCAAAAATATCAATCTTTTTGATTGACTTTGTATCTTAAAATATTTTTTGGTTATGGTCAAGCTAAATTTAAAGTATGTTAGATCGTTTTTATGTTCTAATAGTAGTCTAAAAAACTAGCCTGAAATTCATTATTTTTGGCTATTTTGTCAACCTTTTTGATTTTAGCCCACCCTTGACTTTTTCGGGGTTGTGGCTCTATAATAAAATGTTAAGAAAAATGTGATTTGATTAACTAATCAAGGGCATAAGCTCTTGTTTTGTTTGTAGTTTATATGGCAGAAAAGAAACTTGATAATAACTATTGGGTGGAGCCTTTAAAGATGTTTAGTCGGCTTTCTGCTTGGATTGTTTTTCCAGTTCTTTTCGGAGCTCTTTTAGGAAAATGGTTAGATAATAGATATGGTAGCTCTCCTCGTTGGTTTCTGATTGTAGTTGGCTTATCTTTTGTTGTTTCCATGGTTGGTTTAATAAAAAACACGTTAGAAGAATATAAAAATATTGAAAAGCGTAAATAATATGTCTAATAATTCTGAAGAAACAAATACTGAGGGCGCTGGTAGCGAAAAGATTCTGCACCAAAATACTTTATATGCTGAACCAGTTTTCCATGTCGGCAGTTTTCCAATCACTAACTCCATGATTAACTCTTGGTTGGTAGTCCTGATTGTTATCGCCTTGGCTTGGTCACTGAGAGGTAAAATTAAACAAGTGCCTCGAGGATTGCAGAATGCTTTAGAGATGGTTTTTGAAGCTTTTTTCGGTATCTTTGATTCTGTTACTGGCAGTCGTAAAAAAACCCTGCACTTTGCTCCATTTGTTTTAACCTTCTTTTTCTTTGTTTTGATTAATAATTGGATGGGACTTTTACCGGGCGTTGGATCTATCGGTCAAATTGTCCAAGAAGGTGGCCATAAACTATTCATTCCTTATTTCCGTGGCGCTACAGCCGATTTGAATACTACTTTAGCTTTGGCAACCTTGGCTGTTGTAGCTAGTCATATTATGGGAGTGGTGGCTTTGGGTTGGTGGAAATATTTGAATAAATTCATTAATATTAAGGTTTTATTGGAAATTCCAAAGAAAATTATCAAAGAACCAACTATTTTATTAGTTAATCCAATTAAATTCTTTGTTGGTTTAATTGAAATCGTTGGTGAATTAGCTAAGGTGGCTAGTCTATCCTTTCGTTTGTTTGGTAATATTTTTGCCGGTGAAGTATTATTAGCTTCCATGTCAGCTATTTTAGCTTTTGGTCTGCCAATACCATTTATGTTTCTGGAAGTTATTGTCGGTTTGATTCAGGCTCTAATCTTTTCTATCCTAGTATTGATATATCTGTCTATTGCTACCACCGATGAAGAACATTAATTAAAGGTCAATTTATATAATATAAATAATAATAATTTATTAATAACACTATGGAAAATGTGATGTTAGCCAAAGCTTTAGCTATTGGTATCGGTTCAATCGCCCCAGCTTTAGGTATCGGTCTAATCGGTGCTAAAGCTATGGAAGCAATCGGTCGTAATCCAGAAGCTTCCGGTAAAATCTTAGTGCCAATGTTATTGGCCTGTGCTTTTGCTGAAGCCGTTGCGATTTATGCATTAGTTATTGCTTTCAGTATCAAATAGTAATTTGACGAACTGCTCCTTCTTCGGAGCAGTGGTGAAATTATTATATAATTAATCAATTTTTATATGGAATCCTTAGTCTCTATTTTTCACATTGATCTTAAATTATTTTTAGCTCAGTTAATCAACTTCGCGATTATCTTTTTTGTGCTTTATCGATTTGCTTTCAAGCCAATCGCTAAAATCATGCAAGAGAGAACTGTTACTATCGAGAAGAGCTTGGAAGATGCTAAAGAAGTAGAAAAGAAATTAGCTGAAGCGAATATTGAACAGACCAGAATTTTGAATGATGCGAAGAAAGACGCTATGGCTATCGTGGAAAATGCTAACCAGTCAGCTGAAGCTAATAAACAGAAATTGATTGAAAAAACCAAGGCTGAAGTGGCTGCTATTATTACTGGCGAAAAAGCTAAAATCGCTCAAGAGAAAGAAGAATCTTTGAAGGAGTTGAAGCAGGAAATTGCTGGATTGGTTATTTTAGCTGTTGAAAAAGTTTTGAAAGAAAAGATGACTGATAATAAGGATAAGGAATTAATCGAAGGCTTAATTAAAAAATAGTTATGAAAATTTCTACCAGACAATACGCTGAGATTCTAGCTCAAGTGGTCTCTTCCAAGAGTGATTCTGAAATGACTGTGGTTTTAGATAATTTTGCTAAAATCATGATGGAAAACAGAGATTTGAACCGTTTGGATGAGGTTTTAGCCGCTTTTTCTAAGATTTGGGATAAGGCTAACGGAGAGTTAGCAGTTGAATTTATCGGCGCTCGAGCGATATCTCAGGAAACCAAACAAGGATTAGAAGAATATTTAAAAGCTAAGACTGGTGCTTTGAAAATCAATTTAACTGAAAAGATTGATTCTGAAATTTTAGGCGGGTTTGTCTTGCATTATGAAGATAAGGTGGTTGATTCCAGTTTGAGACAGTCGTTACGTGATTTAAAAGATGAAATGAATAAATAATAATTTTACATAAAAATAAAATATAAAAAATATATGTCAACTACGAAAGATTTTATCATTGAACAGCTCAAGAGCCGCATTGCCGGTTATCAGGCTGAAGCTAAAGAACAAACCGTTGGTCGCGTTTTGAAAGTTTCCGATGGTATCGCTTTGGTCTCTGGATTATCTGATGCTATGATGTCAGAAATTTTAGTTTTTAAGGCTGGCGACAAGGAGATTATCGGCGTAGCTTTAAACTTAGAAGAGAATTTAGTTGGTGCTATTATTTTAGGTGAATTTACCGCTATTAAAGAAGGTGATGAAGTGGTTTGTACTAAGAGAATTTTGGAAGTTCCAGTTGGTCCAAACTTAGTCGGCCGCGTAGTTGATCCACTCGGCGCTCCAATTGATGGTAAAGGAAAAATTGAAGCTGCTAAATTCTATCCAGTAGAAAAGATCGCTCCTGGTGTTATTACTCGCGCTCCTGTTAAAGAGCCAGTTCAAACTGGTATTAAGGCGATTGATGCTATGATTCCAGTTGGTCGCGGTCAAAGAGAATTAATTATCGGTGATCGTCAGATCGGTAAGACTGCTATTGCTATTGATACTATCATTAACCAGAAAGGCCAGAACATGAAATGTATTTATGTGGCTATTGGTCAGAAAGAATCTAAGATTGCTAATATTGTGGCTAAATTAGAAGAGGCTGGTGCTATGGAATATACTACCATCGTTTTGGCTGGTGCTTCTAACTCTGCTTCATTGTTATATATCGCTCCTTATGCTGGTTGTGCGATGGCCGAATACTTTTTAGATCAAGGCGAGGATGTATTAATCATTTATGATGATCTGTCTAAACACGCTGTAGCTTATCGTGAAATTTCTCTGTTATTACGTCGCCCACCAGGACGAGAAGCTTATCCTGGCGATGTTTTCTATCTTCACTCCAGATTACTGGAAAGAGCTTGTAAGTTGAATGCTGATTTTGGTGGTGGTTCTATTACTGCGCTTCCAATTATTGAAACACAAGCTGGTGATGTGTCTGCTTATATTCCAACCAACGTTATTTCTATTACTGATGGCCAGATTTACCTTGAGCCTGATTTATTCTACCAAGGACAACGTCCTTCAGTGAATGCTGGTTTATCAGTTTCTCGTGTGGGTTCTTCCGCTCAGATTAAGGCTATGAAAAAAGTAGCTGGAAAGATGCGTTTAGAAGCAGCTCAATACCGAGAATTAGCAGCCTTTGCTCAATTCGGTTCTGATTTAGATGAAGATACTAGAAACAAATTAGAGAGAGGCAAGAGACTTTATGAAATCTTTAAACAAGACCAATATTTACCAGTCCACGTTACTAAACAGGTATTAATTTACTACTCTTTGATTAATGGTTATATCGATAATGTTCCAGTGGAAAAGACTAGAGAATTTGAAGAAGGATTAATGAAATATGCTGACTTAAATAACAAGGCTTTGACTTTGATTGAAGAGAAGAAAGAATTGACTGAAGAAGTTGAAGTTGAAATCAAGAAAGTTATTGAAGATTATAAAGCTACTTTGGATTATTTGATTAAATAATATATGGCTAAGACCAAAGAAATATCCCGACGCATTAAATCCGTTTCCAATACCAAAAAGATTACTAAGGCGATGGAGATGGTGGCGGCGGCTAAAATGAGAAAAGCGGTAGAGGCCGTACTCAAAACTCGTACCTATGCTAACTTAAGCTGGGAGACGGTTTTGCATTTGGCTAAGATTGCTGAAAATCATAACGAAGTTGGACATCCGCTTTTGACTAAAAAAGATGAGGTGAAAAAAGTCGCTTTGATTTTGATTTCTTCTAACCGCGGTTTATGCGGTGGTTTTAACGCGGCTATTATTGGTAAGGCAAAAGAATCGTTAGCTAAGCACGATGTTGATACTGATATTGTTTTAGTTGGTAAGAAGGGTAGTGTTATGGCTCATCAGCATTATAATATCACTGCTGAGTTTCCTAAATCAGATTTAGTATTGTCAGCGGCTGAAACCAATCCAATTGCTCGCATGATAATTTCCGATTATTTATCTGGTAAGTATGACAAGGTTATGTTGGCTTATACGGATTTTGTTAGCGGTGCTGTTCAGATTCCTAGAGTTAAGCAATTATTACCGGTGGATATTGACGCCTCAGATCAGTATTTAGGTGTTGTTGGAAAAAGTGATACTGTTGGCACTAGTCGGGAATATATTGAAGAGAAAGAAAAGAAACATTTACAGTCAGGAGAATTTACATATGAATATGCTTTTGAGCCTAGCCCTAAAGAAGTTTTAGACAGGATTGTTCCTCGTTTGATTGAGGTTCAACTATATCAAGCTTTGCTTGAGTCTAATGCTTCAGAACATAGCGCTCGAATGGCTGCCATGCATCAGGCTACTGAATCTGCTTCTGATATGGTGAGTGAATTGACTTTATTTTATAATAAAGCTCGTCAAGCTAGTATTACTGCTGAAATTGCGGAAATCAGTGCTGGCGCTAATGCTTTGTCGTAAAATAAAAAACCGCCTTTTGTAAGACGGTTTAAGAGAGTGGTCAAAAGTTTTTTATTTTGGCCTGTACTGTGATAATAGTTTTTTGATTCTGGCTTTCAGTTCGTAGGAATATACTAAGAATATAAATCCAACTCCGCCAAAGACCGCTCCAATAACGATATATAATCCGCGGCTTGGTTCATTGCTGGAAAAATATATTGATATGTTGCCTACGGCCATAAAACAAAAAATAATTCCGAAAATTCGCAAACCCTGGATAAATCCTTCGGTTCTGACAATTGCGCTTCTTTTTTCCATAATAAATTAGATTTTAAAATAACTAAATATAACTTAACATAAATAATATAATTTGTCAATAAAACATATGTCTGACAAGAAAAATATCGGAATAATCAAACAAGTCATCGGCGTAGTCGTCGACGTTTATTTTGCGGAAAAACTTCCAGAAATCCATCACGCTTTAGAGGTGGACAACAATGGAAAACGTTTAGTTTTTGAAGTAGCCCAGCATACTGGTTCTAACTTGGTTAGAGCTATCGCTATGGGAACTACTGATGGTCTAAAACGGGGTGATGAAGCTATTGATACTGGCGCTCCTATTAGCGTTCCAGTTGGAAAAGAAACTCTGGGAAGAATCTTTAACGTTTTAGGTGAAGTAGTAGACGGCGGTACTCCAGTTGTGACTGAAAAGAAATATCCTATCCATCGTGCCGCTCCAAAGTTTACTGAACAATCTATCCAGACTGAAATTTTAGAAACTGGTATCAAGGTTATCGATTTAATCTGCCCAATTGTGAAGGGTGGTAAGGTAGGTATGTTCGGTGGTGCTGGTGTTGGTAAGACCGTAGTTATCATGGAGCTTATCCATAACATTGCTTCAGAACATGGTGGTTACTCTGTTTTTGCTGGTGTTGGTGAACGTACTCGTGAAGGTAATGACTTATATCATGAAATGAAAGATAGTGGTGTGTTAGACAAAGTGGCCATGGTTTTTGGTCAGATGAACGAACCACCAGGATCACGTGCTCGTGTCGCTTTATCCGGTTTATCTATTGCGGAATATTTCCGTGATGAACAGAATCAGGATGTGTTGTTCTTCGTTGATAATATTTTCCGTTTCACTCAGGCCGGTTCTGAAGTATCCGCTTTATTAGGCCGTATGCCTAGTGCTGTGGGTTATCAACCAACCCTTGCTACTGAAATGGGAGAACTACAAGAACGTATTACTTCTACTAAAAATGGTTCAATCACTTCTATTCAAGCGGTTTATGTGCCAGCTGATGATTTAACCGATCCAGCTCCAGCAACTACTTTTGCCCATCTTGATTCTACTGTGGTGTTGTCTCGCTCTTTATCAGAGTTGGCTATTTACCCAGCGGTTGATCCATTGGATTCATCCTCTATTATTTTAGACCCTAAAGTGGTCGGTCAAGAACACTATGAAGTCGCTCGTGGTGTACAGAAAATTTTACAACGTTACCGTGACTTACAGGATATTATTGCTATTTTAGGTATGGAAGAATTATCCAATGAAGATAAGTTAATCGTTTCTCGTGCTAGAAAAGTTCAGAGATTCTTGTCTCAACCTTTCTTCGTGGCGGAAACTTTTACCGGTCATCCAGGTAAGTATGTAAAATTAGCTGATACTATCAGAAGCTTCAAGGAAATTTTAGATGGTAAGCATGATGACAAGAATGAAGGTGACTTCTATATGAAGGGAAGTATTGATGATGTGGTCGCTAGCATTAAATAGTTTTTATTTTTAAATAAATATGTCAACTGACAAAAAAACAATTAAATTCGAGCTTGTTACCCCGGAACGCGTTGTCTTGAAAGAAGAAGTGTTGCAAGTAACTATGCCAACTCAGTCGGGTGAGATTACCATCTTGCCTGATCATATTCCTTTGGTTTCAATTTTGAGTCCAGGCGTCCTTGAACTTAAAAAAGCTGATGGCGAGAATGAAGTTATTTCAGTGTCTGGTGGTTTTGTCGAGGTTCTCAAAAATAAGATCGTCGTTTTAGCGGATACCGCGGAATTGGCGGTAGAGTTGGATGAAGAGAGAATTGAAGAAGCTAAGAAGAAGGCAGAGGAAATGAAGAAATGGAAAGATATTGATGCTGTTCAATTTGCTGAAATCAGCGGTTTGATTGAGAAACAGTTGGCTCGTTCTAAGGCGGTTAAACGCTGGAGAAATTTGAAGAATGTTAAATAACGTACTTTTTGTTAACATATCGTTTAATTAAAACCATTATTTCTATGGGAAACACAATTGAAACTCCATTTAAGGAGAAAATTAAGATTCAGTCAGTTAATTTGATTGAGAAATTGCAACAAGGTGAAAATTTTTCCGAGGTTATGGAAAATTTACCAGAAGAGGCTTTTGCACATAAGAAAAAATGTGCTTGTTGCTCTGACGGACGTTTTGCTCCAAAGGACGATAACATGGAAAAAACTGGTTTAGCTGGACAAGGAATTCTTTTATTATTTTCACTAGATAATCTGAAGTCTTTCGTGGAAAAAATGAAAAACAATCCTGACAAGCCGGAAACTATCGCTAGTCATGAGGCCTGTGGTGCTGCTGGCTTAGCTCACAAAGGACTTAAGGCGATGATCGAGAAGAATGAGTCAGTCACTGAAATTTTTTCTTGGTTAGGAATTGATTCTTTACCGGAAACATCCGATCAGCTTGGTGAAATTTTTACTAAACGTTTAGCGGAAGACGTTAACAGTGATTACTATCACATGGATTTTCAAGAGTCTCGTGATCATAATGAATCTGGTATTATTGTCAGCGCTATTGATTTCGATGAACGTTTTATCAAGGCTGATGGCCAACAGTTTTTTAATTCATCTAGCGCCCAATTTGGTGTCAGCGATGAGTATTTAAAAACTGAATTAACTAAGTTGTCTGAGATCGCTTTTCATCATGGAAAGATGGGTCACGAATCGGCTAGTTATCAGGCAGAAGATAATTTTTATTTATTGATTGTTAGTGATTTAGAATCAGCTGACCGTTTGAAAAAAATTGCCGAAGAAGTTTCTCTTAATCCTGATTTTTCTGGAAAGATTAAGGTAGAAGTTTTTGTTAAAGATTAGTTTTTTTGCTATTTATTTCTATAAAACCCGTTTTAAAGCGGGTTTTTTTATTTATCTTGACGAGAGTTGGATATGTGCTAAAATATTTTTAGCAATCACTCTATTAGAGTGCTAAAAATGATTATAATTAATATTTAAAAAATATGATGCTAAAACCATTAAACGATAATGTTTTGATCAAGCCGGTAGCCCGGGAAGAAACTACTAAAAGTGGTATTGTTCTGCCTGATTCAGTCAAGAACGAGGGTCCAGCTAAAGGCCAAGTTTTGGCCGTGGGAGAGGGCCGAATGTTAGAGAATGGCACTTATGCTAAGATGCCAGTTTCCGTTGGTGATCAAGTGATGTACAAGAAAACTTATAGTACTGAAGAGTTGGAATTAGATGAAGGTAAATGTGTTTTAGTAAGTATTCATGATGTTTTAGGAGTCATTAATTAATTAAAATAAAAATAAGAATAAACATATGGCAAAAACTATTATTTTTGATGAAGAAGCTCGTGGCGCTTTGAAGCGTGGCGTGGATAAACTGGCTAATGCTGTCAAAGTTACTCTTGGTCCGAAGGGAAGAAATGTGGTACTAGATAAAGGTTATGGTGCTCCGACTATTACTAAAGATGGTGTTAGTGTTGCTCGTGAAATTGAATTAGAAGACAAGGTGGAAAATATCGGTGCTGAAATTATTAAGGAAGTTGCTTCCAGAACTAATGATGCGGCTGGTGATGGTACTACTACTGCTACAATTTTAGCTCAGGCTATCATCCATGAAGGTTTAAAATTAGTTTCGAGCGGTGTTAACCCAATGGAGATTCGTTCTGGTATGGAAAAGAGAGTGGCTGAAATTGTCGAATCATTAAAGACCATGAGCAAGACTATCTCCACCAAAGAAGAGGTGGCTCAGGTGGCCTCTATTTCCGCTAATGATGCTGAAATCGGTAATATTATTGCTGAAGCTATGGATAGTGTCGGCAAAGATGGTGTTATTACTATTGAAGAAGGCCAATCTTTCGGCGTGGAAAAAGAAGTGGTGGAAGGCATGCAATTTGATAAGGGTTACGTTTCTCCTTACATGATTACCAATACCAGTTCAATGAAAGCGGAATTTAATGATCCATACATTTTGATTACTGATAAGAAGATTACTTCCATTCAAGAAGTTTTGCCTTTGTTAGAAAAAATCTTACAAAGCGGTAAGAAAGATATTGTAATTATTGCGGAAGAAATTGAAGGGGAAGCGCTAGCCACTTTTGTAGTTAATAAGCTTCGCGGTACTTTTAATGTTTTAGGTATTAAAGCTCCTGGTTTCGGTGATCGTCGCAAGGCGATGTTGGAAGATATTGCTATTTTGACTGGTGGCCGAGTAATTTCAGAAGAAATCGGTTTGAAATTAGATACAGCTGAACTGGTTGATTTAGGTCGGGCTCGTAAGGTGGTTTCTTCTAAAGACAACACCACTATCGTTGATGGCGCTGGCGCTAAAGAAAATATTACTTCCAGGGTGGAACAAATCAAGAAAGAGATGGAAGTATCTGAATCCGATTTTGATAAAGAAAAATTACAAGAGCGTTTAGCTAAGTTATCCGGTGGTGTAGCGGTTATCAAGGTGGGCGCCGCAACTGAAGCTGAAATGAAAGAAAAAAAGGATAGAATTGAGGATGCTTTGAATGCTACCAAGGCGGCTGTGGCTGAGGGTATTGTTCCTGGCGGCGGTTTAGCTTTGATTTTAGCGGGCAATATTTTAGAGAAGTTAGGTCAAGGCATAAAATCTGACTCTGTGGGAGCTGAAATTATTGATAATGCGATTATTGCTCCAATCAAACAGATCGCGGCTAATGCTGGTAAGGACGGTTCTTTGATTCTTTATCATATCATTAAAGCTAATGAGGGCGGTTTGAATTCCATTGGTTATAATGCGGCTACTGACAAGTTCGAGGACTTAGTTAAGGCGGGTGTCGTTGACCCGACCAAAGTAGTCCGAAGCGCACTGCAAAATGCGGCTTCAGCGGCTATGATGTTTTTGACCACAGAGGCCGTTATTACTGATAAAGTGAGTGAAAAAGGCTGTGCTTGCGATGGTCATGGATCTAATCCGATGGCTGGTATGGGAGGTATGGGCGGCATGATGTAGAATCTTTTTTAATTTAATCTGATCATTGTTTTGCAGGGGCCAAATCGGCCCCTGCTTTTGTTGCCATTTTTTTTATTTTATAGTAAAATAGAGAATAGATAAGAGATAAAATTAGAAATAAAATATGGCCGTTGATCAGCAATTATTAAATCGTGGTGGCAACCAGCGTTCGGAAGATGCCATGGCCAGTCGTTTGATGCAAGACAAGAATAAGGCTAAGTCTGCAGCTGGCTCCGCTTCGTCTGAAGAGCCGCAAGCCAACTTCAGTCAATACAGTCCTTTGGCTCAGATGAGCTCAGTAATGAGAAGACCAAATACTGCCACAGGCCAAAAAGATCCAGCCGCAGCTGCTAGTGTTCTAGCTAAGTTGAATAAGGCGACAGCCGGAATTTTAAAGACTTGCTGGCAGAATATTATTTTTTACAGTTTTACCACTTCTATAATCTGGATTGATATTCACGTGATGGGTAATCTACTTTGGCCAAAAATGTTTTGTAAGTTAGGTCATGAATGGATTCCACCTGAAATGCAGAAAGCAT
This sequence comes from Candidatus Falkowiibacteriota bacterium, assembly GCA_037138515.1. GTDB lineage: Bacteria > Patescibacteriota > Patescibacteriia > Patescibacteriales > UBA12465 > CG1-02-41-21. The sequence continues at coordinate 12,536 of JBAXIF010000014.1, forward strand.
CACCTAAGCAGGCTGAAGCTTTCGGTGATCAGATCGGTTCTTGTGAAAAAGGTTGCTGCTGTTGTGTAAATGGATTTTGCGGCATAATCACTATTTCAGTTATTGCAGTTTCGGCAGCTGTTATTGGTATCTTTAATAGTACTATCGGACAAGTCTTCCAATGGATTAATGATACTTGGACCGCTCTTGCTGGAGGTTAGTTTCTAAACATAAACGTTATTAATTTTTTTTTAAAATAAATGAAATCCTACTTATCTAAAAATCAATCGATCTTCTTGCTGGTTTTTATGTTGGTTCTTGGTAGCTTTATTCTAGCTAACCCAGTCCATGCTAGTTGGTTTGGTGATGCCGTGGCTCAACTTATCGGTTGGATTGTTTATGCTTTTGTTTATGTTATTGGCTTGCTCATCATGTTAGTGATGTGGGTTTTGATTAAGATTGCTCAGTATAATGATTTTATCAATGCTTCTCCAGTTCAATATGGTTGGACTATCGTGCGTGATGTTTGTAACATGTTTTTTATTTTGATTCTTCTGATTATTGCTTTTGCTACTATTTTACGAGTAGAGAAGTATAGTTTTAAAACTTTGCTGCCTAAATTAATTTTGATGGCAGTTCTCATCAACTTTTCTAAATTGATTTGTGGTGTTTTTATCGATTTTACTCAGGTTATCATGTTAACTTTTGTTAACGGCTTTAAAGATATTGGTACTGGAAACCTAACAAACATGTTAGGTATCGATAAGATCATGAGTATGGATAGTACTAATAGTAACGTAGAAGGTAGCGAGGTTAGCGCTTGGTCAATCGTTGGAGCTTACATGCTAGCCTTGATGTATTCTGTTATCGCCTTGATTACTTTGGTTACCATGTTGGCTGTTTTGGCCATGAGAATGATTATGATTTGGGTTTATGTTGTTCTTTCTCCAATGGCCTACCTATTGTCAGCTTTTCCAGCTGGAGAAAAATATGCCTCACAGTGGTGGGAAGAATTCTCTAAAAACTTAATTGTTGGTCCAATCCTAGCTTTCTTTATCTGGTTGTCTTTTGTCTCTTTGGGTGGCGTTGAAAATCCTCCAGATATCGACAAGATTTCTCAACTTGGAAAAACTATGGCTGAGGCTGACACCACTAATATAACCGGAGCTCTTACAGCTTCCACCACTGGTCCTTCGGCTGGTATTACTGAGGCGGGTAGTCCGGATCACATGATTAAATTTATTATTTCCATCGCTATGTTAGTCGGTGGTTTGCAGATTTCTCAGCAATTAGGTGGACAAGCCGGTGGTATGGCCGGAAAAGGTATGGCTAAGATGCAGAAAATGGGAGCTGCTACTGCTGGATCTATTGGAACTCAAATAAAGCGTCGGACCGGTATTGAAAGAGTCCAGATGGCTTACAAGTCATATCAAGATACTAAATCTTCTGAGCGTACAGCTAAAGTTGCCGGACGAGCTAAGGACGATGCTGCTATGGTTAATAATGTTATCGGCAGAACCAAACAAACCGTCGGAAAGTTTAGTGGTAAGGTTATGGGTTCAGCCACAAGTGGAATTACTCGTGGATTAACTTTAAAATCTGAAAGAGAATTAGCAAAAGCTCAAACTGCTAAGGAGACTATCCAAACAGACAGAACGTCTAAGGAAAAAGAATTAAAGGAGGTTCAAGCAAAACTGGATAAGTCTGGCTCTTCAGCTGATAGAATTACTGGTAGAAAAGCTATCCAACTTGATGAAAGAATAACTGATGATAAGGAGAGAAATGAGCAACTAGCTAAATACGACGCTGAGACTAATGATATTAAAAAGAATGAAGATATAAAAGCCTCATTAACCGTAGAAATCAAAGAAAGTGAAGTAAAAGAAGCTGTTGAAGACGCTACAATTGCTAAGGCCAAAGGCAGACAAGAAACCGCCTCTAAGTGGGTTAACAGAGGCGTTGGTGCTGTGGTTGGCGCTGGAGTTGGAGCTTTAACCGGAAATGCTCTTTTGGCTATGGGTGGAGCTTGGCACGGTGGCAAGGCCAAGGAAAATCTTGATACTGCCGGTGAAGCTAACTTGAAACGAGTAGCTAATTATAATAATGAAAAAATTGCGACCAGCAAGGAAAGTCTCAAGAATTCTGGAGAAGCTAAGATTATGGAGGTTATTAGTAAGACTAAGAATAAACATGAACATGCCGCCGCTACTGCTATCGCTTTAGAGAAAGGTTACTTCAAGAATTCTAATGCTGCTGCTGAACAGAAGAATAAAGTCCATGATCGTTTCAAGAGTGATGAAAAGATCACTCAAGCTATGAATACTTCAGCAGAAAAGAATTATATTGAATTATCTCCTCCATATGCTGATTTAGGTAATGCTAAAAAAGTTTTGGAAGATAATAATTCTACTGCAGAGCAGAAAGCCAGTGCCGTTAAAAGTAGAGATGCTGCTAACGCTAAAATCTCTGCTGGTTTAGACAGTGGTAGCGTTAAGCTTTCTGATATGAGCAATACTGCTATTACTTTAGCTATCGATGCCATTGCTACTTCCATGAAAGATAAGACTTTCCAAAAACAATATGACGGTGCTTCTGACGCTCAGAAGAGTACTTTGAAGATTGCTTTAGATCAAAAGATTAAGAGTGCTGAGACAGCTGGAAGTAGTGAGACTGATCCAACTAAGAAAAAAGAACATTATGAAGAAGCTTATAGTGCTAAGAAGAAATTAGCTTACACTGAAGGCTTAAACTTGAATCGTTTTGGCGACAGCGATCCTTCTGGTAATGAGGTTCAAAAAGAAAGTCATGAACATAAAAAGAGATTCTTAGCATCAATGACTGACAGTGATGCAGCTAAGGCAGCCAAGAATAAGGGCTCGAAAGAACAATTCTTGCAAGAGATTCAGATTCACTTGAAAGCTAATGGAGCTAAGATTGATAGTAATTCTACTAATGAAGAAATCGCTGAGCACTTGAAAGACATCTTGCCTAATGCTGGTTTAGAGACTTTGGATTCTGTTAGTAAGACGGTTCTTACTGCGGTTAAGGGTCATATCACTAAGTCACAGCCAAAACCTCAGGCTCAACAAACTCCGCCACCTCCACCGCCATCAGGTGGACCAACTGTGACCAATCCTTTTGGTGCTTCTAATTCTACGG